>CAVKBP010000169.1:0-5162 GCA_963654395.1 Ruminococcus sp. CAG:382
CCATATAACCGGATCAGTCTCATTATCCATAAGCAGGTTAAGCGACATAACCTTAATACCATTCTTAGATGTCTCCGGATACATTACAGTACCGTCCTCATTACATGTAACTCTTTCTGTAAGACCGAATGACTTGGGAATAGATGGTCCTGTGATATCTGCATCAAGTATCGCAGCCCTCTTTCCTGCTTTATTGGCCTTAACTGCCAGCATAGATGTGACAAGGGATTTACCAACGCCACCCTTGCCGCTGACGACAGCTATAACCTTCTTTACTTTTCCATTATTGGCATTACGCACTATCTGTGATCCTTTTCTTGACTCACAATCTGAGCTGCAGCCAGAGCAGCTTCCTGAACAATTTTCACTCATAACTTCCTCCTGTTGTTGCTTCATAAAGGCTTTTTCATCTAATACTATAAATGTTTTCTTTCATATTTTCAAGGCTGTTGATATTGTGAGGAAAAATTGTTATACTCTTTTCCGGAATAACTATCCCAATAACCTGCCTGTTTTCTGACTACACACATCAAAAAACATTCTGCATTTTGGGCTGGTTATTTATGAAACACTGTAATAATAAAAAGATTGGAGATTGGATTTATGAAAGTACCTTTTAATACTGATCTGTCAGGTAAAACTGCTATTGTAACCGGAGGAAGCGGAACTCTCTGCTCAGCTATGGCATATGGACTTGCTGTATGCGGCGCTAAGGTTGCAATAATCGGACGAAACAAAGAAAAGCTTGCTGCTATCTCTGAAAAGCTTACTAAGAATGCTCTTGATGAATATGGCAGGGATGTTACTGTTAAAGGCTATAGCTGTAATGTACTTAATAAGGATGAGCTTTCTGCAGCTTATGAAATCATTAAGAGCGAGCTGGGAAGCTGTGACATTCTCATCAATGGTGCAGGCGGCAACCAGCCTGGCGCAATTACTTCTATCGAGATGTTAAAGAAGGACCAGGAAGCTTCTGACTACTCCTTCTGGAATCTTGATGAGGACAGAATCCGTGATGTCATGGATCTTAATTATATGGGAACGCTTCTTCCTATCCAGGTATTCACTAAGGATATGGTTGAAAAGAGAAGTGGTAATATTATTAATATTGCTTCCGTTACTTCTATCCTTCCACTTACTAAGGTTGTGGCTTATGGCAATGCCAAGAGTGCTATTCTTAATCTTACACAGTGGCTTGCTGTACATTTTGGCGAAAGCGGAATCCGCTGCAACGCAATTGCTCCCGGCTTCTACGCTGCTGAGCAGAACCATGACCTCTTATTCAATGCAGACGGAACATATACTGACCGCGCTAAGAAAATCATTGCCGGAACACCTATGGGACGCTTTGGTAATCCAGAGGAGCTTATCGGCGCAACACTCTTCCTTGTAAATGATGCGGCTGCCGGCTTCGTCAATGGTATAGTTTTACCTGTTGATGGCGGATATAGTGTATATAGTGGAGTATAGTACATCGATTTCTAAATAACTAGTCCAAAAACTTGCCTGTTTTTCTGACTGCACACACCAAAAAGCCTCGCCGTAGTCCGCTACGCCTGCGTTTTTTGATATGCACATTCAAAAAAAACATTCTGCGCTTTCGGGCTAGTTATTTATGAAATGATGTATTAGTATGAAAAATAATATACTTTTTGTACATGTTAATTATAACCGAAAGAAAGACCAAGAGTTTCTATCAAACTCTTGGTCTTTCTTTTTTCAGGACTATTCTTTTTTCACAGCCCCTTTCTTGTGTGCCTTTTGACTCAATGCATTTCGCAATTAACTACATTTAATCAAAGCAGGCAGTTTCCTCATACTGCGCAACCCTTTTTAAGTTTTATCCATCGCACCAGCGTACCATAACACTACTAATTTAATCTGATGATACAGCCATTATTACAGCTCTGCCCTGACAGCCCTGGCCGCCTCAACCATATTCTTAAGGCTTGCCTCCGTCTCTGGCACGCCTCTTGTCTTAAGTCCGCAGTCCGGATTTACCCAGAGCCTGCTTTCGTCTATCTTAGTAAGCATTATCTTAATCGCACTGGTAATCTCTTCAACAGATGGAATTCTTGGTGAGTGGATATCATACACACCAGGTCCGACCTCTGTTTCAAAATTATTTCCCCTCAATGAATCGAGAATCTGCAGGTCTGAGCGTGATGCTTCAAATGTTATGACATCCGCATCCATATCATCTATTGCCGGTATTATATCTGTAAATTCGCTGTAGCACATATGGGTATGTATCTGTGTTTCCGGCTTTACACCACTTGCTGTAAGCCTGAACGCCGGTATGGCAAAATCAAGATATTCAGTATTCCAGTCAGATTTTCTTAACGGAAGCTTTTCTCTTAAGGCTGCCTCATCAATCTGGATAATCTTAATTCCATTAGCTTCAAGGTCAAGCACCTCATCCCTTATTGCAAGCGCAATCTGTGAAATTGATTCCTTGATTGTAATATCCTCTCTTGGGAATGACCAGTTAAGAATAGTTACCGGTCCTGTGAGCATTCCCTTCATAATCTTATCTGTAAGCGACTGCGCATACACAGACCACTCAACTGTAATCGGCTTTTTGCGGTAGACATCACCCCAGATAATTGGCGGCTTGACACATCTTGTTCCATATGACTGAACCCATGCCTTTTCTGTAAACAGAAAACCTCCCAGTGACTCACCGAAATACTCAACCATATCATTTCTTTCATACTCGCCATGAACAAGCACATCAAGTCCGATTTCTTCCTGCCATTTTACACATTCCACAATTTTCTTTTTGTTAAATTCAACATACTGCTCCCTGCTGATTTCACCCTTACGGAATGCCGAGCGGTTCGCCTTGACATCCTTTGTCTGTGGAAATGAACCAATAGTAGTCGTAGGAAGCACCGGCAGTCCAAATTCTTCTTTCTGTAGCTGCTGTCTTTCGCTTCTTGCCGGAAGTCTCTTATAATCTGCCTCTGTAACCTTTGCAAGTCTTTCCTTAACTGCTTCATTGTCACATTTTCTTGTGCCTGCAAAAAGCTGTCTGTTCGCCTTAAAGCTTTCAGCAGCCTCATAGCCTTCACTTTCAGCAAGTGTGCTTAATTCCTTTAATTCCACAAGCTTTTCATTGGCAAATGCGAAGTAATTAAGATACTCATCCGCAAGCTTATTCTCATGCTTTAAAGTATATGGCACATGAAGAAGTGAGCATGAGGTTGACAAAACTGTCTGTATTTCTTTTTCCTTAAGAGCCTTAAGCACATTTAAAGTCTTCTCATAATGATTCTTCCAGATATTCTTTCCGTTGACAAGTCCGGCAAATAACACCTTTCCCTCTGGAAATCCGCATTTTTCTACAAGCTCTGCTGTCTTCTTGCCCTCGATGAAATCAAGTCCGATTCCGTCAAATGCCAGCTTCACAATATCCTCATACACATCCCTCACATCTCCGAAATATGTCTGGAGAAGTATTCTGCAGGACTTCTTTGCACCTAAGATTTCACTATACATTTTTACAAATATGTCTCTGTCTTCATCTGTCATATCCTGTACAAGTGCAGGCTCGTCGAACTGAAGCCACTGCACACCATCCGTTTCACATCTGCTGACCACTTCTTTATATGCATCAACAAATGCATTGATATAATCATCAGCTTTCTTATTTCCTGTATATCTGCACAACTTATATAAAGTAAACGCTCCTGTAATAACCGGCTTTGTCTCAATTCCAAGCTCCTTCGCCTCATTATATTCATCCCACAGCTTGCTGCCTGACACTTTTATCTGCGTATCATCCTCAAGCTCCGGAACAATATAATGATAATTAGTATTAAACCATTTCTTCATTGCGAGTGCCTTGACATCACCGCTCCCGCCCTGATATCCTCTTGCCATGGCAAGGTATTTGTCAAGCTCTGAAACTTCAAGCTTTTCATATCTTTCAGGAATTATGTTCAGTAAAAATGCTGTATCAAGCACGATGTCATAATATGAAAAATCATTGCTTGTAATATAATCAATTCCTGCCTCTTTCTGTGTAAGCCAGTGTGTCTTTCTCAATTCCTTAGCTGTCTGTGTAAGCTCATCTGCGCTGATTTCTTTTCTGAAATATTTTTCCAGTGCAAACTTCAACTCTCTTAATGTTCCTATCCTTGGATATCCAACTACTGCTGTTTTCATCTCAATACCTCCTGATAATTATGCCGTAATTATATGTACCAGAAAAGCATTTGTATAATACATAAAAAGACGAGTTAGACATAGTTTAAAGCTATATCCAGCCCGGCTTATAATGCATTTTCTATTTAATTATCCCCTGAAATGTTCTTTAATAACAGGCATATCCTAGACACAATATTTACTAAGCGCATTTATATATGTACTTCCAAGCCTGCCAAGCATCCCCTTTTTATGGGTTATATACCCAATATGCATATCCGTTTCGTCCGCAAGCGGCACTGCTATAATGTCCTTTCCGTTAAGCTTCTTGTCTATAATTCCGCTGCTTACCGTATAACCGTTAAGTCCAATCAGCAGATTAAAAAGAGTCGCCCTGTCGCGCACTCTTATGTTCTTCTTCCTTTCAGTTTCCGAGAATATCTCCTCTGAAAAATAAAACGAATTATGCTCTCCCTGCTCGAATGACAGATATGGATATTCCTCCAACTGCTCATTATATATGACACTGCACCCTGCAAGCGGATGCTTCCTGCTTATGAATACATGAGGTCTGGCAGTGAAAAGCTCATGAAATTCAAGCTCATACGACTTTAGCAGCTTTCTGATAACCGCCTCATTGAAATCATTGATGAACAGTATTCCTATCTCGCTCCTCAGGCGTGCAACGTCCTCGATAATCTCATATGTCTGCGTCTCTCTCAAGCTGAAATCGTATTCATCCTGTCCGAACTGCTTAATTAAATCAACAAATGCATTGACTGCAAATGAATAATGCTGTGTCGATACACAATACTGCTTCTTTCCACCACTGCCTCCCTTATACTTATCCTCAAGTATGGCAGCCTGTTCAAGAATCTGTCTTGCGTGTGAGAGAAAATCCTCTCCCTCCTTAGACACACTTATCCCCTTATTAGTTCTGTTAAATATCGTAATATTCATCTCTTTCTCAAGCTCATGGATTGCATTAGTAAGACTTGGCTGTGAAATATATA
>CAVKBP010000170.1:0-5161 GCA_963654395.1 Ruminococcus sp. CAG:382
TAGTACAAAATAGCAATCTTATTGTTATAATGTCTACATCATTGATTGAGGCACTGACTTTCTATTCTTTCCTATAACCCTCCAAATCCACTATATTTTGAATTTCCATATCATAATGCTATCCATATTTGCAATTAATCCATCAACAATTTCATCATACTCCGTAACTTCAAAATTGCTATAATCCACCTCTTTCAGGTTTTTCAAGAGTGCTTCCTCTAATCCTTCCTTCATAGGCTTATAGCAAATATGCTGTATCTTATCGATTTTTCCTGAATTAAACCGCCTGCCAAGTTTAATATCATATGGCATATGATATCCGCATTCAAAAAGCTCATCTATTGCTTCTGTATTCTTGGACAAATATATTACTGGATTAAAACCATTCTCTTTTAAAATCTTGACATATAAGCTTAATATTCCCCCCCAGGTCATATGTTCGCTTGTAGCAATTTGATATGTTTCGCCATATGTTTGAGGGTTTCCAAATAGACTTATAATCCCCTTTGCAACATCTATTCCACTTGTTAATGTTGTGTCTTTTTCTAATATATCTTCATTTAAAACTATCGGTTTATTATTGACCAGTCTTCTTAACCAGTGTTTTATCTCATATTCGCCCAATTGCAGTCTATGAGCTGTATAAGTCTTATATGGTCTAACGATTGTGACTTTATCTTTTCCAATTTCTTTTACAAATCTTTCCTGATATGCTTTCTTCACAGCGTATGTTCCGGAATCTCTAAATGCTGGATCATTCGTTGTATCAAGCAATAAAGAACAATCTTCCGTTATTACCATTTTACTGTTATCGTATACTCTGGAAGAGCTAAGAAAAACATACTGCTTTGCAATCATGATTAATTTGTATATGTTTCTTTCTAAGTTTTCATTGCGGTAATTCATAAAATCAACAAGAACATCATATGAATCATCTGGAATGGTATTCAAGAAATCTAACTCGTTTGCATTTCCGTACAAATAGGTCACATTGTTATATTCCGATATTCTATTTTGTCTTGATGTTACAGTAATTTCATACTGCTCATTATTTCCAAGAACTTCTAATATCGATGAACCGATTGCTCCTGTACCACCAAGCATCAATATTTTATACATTCAATTCATTCCTTTCATGGCTTAATCTCTGTTATGCACTATATTTAAGGCTTTTACATCATCTTCATCATTTACAAAAACTTCAAAGACAATACTCTGCTCAGATTCAGATGATACAAAAGCTGGCAGATTCTTTTCAAATTCATCCTTAGTTGAAGCACTAAGATATTTGAACCCCAAATCCTTCGCATAATGTTTTACCAATTCTGATGATTTATTTCCAAAGTGGCCTTTAGCTGCCACATAAGGATTTACATCTTCTCCAAGCAATCTATATGCCAATGCATATGTCTTTTTGAATTCGACTCCACATCCATTATTAACCATCAAAATACGGAGGTTATTGCCAACATATCTATTGCCAAGACTGTTCATGTCATAGAAAAATGCTAGATCACCTACAATACAAAAGCTAAGACTATCATTATTACTTAAAGATGCACCTATAGCAATTGAAGGAATTCCATCAATTCCAAATCCACCGGTCGGACAATGAACATGCATGTTGTTTTTAAATTCAGCATAATTCCAAGCTCTAAGTGTATTTAATATTGACAAAGTAACTGATGAACCTTCTGGAATTAAACAAGCAATTTTTTGTGCAATCCATACATTAGACAATGGTATGCTGTCTATTTGTTCCTTTAACACTTTCTTTAAGGAAGCATTTTTATCATTACATTCTGTTATGAATGTATTCTCTCTAGCTTGACCTATAGAACAATAATGTTTGAAGAACATTGTCTCTGACATTTCAAACACTTTTGATAATGTTTTGAAATAATCTCTTATTTCTCCATCAGGTGAAACTCTCCATGTTTCCTTACTCTTTATCATGCTGGATGCGCCTTCTTCACCGCAAACCTCACCAATATGAATACAAAGCTCAAGATTATATGCCGGTATTCTTTCTTTTGCTAAACACGACTGATTTATAGAAAGTGGATAAAAGTTTTTGTACTTCCCATAATAGTTGCTTGTGTGATCACAAAAAACAACAGCATTATATTTGCTACAAAAATCTTCAACCAAGCTTAAAAGTTCATCATCCCATTTAGCATGGCTGCCTACAAACACACCAACTTTACCATCAGAAATCTGTGGTAATGAACTTCCTGCTTCATGTCGTTCAATCTTTCGAGCCGTCATCAATTCTTTATGAGTTAATGACACTTCTTCACTGTAGCTATATGCAGTAATTAAATTAATGTGTGCAGGTCCGCCACCATGCCTGAATAGCTCTAATATAGCTTTATTCGCTGAAATAGTGCATTGCCATTCATCATCGGCATTATGAACTGTAGGCAGTTCAACAGAGATTTTAGCTACATCATTTGGTGGTGTTGACCTATCTGTTACCTGAGCAACAAGATGTCCAACTCTGTTTGATGGCTGTGAAGATGTAACCACCAGAATAGGCAATTTACTATAAAATGCTTCTGTTAATCCAGGCATATATTCTCGGGCTGCGGTTGCACCTGTACAGCTTAATACTACTGGTTCTCCTTTTTCTCTGGAAAGTCCGCATGCAATATACGCTGCTGATCTTTCATCAACTACAGAAATAATGTTAAAAAAAGGATCATCCTGAATGCTTCCAATCAAACATGTATTCGCTGTTCCCGGAGATGCGACTATATTCTTAATATTATGTTGTTTAAGAAGTGAAATTAAAATCTGATGATTTTTTTCACCTGTATAATAGTGATGCATAATATTTCTTTGCCTCCTAAATATCTCAACTTTTGTCGTTAATTTAATTCAATAAAATCTTTTTTATTATAAAAATCTTCAATTACCTCACATATGGCATTGCTTACTTTTTTACTGATATAGCTTTTATTTTTTCCTGTTTCAATTGCTTTTAAGAATGCAACCAATTCATAGCGAATTCCTTCTCCATCTAACTGATAGAAATATCTTTTGTTGTCCGTAGCATTTTCATATCTCACTTCAAAATAATCTGTTTTCCACCATGGTGCCGGAACATATATGTATCCTTTTGTTCCAGATATTGTTAATTCACCCTCAGATTTAACACCCTTTCCCACTTTTACAGAGGCCACTGCTGTATCATATACAAAGTCAATTTTTGTAAATATATCAAAGGTATCATTTAACATTTTTGACACAATCTTTTTTTCTTTATAATCTGTACCTAAAAGCTGAAACACTGGAAGCATAACCGTTGGACCCCACGCATTAATGCTGTTCCATCTATTATTGACCTGATTTTCTTCAATTAATTCAATATCTCTTAAACTTGTTGCTGTTGCCTCAATCGAGACAATTTTTCCGATTTTTCCGCCCTTAGCAAGAAATAGTAGTCTGGAATATGCAGTTGCATAGGCTGTCTTAATTGAATCCATTAAAATGCAATTTTTATCTTCTGCTAAATTATGCAATTCCTCACACTGAGTCCTACTTAAAGCTACTGGTGTTTCACAAAGTACATGTTTTCCATTTTCTAAAGCTTTTCTGATTTGGTCATAATGAATAGATGGTTTAGATATTATATAAAGAGCATCTGACTTATCCATTACTTCATCAAATAGTTCATTATTCTGCAAGTCATTTGACTGGCATATTCCACTAATTTCCAATCCATTTACAAACTCACACTCTTTAATTGTTTTAGGTACCAATGTAGATTCTCCAATAATGCCAAGTTTTACCTGTCTCTTTTCAGTTCTGATTTCCGTACTGGATACCCCCTCTGTTCTCGGAAGATAAACCACCTTGCAGTATTCGTTGAGATAATCAAATTTTCCAACCCAATCAGAGCCAACAGTGAAGATATCAACATCATATTTGATAATATCATCAATCTTTTGACCCTCATATTCTTCTACAACGATCTCATCTGCAATACCAGTTGCACGAACTGCTTCTACCCTTTCCATCAGGGACTGCTGAACATTGATTTTACCCCTTGTTTTATCAAAATCATCTGCTGTTACACCGACAATCAAATAATCTCCCAGTTCCTTTGCTCTTTCCAATAATCTGATATGACCATAGTGGAGCAAATCATAGGTACCATATGTAATTACTTTAATCATATCAAACCTCTTCTTTCACTATTACTTATCTAATTCTAACAATGCATCTATAAAAAATTTCATGTATTGCCTTTCACCAATTGAAACTCGAAGGCAATTTCCAAACTCGCCTACATTCGGATATACTTTGATAAGAATTTTCTTTTCTGCTTTCATTCTGTCTACAATAGTCTTAGCATCCGTCTTTGGCTCAATAAATATAAAATTACCAGCTTCACCTTTATGTCTATATCCATTTTTATCCAATGATTCAATCAGATATTGTCTTCCACAATTAAACTTATCAATAAGTTCATCCAGCATTCCAGGTGTTGTAAGAATCTTCTCAGCTAATAACATTGCAAATGCGTTCGTATTATGTGGCGTACAGAACTTCTGAACATATTTGATATCATCCGGATGTCCACAAACATAACCTAGTCTACATCCTGCCATCGAAAATAACTTAGAAAAAGTTCTTGTCACTAACACTCTTCTATTGTCTATGGCATATTTAATAAATGTCTTTGGATAGAAGTAATGATAGGCTTCATCCACAAGTAAAGTAATCTCTTTCTCCTGACAGATTTTATACAGAGTTTCAAATTCTTCATCAGTATAAACATTTCCCATTGGATTATTAGGGTTGAGTAAAATCAACATCTGCGTTTCATCCGTAAGTTCTTTAATGATATTCTCTATACTGATTGATAAATCCTCATTGTATGGAACCTTCACATAATCGCGTCCATACATCTCTGAATATACCTGAAACATAAAATATGACGGAATCACACCAACAATTCTGCCACCAACAGAAGTAAATGCCTGAATAACATAACGAATCACCTCTGCGGAACCATTAGTAATGCAAAGGTGTGAAACATCTGTACCAACATGTTCAGCTAATACTTCTGTAAAATGCAATGTTTCCGGATATTGAGCTACAAACTGTGGTGTGACTGACTTTAATGTTTCATCTATAAACTCTTGAGGTAATC
>CAVKBP010000171.1:0-5108 GCA_963654395.1 Ruminococcus sp. CAG:382
TATCTGGGCATGTTCGGGACTTGCACCCGTTAGAGCGCGCCCATGGCGCGCAAACCAAATAAACAGATTTACATCTGTTTTTTAAAAATGTATTATATATATTGATGAAACTGCATTCTTATGCAGCCCGGTATATAAAGTATCGTGGTCTTCGGAAATGCGCTGTTTGTAATCTTGGGTATTGGCGTTCTTTTCGTATAGGGATTAATTCCTTGCAGGCATCACTAATAGCTTTTATCGCAGAGCCAAATTTGACATTTGGCTCGCGATTTCTCCGGCACCTTATGCCTGCGGAATGAAGCTTATTAATTATGTGCAGGTGCTTCTGCCCTCGCTGTCAGCTTTCCATCTACAAAGTCAATAACAATATCATCACCTGTATTAATATTGCCTGCAAGAATTAACTTGGCTGCCAGCGTTTCTACAGTCTTTTGGATATATCTCTTAAGTGGTCTTGCACCATACATCGGGTCAAATCCGTTCTCGACTATGAAATCCCTTGCTGCATCTGTAAGGACAACCTTAAGCTCCTTATCTGCAAGTCTCCTGTTAACATCAGCAATAAGAAGATTAATAATGTTACCAATATTGTCCTTAGTAAGCGGCTTAAACATAATTATCTCATCAAGTCGGTTAAGAAATTCAGGTCTGAAATGATTCTTTAAATCACCCATAACTGCTTCCTCTGCCTCCGGCTTAATTGAACCGTCAGGATTGATACCCTCAAGCAGGTATGAAGAACCTATATTACTAGTCATTATAATTATAGTATTCTTAAAATCTACAGTTCTTCCCTGTGAGTCAGTTATACGGCCATCATCAAGCACCTGTAAGAGGACATTAAATACATCCGGATGTGCCTTCTCAACCTCATCAAAAAGAACAACTGAATATGGCTTCCTTCTTACAGCCTCTGTAAGCTGTCCGCCCTCATCATAACCTACATATCCTGGAGGCGCTCCGATAAGTCTCGATACTGAATATTTCTCCATGTACTCGGACATATCAAGTCTTACCATATTAGACTCATCATCAAACAGGCTTTCAGCCAGTGCCTTTGCAAGCTCCGTCTTACCTACACCGGTTGGTCCTAAGAACAGGAATGAACCGATTGGCTTAGTCGGGTCCTTTATGCCGGCCTTAGACCTTATGATTGCCTCTGTAACCTTAGTAACACCCTCATCCTGTCCAACAACTCTCTTATGAAGCTGCTCATCCAGATTAAGAGTTTTCTGTCTTTCAGATTCACTTAACTTGCTTACTGGAATACCAGTCCACCTAGATATAATCTTGGCAATCTCTTCCTCGGTAACACTTTCATGAACAAGACTCACGTCTCTGTTGCCAGATTTCTTCTCAGCCTCCTCCAGAGCCTTCTGTGCCTGTGGCAGCCTGCCATACTGCAGCTCTGCTGCCTTATTAAGGTCATATTCTCTCTTAGCCTGTGCTATCTGGGTATTAATCTTATCTATCTCTTCCTTTAACTTGCTGACCTGGTCAACTGAAGCTTTCTCACTGTCCCATTTTGCTTTCTGTATGTTAAATTCAGATTTTAACTCGGACAATTCCTTCTGTAATGCCTCAAGTCTTTCCTTACTTAAATTATCAGTCTCCTTCTTAAGAGCTGCCTCTTCAATCTCCATCTGCATAATCTTTCTTTTCTTTTCATCAAGCTCTGCAGGCATTGAATCAAGCTCAGTCTTAATCATTGCACATGCCTCATCTACAAGGTCAATAGCTTTATCCGGCAGAAATCTGTCGGAAATATATCTGTCTGACAATGTAGCCGCATTTACAAGTGCACCATCTGTAATCTTGACACCATGGAACACCTCGTATCTGTCCTTAAGACCACGGAGAATTGAAATAGTATCCTCAACTGTCGGCTCATCCACCATAACAGGCTGGAATCGTCTCTCAAGTGCCGGATCCTTTTCAATGTACTCTCTGTGCTCATCTAGAGTTGTAGCACCTATACAATGAAGCTCACCACGCGCAAGCATAGGCTTTAACATATTACCAGCATCCATGGCACCTTCAGTCTTACCGGCACCGACAATAGTGTGAATCTCATCAATAAATAGAATTATCTGACCTTCGGATTTCTTGACCTCATCAAGAACAGCCTTAAGTCTTTCCTCAAATTCACCACGATACTTGGCACCTGCAACAAGCGCACCCATATCAAGTGCAAAAAGCTTCTTATCCTTTAAGCCTTCCGGAACATCGCCTCTTACAATTCGCTGTGCAAGACCTTCAACAACTGCTGTCTTACCAACACCAGGCTCACCGATAAGCACCGGATTATTCTTAGTCTTACGGGAAAGAATCCTGATTACATTTCTTATTTCATTATCCCTGCCGATAACCGGATCAAGCTTTCCTTCCTTAGCCCTTTCCACAAGGTCTGAAGCATATTTGCTAAGTGTATCATAGGTTGCCTCCGGATTGTCAGATGTAACACTCTGGTTACCTCTTACAGTAGCAAGCGCTGACAGGAATGACTCCCTGTTAATTCCATATGTCTTAAAAAGCTGCTTGATATCCTTGTTAGGTGACGCAATCATAGCAAGCATAAGATGTTCAACAGAAACATATGCATCTCCCATTCTCTTGGCTTCGTCCTCAGCATTTATTAAAACCTTATTAAGAGAACTGCTTACATAAAGCTGCACATTTCCAGAAACCTTATTCTTCTGGCTAAGAAGTGTCTCAATATTCTTAATAAATGCTTCCTTATCAATTCCCATCTTCTCTATCAGGCTCGCGATAAGACTATCTTCTATGGTCATGAGACTGTACAGAAAATGTTCCTGATCAATCTCCTGATTACCATAATCGTAGGCAATCTTCTCGCACTGGTTAACAGCCTCAACAGACTTCTGTGTAAACTTATTAATGTTCATACGATTACCTCCTTCTATTCCAATGAAGCTCTAACTTCACTGTTTATCTATGTTTTCCTCTTACAACTGATGTTATACATCTCATTGTTAGCACTGTCAAGAGGTGAGTGCTAACAATTCCCCCAAAAAATCTGCAACCCCAGTAAAATCAAGGGTTGCAGCATTTATTAACTTTTTATTAAGACTTGTTTTTGGCTCTACTGCACCTTTTACTGCACCTTTTTCGTTTTAAAGGGTGTAGTGATGTGAATCTGATAATAATTTTTCCCGGTTATAAGCTTTATGTTTTCTTGTAAGATATCTGTTAAATGATTTATTCTATCAAGCTTTAAATTGTATTTTTCATGTATAGGAAAGTCTATATTTTTAGGTATAAGCTCCAATAGTCCAGGTGTAAGTACAGCACTGCCTATTTCAGAGAATTTGCCTCCTAGTTTATGCCCTAACATATACTCATCTTCATATTTATGAAATGCCTCAATATTCTGAATATCTTCATCTAAAGCATTACATAACATAGACGAATTATAATCAAATAATGGAGCAAAGGATTTAATTTCAAATGTATCGTTATCAACCAAAAAGCCAAAGTTTCCTAAATGTCTATCCTGATTGAATATTATTGAATCAACTAAAATCATTTTCCGGCATTCATTTTCATAGCCCATTTCTGTACAGATTCTTAATATATCACTTAAATTATAATATCTGTTCGCATCAATATATTTATAGAATGGAATATAGCCATATTTTTCAGAAGTAAATAACTGGCTTTTTGAACATAATTTATCTTTAAACATAACTAAATCATATTTTATGCTATCTTCTCCAACTATTTTCCCTGCTATTTCAGAAGAAATATATTCGCTGTTAGCTTCAAGTCCAAAATTAGCTGCTCCTGATAATCTTGATTTGTAAAGAAAAATTGTTCCATTTTCATTCCTCCAGCATTTAGGTGCAGTTCCTTCCGAAGTAAATTCCGGACTGATTATATCTGTAGATGATAATTTTAGTCCATATAACCCTGAGTCAAATGCTGTCTGTTGTGCAATATCAGAAAATTGATTATTATATAAATTAATCTCTTCCCATTTTATGTCTGAATCCTTATTCTTTACCCATAAGCAATCATTAATACCTAATCCATGAGTTACATCTATAAATCCTTTTGTTGTATTTATTCCCCATTCAGATAACCATTTTTTAAAATGCTGTTTATGCTTTGCGTAATTTCTGTTATTAAGCCATGTATTGATATCCGTAAATCCTTTAGGAAATCTATCTGTAAATATTCTTTCTGTACTTATACTTTCTCCTAATGGGTTAAGTTCGATATTAAATTCTAACATTATCTTATCTTTATTCATTAAATAATATCTCATATTACTCTCCTTTAATCTTTATATTAATTTTTCTAATAATATGTCATTATCGATAATGTTTTTAAATTTATCTAATATTTTCCTATCTATCTGTTCAGGCTTTCTAGCTGTACTTCTTTGCAGGTCAGAAAGATAGCTGATTTTCTTCTTATATAAATTAAGCATCTTAGTCTTTCTAAGTTCAGCAATATTAATACATTTATCCATAATCTGCTTCAATTCATCCCTGCTTGGCAGTTTGGATATATCCAATACTGATGGATTCATTATATGGTTAAGACACTCTCCATCTGTATTATATAGACCATTAACCTTAGTTCCTAAGAGGTCATTCTCTGTTGTATCAGCTTCTAACATTCTACAACTGCCGGAATCAAATATAGGAGCCACAGATACTATCTGTAAGGTATCAGAATCCCTTAAAAAAGCTATATTACCTTGGTGTCTGTCACGATTCATTATGAGAAAATCAACCATTGTCTGCATATCAAGATAATCATATGTCTCTTTCTCATCCAGTCCATATTTCTTAGCTAATATAGGAATAAGCTCATAGACTTCATCCTGCTGAGTAAGATTATACTCTTCCAAGAGGTCATACGCTGTTATAAGTTCCTTATCTCTATTAGTAAACGCATTGCACGATACTCCTACAGGATATCCTGATGAATCTGATATGAATTCATACTTACAGAAGTCCTTATCCTCTCTTAAACCCTGTCTTTCATAGATAAAAGAAGCCATTAGTTCTCTGGCACTTAATATATCAGATAGCGGCTCATTCTTCTTACATAGCTTAAGATTATTACCATCCCTGTAC
>CAVKBP010000172.1:0-5099 GCA_963654395.1 Ruminococcus sp. CAG:382
ATAACGGCAGTTCCCTTTACTGTCTCTACCTCGTAATCAACTATCATATGATAGCTTCTGTAACCGCTTTTCTTAATATTCTTAATATAATCCTTTTCACTTATCACAGTCATATCTTTTCTTTTTCTGATAAGCTTTACAACGGTATATATATCCTCCGTAAACTGGCATATCAGCCTTATTCCGGCAATATCAAAAAGGTTCTCCTGTATTTTATCAATATCAATCCCTCGTCTCTGTGCCTTTTCGATTATACTGGAAATACTTTTGACTCTTCCAAGAACCTGTTCAATAGGCGAATACACACCTGCCTGATGATATTCCTTGACGATATGATTAAATTTTATCTGAAGCTCCTCCACCGCTAAATCATAGGGTGTAAGAATCTCTTTCCACATCTGAATTTCCATTGTAATCTCCATTCTTGCAAATTTACATTTCCTGAAGGGATTATATCACATAATCAGGAATTTTTGAGAATATTATTAAATATCAATTGTCAAAGAGGCTGTATGATAAGCATAATATTAATACTTCTGTTTATATTTTCGACGCTGTCCGTTCCTGTATGCGAGGGTGTAATATCAGGTCTGTATCTTTTCGGAATTAAAGTTTTTCCCGGGTTATTCATTTCCTTTATACTGACAGGCATGCTTGTAAGAATGCTTGAATATAAAAGAACGAGTAATGCAGCTATACTTGTGCTCGCCGGTTTAATGACCGGATTTCCTAATGGGGCATATATATGCTCTTGGTATAAGAAAAGCCATCCGGAAAGCAGGCTTGCGGACAGGCTTGCAGGGCTGGTTAATATCCCAAGTCCGGCATTTCTTATAAGCTATGTATATATTGATATTCTTAAAAAGAGCATAGGTCTTGGAGCATTCCTTCTGATTACATATCTTCCGGTAATTCTGTGTTCGGCGTATTGTATAGCAAGGTATAGCGATAAACAGCCCGGTAGGGAAACATTATCCGGAAGCCCCGGCTTTAAGAAAGCATTTAAAATGTTTGAGGAATCCGTAAATGCTTCTATCGAAACAGCTCTTAAGCTTGGTGTATATATTATTCTTTTTTCGGTAATCATAAGTGTAATCCGCCACTTTACAGCAGCGGACAATTTTATTAGTTATATAATCACATGCCCACTGGAAATATCCAATGGATTATACATATTAAAAAATGCCGGATTACCAGAGCTTGCCCGGCTTTCTGCTGTTTTCCTGCTGGATGCAGCCGGTGGTGTCTGTATATTAATGCAGACTGGCTGTATATGCGGTCAGTATATAAGCATAAAAAAATACATATGCCAGAAAATGCTTCTATGTATTGCAACACAGATAATATTACTTCTGGCATATGCATTTAAATTATTATAAATTATTCTTCATCAGAAGTCTGTGACTCTGTTTCATCAGGTGTGTCAGATTCAGTGTCAGCAGCTTCCTCTTCTTCACTGTTCTCTTCTATACCGCTGAGCTCATTTCTGTTGTTATTGACTACAGAAAGGACATTTTCAAGACCAGAAATAAGTGAATCATATTTTTCTTTATTATCATTGATTGAATGTTCGATAATATACTGGAGCTTTGCTAACATATCATCTGTATACTGCACAGCGCCATACCGTATGCTGTTGGCTTCCTCTGTTGCATTATCAAGGATTGCCTGTGCCTGTGCTGTCGCCTGTTCGATAAGCTCATTAGCCTGGGCATATGCTCTCTGCATGATTTCATGCTCGTTAATAAGCTCTTCAGTCTGAACCTGTGCTGCATTAATAATTGCATCTGCCTGTTCCTTGGCATCTGCAAGAATAGCATCCTTGTTGCTTAGAATTTTCTGATATTTCTTTACTTCATCAGGAGTCTTTAATCTTAATTCAGTAAGCATATCTTCTAACTGTTCTTTATTGACAATTATTTTTACATTAGATAATGGATAATATTTACAGTTATCTATATAACTTTCGATATCACTTATTAACTGCTCAATTCTGCTCATGGTAATTCTCCTTTATTAGTGTTTTATTTCTTAATCCCATATTTCTCGTATACTCTGTCAACTATTTCTTCGGGAACGAATTTATGGATATCTCCTCCATACATAGCCATCTCTTTTACTATGCTTGAGCTTAGGTATGCATATTTCAGGCTTGTTGTAAGGAATACAGTATCAATTCCCGGAGCTGCAACTCTGTTAGTCTGTGACATGGCAAGCTCATATTCAAAATCAGTAACTGCCCGCAGGCCTCTTATGATAACAGATACATTGTGCTCTGCTGCAAAATCTACTAAAAGACCGGAAAAGCTGAGCACTTCAACATTAGGCAGGTCGCTCGTAACCTCCCTTAACATATTAACACGCTCTTCTACTGAAAACAATGGTGTTTTGGTACTGTTGTTAAGTACACCGACTATTAAATGGTCAACAAGACTTGCTGACCTCCTTATAATATCAAGGTGTCCTAAGGTTACCGGATCAAAGCTTCCAGGATAAATTGCTTTTTTCACAAGTATTCACTCTCCTTTAGTTTTATAAAAATGTGTTTGTTAGTTTTGTAATTTTTTACCTTTACTGTCTCAAAGCCACATTCGTCAATATAATCCAAAGGAACCTCCAGTGCTTCTTCAATTACGATTATTGTATATTTATCAATTATATCTGAATGTGATAACGCATTTAAAACCTCATACTCATAATCCTTTCTATATGGCGGATCCATGAATACAATGTCAAATACTCCTTTTCCTGTAAGCCTGTTAATGGCAGACAGGACATCCTGCTCCATCACAACCGCCTTAGGTGCAAGCTTTGTAAATGCAAGATTATCCTTTATAACAGCTATCGCAGCTCTTGCATTTTCAACAAGTACAGCCTCCCTAGCGCCGCGGCTTAAGGCTTCAATGCCGATAGCCCCGCTTCCTGAATATAAGTCAAGAAATCTGCAGCCTGCAATATCTGATTGTAATATATTAAAAAGAGTTTCTTTAATTCTGTCCGTAGTAGGTCTTGTGTTGTCACCCTCTGCTGCTTTAAGCGGCAGGCTTCGGGCTGTACCAGCTATTACTCTCATTTTTTAATTCCTTTTCTTACTAGTTAATCTCTGATAAAACTGATAATTATTTCCATTCAGAATTATCTATCTCAATTTTCTTGTCTCTTAGCATAAGCTCCTTAACAGCTTCGGCAGCCGGCTTATCTTCAAATAAAATTTTATTGACCTGCTCTACAATTGGCATCTCAATATTATATTTTTTAGAAAGCTCTAATGCGGCTTTGGCAGAGAATACGCCCTCTACTACCATATGCACCTCTTCCATTGCCTGATCCTTGGTATAGCCCCTGCCGATAAGAATTCCGGCGCGTCTGTTACGGCTGTGCATGCTCGCGCAGGTAACGATTAAGTCACCAATGCCTGAAAGCCCTGAAAATGTATGTGGATCAGCTCCCATCGCAACACCAAGTCTTGTTATCTCTGCATTACCTCTTGTGATAATGGCTGCCTTGGTATTATCACCATAACCAAGTCCGTCGGCGATACCGGCAGCAAGTGCAATTACATTCTTTAATGCACCGCCGATGCATATTCCGAGCATGTCAGGACTTGTATATACCCTGAATACATCACTCATAAAAATGTTCTGGAGATATTCAGCAACCGCCTTTTCATGTGCTCCTATTACGCAGGTTGTAGGAATGCTGCGGCTTACCTCCTCAGCATGGCTTGGACCTGACAATACAGCAACCTTAGCCTTAGGAATCTCCTCCTCTACAATCTGGCAGAGTGTTAAGAGTGTATGCTCCTCAACTCCCTTAGCTACATTTACAATAATCTGACCTTCCTTTACGAAAGGCGCAATCTGTTTTGCTGTTGAACGCGTATAAGGAGATGCTACCGCAAGAACAAGCACATCTGCACCACTTATTACATTTTCAGTATCTCCTGAAATCGTGATGCTGTCAGGAAGCCTGACACCCGGAAGACATCTTTTATGCTCCCTGTCTTTCTGAAGCATTGCAACCTCATCCTTTAATGCCGACCATACTGTCACATTGTGTCCGTTGTTATTAAGAAGTAAGGCAAGACCTAAGCCCCAGCCTCCGGCTCCCAAAACACTTATATTAGCCATAATTATACTCCAATCTGCGCATCAGCGCATATAAAATTAGTTCTTTTTCTCCCCGATTTTGCGTTCTGTTCCATGGATAAGCCTTACTATATTACTGCTGTGTCTTATAAATGCAAGTGCTGCCAGAACGAAAACTATAACTGTTCCCTCAACAAGGCTTGTACCACTTAAAGGAAGCCAGCCTAAGAAGCCCCACACAAGGAATTCCACGAAAAACATAGCCATGCCTATAAGTGAAGCCAGTGAAACATAACGGCTAAGCTTCGCCACAAGCGCAAAGAACACTATGCCAAAAACTGTAAACATAAAGCAGTATTTTGGAAAAAGCATAAGGCTTATGACAACACCAGAGGATGCAGCAATTCCCTTTCCACCCTTAAAGCCCAGATAAAATGGAAAATTATGTCCAACCACAACCCCAAGTCCGCAGTACAGGAATAAAAGCATTTCCGGAACTGATGTATGCGGCACTATAAGAAAATGTATCAGTATACCGGCAATAACTGCTTTGAAGGTATCTAAAAGATAAGTTGCAATTCCTGCTTTCTTTCCAAGAGTACGCATAACATTGGTAGTTCCTGCATTGCCACTGCCATAATCCCTTATGTCTATTTTATTAATTTTACCAAGCCAGTAGCCAGCCTGGATAAGTGCTCCGGCAAAATATCCATATATCAGGACGCCTATTTTAAATAACATTATTGTTTCTCCTTACGCTCTCTGTTGATGAATCTTATAGATGTACCTCTGAATCCAAAGGATTCTCTTATCCTGTTCTCTATATATCTTGTATAAGAAAAATGTGTAAGCGCTACATCATTAACAAACATAACAAATGTTGGCGGCTTTACGGAAACCTGTGTCATGTAGTATACCTTAAGTCTCTTGCCCTTGTCTGATGGCGGCTGCTGCATTGCAACAGCTTCTGTAAGTATTTCGTTAAGCACACCTGTAGGAATACGCATAGTC
>CAVKBP010000173.1:0-5099 GCA_963654395.1 Ruminococcus sp. CAG:382
TGGGCATGTTCGGGACTTGCACCCGTTAGAGCGCGCCCATGGCGCGCAAACCAAAAAAAGGGGCTGTGAAAAAGCGGAATTTTTCACAGCCCCTTTTTTATCCTCACATCAGAACAACATCCCCGCGCTCTGATGCACATTTTTTAAGCTCATCCGTATATCCGTTAGCACTGCAAAGCACATACCACACTTTACGGTTATCCCTGTTCCATGTGATATTACTTACCTTCTTTTCGAGGTTTTCCAACACATTAACACCAACCTTATCTTTCCAGTATTTACATTCGCCAGCTATAATATTCCTACCATCAGGATCAAGTGCGCATATATCTATCTCGGTATGTGCATCCCAGTATCTTCCAATCTTAGAAAAATAAAAAGGCCATGTCTTATTTTTATTAAGCTGCCACATTTTTTCCCGGCACACATCCTCGTACACATAGGCGACCTGATTATCTATAAAGTTGTTTCTTATCCTGTCCATAACTATATCTGTATTACCTGATTCTATAAAGCTGATATTTGGATATATAAATGCAAACCAGAACCTGATGTAATTGTCTTTTATCTTATATAAGCCTTTCTTACTCTTTTCAGGATTATCTTCTGTAACCGGAACCTCTCGCTCGAGAATATCCAGATCAATCAGTGTACCCAGATATTTCGTAAGACTGGTTGCTTTTATCTCCAGCAAGCCTGCTATCTCGGACAGCTTTGAATTGCCTGCCGCAATAGCCCTTATAATTGAGAAATAACTTCCAATCTCCGAAACCTCCTGTCTTAAAAGGAAATTAGGTTCATCATACAGATAACCGGATGTTGATACGATATTCTGTTCAATAGCTTCATATATATCAGCATTATCAGCGAATGATTCAATATACTTTGGCACGCCGCCAGTGACCGCATATCGTTCAATCAGTTCATTTTCTGTCATCTTATTAAAGAAATCCTTATAATACATAAATGGAATCTGCTTTAACTTTATCTGTGCTGTTCTTCGTCCATACAAAGGACTGCCATATGCAAGCACCTGTGACTCCATCATAGAAATTAATGAGCCGCATATTATAACACAGACATCAGCATTTTTAAGAATCTCCTCCCATATTCTCTGGAATATAGACGGAAATGCCGGATTCGCCTTTCCGATATACTGGAATTCGTCAATTACAATTACAAGCTTTGATTCAAATGTATTGTTCACAAGAACTCTGAATATATCATCCCATTTATTAGTTTCTGCATTTTTAAGCAGCTCATTATTCAGAAATTCCGCAGCCTTCTCTTTAAACATTCTTCTGTTCTGCGCCTCTGATTCCTCTGTTGCAATAAAAAACAAAGCATTCTTATCATGAATAAATTGCGAAATCAGCGTTGTCTTTCCTACTCTCCGCCTGCCATATACAACGACAAATGAACTTCCATCACGCTCATATTCACGGTTTAATGTACGCAGCTCTTCCTGTCTGTCTATGAATCCTGCCATAATCCCAGCTCCTTTCAATACATTCTCTTAAAACGCAAAAAAGTTATACTCAAAATTATTATACTTCAAAGTATAATAATTTCAAGCATAACTTTCCTCTCAATACTTTTTTAAGTCAAAACTTCCGGAAGCGTGAGGCAGGTGGTCTGTGGGGTGCGGTATTCCGACTGTAAACTGTACGCATAATAAAGGCATTGAGCCATAAGAAACCTAGTGTACACGCACCATGGATGGTGCGTGAGCTGCCTCCCACTCCCGGGAGTCTTAATATTTTACTTACCAGATGTTGCCTTAAGTCTTTCCATAGCTCTTGCAAGCGCCGCTCTTGAGTGATAATACTCATGGATGCTCTGCTTCTGGCGGAGCCTCTCCTCGGCTCTTTCTTTAGCCTCTTCGGCTCTTCTTATATCGATTTCCTCAGGCTTTTCAGCAGTCTCGACAAGCAGAGTCACACGGTTGTTGACAATCTCGACAAAGCCCATTCCAACTACTGCGTGAATCCATTCGTCACTGCCCTCCGGCTGGAATTTCATCTGACCACCATCAATTGCAATTACCATATCCTCATGATGTGCAAGAATTTCCTTCTGTCCATCGAACTCAGGTACAATGATAGAACGGCATCTGCCAGAGAAAAACACCCGATTAGCTGATATTACTTTTAAATAAAATGAACTTGTAGCCATTAGTTTTTCCTTTCTGGCAGGATGTTACTTCATCTTCTCAGCCTTTTTAATAACATCATCTATAGTTCCCACATTAAAGAATGCGTTCTCTGGATATTCGTCCATATCGCCATCAATAATAGCCTTAAAGCCTCTGATAGTCTCCTTTAACGGAACATATACACCAGGAATACCTGTGAAGTTCTCGGCTACATGGAATGGCTGTGACAAGAATTTCTGAATCTTTCTTGCTCTGAATACAGTAACCTTATCCTCATCTGCAAGCTCTTCCATACCAAGAATAGCAATGATATCCTGTAATTCCTTGTATTTCTGAAGAATCTCCTGAACCTTTCTTGCTACCTCATAATGCTCCTCACCTATGATGTCCGGCTCAAGAATTCTTGACGTAGAATCAAGTGGATCTACGGCTGGGTAGATACCCTGTTCAACAATCTTTCTTGAAAGAACTGTAGTTGCATCAAGATGTGCAAATGTTGTTGCAGGTGCAGGATCAGTAAGGTCATCGGCAGGTACATATACTGCCTGTACTGATGTTACAGAACCATTCTTGGTAGAAGCGATTCTCTCCTGTAACTCACCCATCTCAGTTGCAAGTGTTGGCTGATAACCTACGGCTGAAGGCATACGGCCAAGAAGTGCTGAAACCTCTGAACCAGCCTGTGTGAAACGGAATATGTTATCAATGAATAAAAGCACATTCTGATGCTTCTCATCACGGAAATACTCAGCCATTGTAAGTCCTGTCTCAGCAACACGCATACGCGCTCCAGGTGGTTCGTTCATCTGTCCGAACACTAGGGCAGTTTTCTCAAGAACGCCCGACTCCTTCATTTCTGTCCAGAGGTCGTTACCCTCTCTTGATCTTTCTCCTACACCTGTGAATATTGAATATCCACCATGCTCTGTTGCTATATTGCTGATAAGCTCCTGAATAAGAACTGTCTTACCAACTCCGGCACCACCGAAAAGACCAATCTTACCACCCTTGGCATAAGGTGCTAAAAGGTCAATTACCTTGATACCTGTCTCAAGAATCTCTTCTGCAGGATTCTGTTCTTCAAATGTTGGAGGCTCTCTGTGGATTTCCCATTTAACCTCTGTATCCGGCTGCTCTTTTCCATCAATAGCCTCGCCTAATACATTAAAGAGTCGTCCAAGTGTCTTCTCTCCAACAGGTGTCTTAATTCCGCTGCCTGTGGCTGTTACTTCCATATCTCTGCAAAGACCTTCACTGGAAGCAAGCATGATACAACGGACTGTATCGTTACCGATATGCTGTGCAACTTCCATTACACATTTTTTATCACCATTATAAACTTCAAGTGCGTCCCTGATTGCCGGAAGGTTCTCATCTTCAAACGCTACATCGACAACAGGTCCCATTACCTGTATAATCTTTCCTTTATTACTCATATTACTCCTATCCGTCGCTATTTCTTACGTTTCTTCTTCTGCGACTTCGCACCAGCGATAACCTCAGTTATCTCCTGTGTGATTGCAGCCTGTCTGGCTCTGTTATACTGTATGTCAAGGTCGTGCAGCATATCCTTAGCACTCTTGGATGCAGCTTCCATCGCCATCATACGGGCATTCTGCTCGCAGGAGAATGACTCTACCAAAGCTCCGTATACGAAACCGACTATATAATCAGGAACAATTCTTTCCATAACTACTTCCGGTGAAGGCTTTAATGCAAGTTCCTCTCTTTTAGAATCAACCGGTATCTGGACATGGATATCTTTTTTCTTAAGTGGGAGAAGCTGCTTAATCTTTGCTTCCTCCTGAATGGCATTAACCATACTTGTATATATGATATATACCTCGTCGAGTTCACCATTTCCATACAGCTCGATTATATCCTCTGCAATATTTCTTGCTCTGTTAAGAGTAGGATTCTGCACTGTATAATGGAACTGCTTCTCTATCTCAATACCGCGCTGTTCAAAATAATGCCTTCCAAGCTCTCCTAATACGAACAGTGAATGATTAGGATGATTTCCAAGATGCTCCTCTGCAATCTTTAAGACATTATGATTGTATGAACCTGCAAGTCCCTTGTCAGCAGTAATAACTATGTAGCCTACTTTTCTGTCCGCTATGTCTTTGTCCTCGTTGCTCTTAAAATATATACTGCTTATGTCCGGTATATGTCTTAAGATTCGGCTCATCTCTGACCGCAGTGTGAAAAAGTATGGTTCCGTATCTGAAAGCATTTTCTTTGACTTTTTAAGCTTGGAAGAAGAAATCATATACATGGCATTAGTAATCTTTAATGTATCATTGATACTTTTAATTCGATCCTGAATTTCCTTTGTGTTTGCCATATCTATACGCTTACCTTTCTTGTGACACTTATATTATTCAAACTCTTTAACTGCTTCCAGAATGTTATTTACCAGCTCGTCGTTAATCTCTTTCTTTTCTTCTATCTGCTTTCCTAATTCAGGATGCTTAAGGTCTAAGTATTCGAGTAACTCTGTCTGGCGCTTCTTAACTTCCTTAGTAGGTATCTCATCAAATACGCCATTGTTAGCCATAACAAGTGTCATAACCTGCTCATGTGTTGAGAGCGGATGGCAGAGTGGCTGCTTTAAAAGCTCCATAAGGGCTTTTCCGTGCTGTAGCTGTGCCTTGGTTGCATCATCAAGATCTGATGCGAACTGTGTGAATACTTCCATCTCTCTGTACTGTGCAAGATCAATTCTTATGCTTCCTGATGCCTTCTTCATAGCCTTAGTCTGGGCTGCACCACCAACTCGGGAAACTGAAAGACCTACATTAACGGCAGGTCTCATACCTGAATTAAACAGGTTAGTTTCAAGGAATATCTGACCATCTGTGATAGAAATAACATTTGTTGGAATGTACGCTGATACATCACCAGCCTGTGTCTCTATTATAGGGAGTGCTGTTATTGAGCC
>CAVKBP010000174.1:0-5007 GCA_963654395.1 Ruminococcus sp. CAG:382
CCTGTAAGGGTGCTTGGACATGACACGATTGTTACTAATGGTGACCAGACTGATACAGTCTATGACGGACTTTCAGAGGGAAAGACATTTGAACAGTCTCTAAGAGAAAGAAGATACGAGCATGATGCTCCTAATTACACTCCGAGAATTTCAAGTCTTCTTCATGTTGAGAACAATGATTATTATTATGCAATGTCTATATTAAAGAGCCATAATGGTAATCCTGATATCTGCGAGAGACACACTTATACTTATGACGCAGCATTAGCCGGAGAAGGACATTATATCCATACATATATGGGTGATGGCAATCCGCTTCCAAGCTATGAGGGTGAGCCTGCACTTGTTAAGATATCCGGTGGTATTGAAGAATTTACACAGATGATATGGAACAATCTTAATGCGGACAACAAGGTTTCACTTTTTGTAAGATATATTGATATTGCGACAGGTGAGTACGAGACTAGAATAATCAATAAAAATGTGTAATTGCCCTCCAGAATGCGAAATTTTGAGACTGTCTTTTAACAATTACGGATTTTAATATTGATTATATTATAATTATATGACAAGGAGAATGAAGATGAACGAATTTCAGTTAAAGTATGGATGCAACCCTAATCAGAAGCCTTCAAGAATATTCATGGCAGATGGAAGTGACCTTCCTGTAGAGATTCTTAATGGCAGACCTGGATATATTAATTTTCTTGATGCATTTAACGGATACCAGCTTGTTAAGGAGTTAAAGAAGGCTACAGGACTTCCGGCTGCAACATCTTTCAAGCATGTTTCACCGGCAGGTGCAGCAGTTGGACTTCCTCTTACAGATGTTGAGAAGAAGATTTACTGGGTTGATGAAGCAATCGGCGAATTAAGCCCTATCGCTTGTGCGTATGCAAGAGCCAGAGGCGCAGACAGAATGTCTTCTTTTGGTGATTTCATATCTTTATCAGATGTGTGTGATGTTGCCACAGCTAAGCTTATCCAGCATGAGGTTTCAGATGGAATCGTTGCACCTGGATATGAGCAGGAGGCACTTGAGATTTTAAAGTCTAAGAAGAAGGGTAACTACAATATCATAAAGATTAATCCGGAATATAAGCCAGATTCAATCGAGAGAAAGCAGGTATTCGGTGTAACATTTGAACAGGGAAGAAATGAGTTCGTTATTGATAAGGAATTGCTTACTAATGTAGTCACAGAGAACAAGGAAATTCCTGAATCAGCCAAGATTGATATGATTATTGCACTTATTACCCTTAAGTATACACAGTCTAATTCTGTATGCTATGTAAAGAACGGACAGGCAATCGGTATCGGTGCAGGACAGCAGTCAAGAATCCACTGTACAAGACTTGCTGGACAGAAGGCTGATAACTGGTATCTCCGTCAGAATCCTAAGGTGCTTAATCTTCCATTTAAGGAAGGTGTTGGACGCGCTGACAGAGATAATGCAATCGACCTTTATATCGGCGACGAGTATGAGGATATTCTTAACGACTGGGAGAGAGTATTCACAGAGAAGCCTTCTGTATTTACAGTAGAGGAAAAGAAGGAATGGCTTGCTGGCAACACTGATGTAACAATTGGTTCAGATGCGTTCTTCCCATTCGGAGATAATATCGAAAGAGCTTACAAGTCAGGTGTTAAATATGTTGCACAGCCGGGCGGTTCTGTAAGAGATGCACAGGTTATTGAGACAGCCAATAAGCATGGAATGGCTATGTGCTTTACTGGAATGAGATTATTCCATCACTAATTGCTGTAAGGCTTTAAGCAGCATAATTATAAATGTAATAAATAAAAATGGAGCTTTTACAGATGTCAACCTCAAAATCCATAAGGTTGACATCTACTTTTTTGGAGCTTATAATCTAAGAAATATGCAACCAATCAGAGCAAGTACAGTGAAACATTTAGGCAGCGGCTCTGAATGGTTTCAGAAATTTTTTAGAAGAGGTATATAGATATGACTCCATTAGAACTGGCAGAAGAGATTATTAACGGAAGAAGAATTACAAGACAGGATGATTTAAGCTTTTTTCTTAGCTGTGATTTAGAGGAGCTTTGCGAGGGCGCAGACAGGATAAGAGAACATTTTGTTGGAGACAAGGTTGACTTGTGTTCTATAATTAATGGAAGAAGCGGCAAATGTCCAGAGGATTGTAAGTATTGTGCGCAGTCAGCGCATAACCACACTGACTGTGAGATATATGATTTTCTTCCGGAAGAGGATATTGTAAATGCATGTAAGATGAATAAATCAGAGGGCGTTGACCGTTTCTCGATTGTTACGGCTGGAAAGGCACTTACCGGAGAAGAATTTGAAAAGGCTGTACATGCTTATGAGACGATGAATAAGGAGTGCGATATTGAGCTGTGTGCGTCAATGGGCTTTCTTAGCGCAGAGCAGCTTCACAGGCTTCATGAGGCAGGTGTTACAAGCTATCATCACAACATTGAGACTTCAAGAAGAAATTTCCCTAATATATGCACAACACATACATATGACATGAAGCTGGAGACTTTAAAGCTTGTCAAGGCAGAAGGTATGTGGGCTTGCTCCGGTGGTATCATTGGAATGGGCGAGAGCTGGGAGGACAGGCTTGATATGGCTATAAGCCTTGCAGAGGTTGGCGTTGATTCTATTCCTATTAATGCACTTATGCCTATTAAGGGTACACCTCTTGAAAATGAAAAGAGACTTACTGAACCAGAGATACTAAGAACGATTGCGTTCTTCAGATATATTAATCCTGAGGCTGATATAAGACTTGGCGCAGGAAGAGCGCTTCTTACAGGTGACGGAATCAAGGCATTCCAGTCAGGGGCATCTGCAACTATCACTGGTAATATGCTTACTACTGTCGCATGTGCTACGATAAGAAGTGATAAGAATATGTTAAAGGATATTGGAAGAGAGACAAAATAATGAGAATAACTAAATATTTGAAAAAAGGAATGGCTTTGTTACTTACAGCGACTTTTTGCATAGGTCTGTCGGCTGGACTGACAGGCTGCGGAAAGGGTACAGCAAAAGAGGATTCTAAGGATATAGACACATTTAAAATTATGATTGCGCCATATCAGGATGCTGACACGCTGCTTACAGGTCTTGAGCCGCTTGGTGGCATGATTAAGGATGAGCTTGCCGCACAGGGGTATAATGTGAACAATGTTGAGATTACTGTTGGAACCTCTTACAGTGCTGTAGGCGAGGCTTTGAGCGCAGGAACAGCAGACGCAGGCTTTATATCAGGCGGAACCTATGTTACCTATGATGATGACTGTGATGTCCTGCTTACCGCACAGAGGAAGGCTATTAACAAGGATTCTCTTAATGCAAAGGACTGGAATGACGGAACAGAGGAAAAGTTTACAGACAATCTTACAACCTACTACCGTTCAATAATTCTGGCAGGTCCGAGTGCCAAGGGACAGGAGCTTGCGGCTAAGGTCAACGCAGGAGAGGCTCTTACCTGGGATGACTTAAACAGCGCGACCTGGGCAGTTATGGGCGCTTCATCAGCGTCCGGCTATATATACCCAAGCCTGTGGCTTTACAACAATTATGGAAAGCAGCTTAGTGACCTTGCAAATGTAGTGCAGTCAGATTCATATACAACCTCAATGTCAAGGCTTGCTGCCGGACAGGTTGATGTTATCGTTGGATTTGCACATATGAGGGCAAAATATGCCTCTAACTGGATGAGCAAATTCGGTGGAACTGATGATTGTTATAAACAGACTGCAGTTCTGGCAGTGACAGATCAGATAATGGATGATACAATATGTGTTAGTAAGAATTCAGATATAATGTCGGAAGGCTTCAAAAAAGCATTTGCAGATGCCTGCATTAATATAGGAAATAGTGAAGACGGACTTAAGGTTTTGAATGTATTAAGCCATATTGGATATCAGTATGCCGAAAGCTCTGATTATGATGCGGAGCGCGCGGCACAGAATATGTTGAAGAAATGATGATAGCTGTCTGGAGTGGTTACAAATGTGCCTCTAAGCCGTCTGGGAGGATAGTGTGAAAGAAAGCAGAGGAAAGCCATAAATTGGCGCACTTGAATAAGCCGTTTAAAATAGGCTTTTTTTTGAAGTGTTATAGAGTTGAAAACTAGATTAAGAAACTAATGACTCCTCAGGAGGAAGTAATCCCTCCCGTTGCAATAGTTTCTTGGCTTGCTTGATAGCTTTTGCCTTTTGTTTTTCAGCAAGAGCTGCAGGCATATCAATTTTATAAAGGTCGCTCGGATTCCATTCCTCACCAGTAGACAGCATCTGGTAGATGGCAGTAAGAATCATACGGGCAATAGCAATAATGGCTCTTTTCTTACCACGACGTTTAGCAAGAGATTCATATTTCTTTTTGTAGTAAGGAGATTTGTCAGATTTTACGGCTGCATGAGCACACTGTACTAATGCAGGTTTGAGGTAGACTCCGGCACGTGTAATCCGAACAGATTTTTTCTTACCACCAGATTCATTGTTGCCTGGTGTAAGACCAGCCCAGCAGCATAAACGTTTGGAACTTGAGAACTGAGACATATCAGTACCGATTTCGGAGATGATAGTGATTGCACTATCACGTTTGACACCCGGAATGGTACAGAGGAACTGGACAGCATTTTCAAAATCAGGATTAGAAGAAATCATATTTTCTATCATTTTATCAACATCATTGATTTCGGCTGTGATATAATCCATATGTGTGCGGACAAGGCGCATACGGTATTTTTGGGTATCAGTCATCTGGTATCCTTCGACGGATTGTATAACAGCATCTTCTTTGGATTTGAGACGCCGAAGGAGTTTAGATGCGATTTCTTCGTGGTTAATGGATGAACCCGATTGTTCAAGCAGATAGTCGATAATGGATGTGGATGACTTCCCAAAGATATCGGAAACAACAGAATCTAATGCAACATTACAAACAGTAAGAGCATTCTGATATCTATTCTTTTCACTTGAACGGCAGGAAACAAGCTTGTAACGATA
>CAVKBP010000175.1:0-4954 GCA_963654395.1 Ruminococcus sp. CAG:382
ATTCAGCTGAGAAAACCGATGGTTTTGACTAAGATTAGTCTATACCATCGGTTTTCCATTGACAAGTTGACGAGTGAACTGTAACGAAAAAAGAGCGGTGATAAACACCGCTCCCTCATGTCAAAAATATTATTAGTTGAACTTACGTTTTCTAGCTGCTTCTGACTTCTTCTTACGTCTTACGCTTGGCTTCTCGTAATGTTCTCTCTTACGAATTTCCTGCTGAATGCCTGCCTTAGCACAGTTTCTCTTGAATCTGCGTAATGCGCTATCTAAAGACTCGTTTTCTTTAACGATGACATTTGACATACTACTTCCTGACCACCCTTCTGTTGCAAATTGTGCGCAAACTACATAAATAGGGTATTTGCTAATCGCACAAAAGATATTATATCATATTTTTTAGAATCGTCAACCCTTAATTAGCCAATCTGTGAAAGAATTGTATCAGGTACTTTGGCAATAAGCTCATCTATTCCTGCCGGATTCTTACCACCAGCCTGAGCCATGTTAGGACGGCCGCCACCACCACCGCCAACGATAGGTGCAAGTGCCTTAATAAGATTACCGGCATGGGCGCCCTTTGCAATAACATCATCTGTTGCCATTGCGATAACGCTTACCTTGTCTGCGCCCTGTGCACTGACGATAACAACAATGCCTGAGCCAATCTCACCCTTTAACTTATCGCCAAGGTTTCTTAATTCATTCATATCAACGCCGTCAACCTTAGCAGCGATATACTTAACTCCGTTGACTTCCCTGATATCTCCTGCTGTATCTCCGAGGGCGTTGTTGGCAAGCTCTGCCTTTAGCTTTTCATTTTCGCTCATAAGAGACTTAATCTCATCATTCATGGCTGTAATCTTCTTAACAAGCTGTACAGGCTCTGCCTTGGCTGCCTTAGCTGCTTCCTCAATAGTCTTTTCAAGACCTGCATAATACTTCATAACGCCCTTATCTGTAAGAGCCTCAATTCTTCTTACGCCTGCTGCCACACCAGCCTCAGACACAATCTTGAAAAGTCTGATATTAGCTGTGTTGGCAACATGAGTACCACCACAGAATTCCTTAGAGAAATCTCCCATGGAAACTACTCTTACCTTTTCGCCATATTTTTCACCAAAAAGTGCCATAGCTCCAGTCTTCTTGGCTTCCTCAATTGTCATAACATCAGTAACAACCGGAATTGCCTCTGCAATCTTTTCATTAACGATATCCTCAACCTTAGCAAGCTCTTCCTTAGTCATGCTCTGGAAATGTGTAAAGTCAAATCTTAATCTGTCAGGATCAACATAAGAGCCCTTCTGCTCAACATGATCGCCAAGAACAGTTCTTAAAGCCTTCTGGAGAAGGTGCGTTGCACTGTGGTTCTTGCATGTATCAGCCCTGTAAGCAGGATCTACCGACATTACAGCAGTATCCCCAGTCTTCATCATGCCCTTAGTCATGACTCCGACATGTCCGATTTTGCCACCTTTAAGCTTAATAGTAGTCTCAACTGTGAATTCACCCTCGGATGTCTTAATAACACCCTTGTCACCTTCCTGACCACCCATAGTAGCATAGAATACAGTCTCATCCACGATAACAGTTCCCTTATCGCCCTCTGATAAAGCGTCAACAACCTCTTCCTCTGTTGTAAGAACTGTAATCTCTGATTCGTTAGTGAGCTTGTCATATCCAACAAATGTGCTTGTTATTGCAGGATCTATCTCATCATATACTGTTGCGTCTGCGCCCATGTAATTAGTTACCTTACGCGCATTTCTTGCCTTGACTCTCTGCTCTTCCATAGCTGCATTAAAGCCGGCTTCATCAATTGTAATATTCTTTTCCTCAAGAATCTCCTTAGTAAGGTCAATAGGGAATCCATAAGTATCATAGAGCTTGAATGCGTCCGCTCCTGATAATACATTTTCACCCTTAGAAGCAAGCTCGGCTTCCATATCATTAAGAATGCTTAAGCCCTGGTCGATGGTCTTATTGAACTTATCCTCTTCCTCAGAGATAACCTTAGTAATAAATGTTCTCTTCTCCTCTAATTCAGGATATCCATCCTTAGAGCCTTCTATTACCGTCTCACAGAGCTTAGATAAGAATTTTCCTTCTATTCCAAGAAGTCTTCCATGTCTTGCAGCTCTTCTTAAAAGTCTTCTTAAAACATAGCCTCTGCCTTCGTTAGATGGCATAATTCCGTCGCTTACCATAAATGTTACCGAACGGATATGGTCTGTTATGACACGGATAGAAACATCCTGCTTCTCATCCTCCTTATACTTTACGCCAGCCATCTCGCACACCTTGTCACGGAGTGCCTGCAATGTATCAACATCAAAGATAGAATCAACATCCTGTACAACTACAGCAAGTCTTTCAAGTCCCATACCAGTATCAATATTCTTCTGGATAAGGTCTGAGTAATTGCCATGTCCGTCGTTGTTAAACTGTGAAAATACATTGTTCCATACTTCCATATATCTGTCACAGTCACAGCCTACTGTACAGCCCGGTTTGCCGCAGCCATACTTTTCGCCTCTGTCATAATATATCTCTGAACATGGACCACAAGGACCTGCGCCATGCTCCCAGAAGTTATCTTCCTTACCGAATCTGAATATTCTTTCAGGTGCAATACCGATTTCCTTGTTCCATATATCAAATGCTTCATCATCATCCTGGTATACAGATGGATATAATCTGTTGGCATCAAGTCCGACAGTCTCTGTTAAGAATTCCCATGACCAGTGGATAGCCTCATCCTTAAAATAGTCACCAAATGAGAAGTTACCAAGCATCTCAAAGAATGTACCATGTCTTGCTGTCTTGCCTACATTCTCGATATCACCTGTTCTTATACATTTCTGACAAGTTGTAACTCTTCTTCTTGGTGGAATCTCCTGTCCTGTAAAATATGGCTTAAGCGGAGCCATACCTGAATTGATGATAAGCAGACTGTTATCATTATGCGGAACTAATGAAAAGCTCTTCATTTTCAAATGTCCCTTGCTCTCAAAGAAATCAAGATATAATCTTCTTAATTCATTCACACCTCTGTACTGCACTTTTTACTTCCTCCTGATTATTCAGTAATCTCTTTTTCATTATTCTGTGCTGCTGCCATCTTCGCAGCCTTCTTAGCATCTGCCGCCTTGCGCAGCTTACCGCCTGTGAATACTGCAAGCACCAGTAACGCAAGCATTATAATAAATCTTACTGTCTCATAGGCAATCTCGCCTACAAGCATACTAACTAACCCAACCATTCTAAAACCTCCATTCCATACGGCTTAGCGCTGTTATCACACTAAGTCCTATATTTGTCCATAATATCACAGGATACTGCATTTATCAAGATTTCCAGCTTCCCTCTGTAAGAAAATGCTGTGCCCTCTGTTCTGCGCCCTTAATAATATTCTTATCATACCCTATTACATTAAGCAGCTTAATAGCATTTCTCGTTGTTGCAGGTCCATCATACAGCTTATAATCGAACCTGACCTCATCCTCAGTAACCTCCTCCTGAAAATGATAGTTGCTGTAACAGTCTCTAAGAATTGATGTAAGCTCGACATCATGTGTCGCCGCAAAGCATAACACCCTGTCAGTATTAAGATTTTTTAAAATCTCTGACGATGCCGCAATCCTTTCAACCGTATTAGTTCCGCGGAGCACCTCATCAATAAAGCAAAGCACTGGTCTTCCTTTTCTGCCAGCCGCATCAAGAATTCTCTTTAAAGACTTAATCTCAACGATATAGTAGCTGTCAGAATTAGCAAGGTCATCCCTTAGCGCCATTGATGAATAGATTCTGTAAACCGGCGCCCTGTATTCCCTTGATAGGCTCGTTCCTATAGTCTGCGCCAGAATACTGTTTATTGCTATCGTCTTTAAAAATGTTGATTTACCTGACGCATTAGAACCTGTAAGCAGCACATTTCCCTTAGTTGAGATTGAATTGCATACCGGATTATCTATAAGTGGATGATACACCTCTTTAACAGCTAAATTATTAGTATTATCCACAAACTGTGGCTTACAGTAAAACGGAAGACTCGCCCTGAAGGATGCAACTGCAATTGACGCTTCTATAAATCCGAGCGTATCTACGAGATTATATGCGTCCTCGCTTCTTGCATTTATCAGCTTAGTCACCTTGTTAAATTTCACAATATCCATATGAGTTAACATTCTTAAGTAATCAAGAACCACTTCCACCGGTGAGCCATCTATATTGCCCGATTCAATCATCCATGAGCCTCTGGTTACTTTGGAAAAGCTCTTAAGAATCTCCTTAAGCCTGCCGCATTCCGGCTCAAGAAAGCTTATATTACTGTCACATATGTCCTCGGCGGCTGAAGCCATCCTGACAATTACATTGATACATTTGAAATAATTCTCAATCCCTGCCTTGTACCTGTAATATGTGATGATAGAAAATGCAACTGCGGCAATTATAAGCCATATTCCAAGCACCGGTGTTACAAGCAAAGTAACAAGCACAGACGCTATAAGCAATATCCATGCAAGATAATGCACCAGATTGCTTCCCTGTTCTATATCCATTATATACTGGATATAATCTGTAACCGCAACCTTACGGCTCTTTCCCATATTCTTAAATATCTTCTGCACTGTAAGCCTGTCCTTTTCGCTGGCTGTAAATTCATCCGCAAGCCTGTCTAACTCCCCAAGCTTCGTTACATCTGCCACAGGTTCTCTTAGCATTTTATACAGGTATTCCTGTCCGACAGATGAATTAGTGTTGTTGATTGATTTAAACACATCATCCATGCCGAGGTCATTCCAGGTTATATCATCTATTGCGGCTTCGCTTGGATTCATCTTAGCATAATGGGATATGCATTCAAAGCTTTCATCTGTTCCCCTGAATACAGCCCTTCTGCCCCATGCCTTCTTTATGTCGCTTTCTGCCTTTTTCTTATGCTTAATAC
>CAVKBP010000176.1:0-4943 GCA_963654395.1 Ruminococcus sp. CAG:382
CTATATTATAGAATTGGGATTGTTTGCCATGCATGTAGATTTCAGTAGTTATAAGCTGTCGTTAATTTCAGAGATGGTATTGGTGTATATGGTTGTGCTGGTGCAGCTCTGGATAGAGAAGCGTAATAGGAATCTTATTAACATATCAGTGTTTGTGCCTTTGGCAATAATGTATCCTATGTGCATATATGCTATTCCGGGCGGAACCAACACAGCCTTGATGCTGACATCATGGTTTGTGGGAAGCACATTTTGTAATCTGTATATGTATATTACATTTGACATTCCGGATATGAGGAATCAGAAGAAAGAATTCCGTAAGATAGAAGATAACAGGGTGCTGAGGGATAACCAGACAGATGTGCTGAAGATATATCAGGGCTTCAGTCAGAAATCAATAGAAAGTATAGAAGAAATCAAGGCAGCAATTATAAAAAATGTTTCCGCAGAGCAGCTTGATAATAATATAAGAAATACAGTTACAGATATGAGGGTTAGGGAGTATTGCTCAAATACTATCGTAAATCAGATAATATATCTGATGAAAAACAGGTGTACAGATATAGAATTTGAGGTGGATGTTGATGTAAATTCCATTATAGGAATAGATGAGCTGTCACTGTCATCGGTGCTGCTGAATCTGCTTGATAATGCGTACAATTATTGTAAGGCAGATAAGAAATCACAGAGAAAATATATCAGATTGTCGCTGAGCATGCGGGGGGGGTACTTGATTATTAAAGTAGTCAATTCTTATGCAGGTAAGGTGAAAGTGAAGAGAAATGACAAAAATTCAGTTTTAAGAGAGCATGGCTGGGGAAGAATTATTGTTAAAGATATTGCAGCGAAATATGGTGGGCAATTCAATACAGTTATAAGTAAAAATATGTATACTGCTAAGGTTATACTGTGTTCAGATAAGGGAGAGGAGATTGCACCAGTATGAGAGTAACAATTAATTGGATCATAATAAGCATGGTAAATATTGCGGCAGTATTCCCACTTTTTATTATACCTGAATATAAAATCAGTTTGAAAAAATTATTCATAGAGCTGCTCATATTTGGCGTATTTGTAGGAAATGTAAAGTATTTTGTGCCGACAAACAGTAAATTAGATCTGGCATTGATACTGTTAAATAACATAATATTTTTCGCAATATTTCTGAAAGCACTAAAGAGAAATTATTATAAATTTATATTAGCGTATGGCATTATGATATTTATATGTTTCAGTGCAGAGTCAATATTGGTTGTACTAAATATCAGTTCTGATGGAAACATTTTTTCAGATTCTTTTCTTGCAATGAGCATGGTTGAATTGATATTTATCCTGATGCTGGATGTTCTTCTGTATCAGATAATGCGGAGGTTGAAGAATTACATAGATAATATATACATTGATGTGAAAGGTATATTTGCTATTCTGTTTTTGGCTTGCTACTGTTCAATATATCCCAGTTATGTTAAGAGAATAGCTGCACAGTATAATCTCAGCGTTAATACAAGCATTTTTATAATGGTGAACTTATTTACAATAGTAATACTTGCAATTATTATTATCAGGAGCATAACATTTCATAGGAAACAGTATCTTATGGAATATAAGGAAGTGTGCGATAAGGAGAAGCAAAGACTGGACAGCATTCTTTTACAGAATGAAAATATGGCAAAGCTAAGGCATGATTATATTAACCGGATAACCGTTGTAAATGCAGTGGCAGTCACTGATCCACAAAAGGCAATAGAAATATTAGATAATATGAGAGAAGAATATAAAGAGAGAGCACAGATATGAGAATTGCAATATGTGATGATTACATTGAACATGCAGAGGATATAAAAGAGAAGATAGCTGGAGTCAATGCAGATGTAATAACAGATCTGTATGATGATATAGAACATTTATTTTCAGAGGTAAGGGCGGACAAAAGGAAATATGATGCAGTGTTCATGGATATGGAATGGGAGAAAAGCATGAAAAGCGGCGTGGAATATGTCCAGATGTTAAGTGATATGGACTGCCGTGCCAGAATAATATGTGTAACTGCCTACACCATGAAATATATAGAAAAGTTGTTCTGGAATAATGTTGAAATATTCGGCGTATTGAACAAGCCTGTTGATGTTGAAAGTCTTGGAAAGATACTTGATAAGCTGCAGGCAGATAAAGAAAAATTAAGAGACGAACTGGTACTTGGCTATAATGATACAGTGTTCAGAGTGAAAATGAATGAAATAGTATATGTAGAGAGCGACGCTCATAAGACCATCGTTCATACACTTGATGAAGAGCAGGCATTTTATGTGCCATTTAAGAGTATACGCTCAAAGGTTCCTGATTACTTTTATTGTATTAATAAAGGTATATTAGTGAATATGAATTATGTCAAACGGATAGAACAGGACGAGGTTGTGCTTGCATATCTGAAGAAGTCGGTTAATCTTATGATAGCAAGGAACAAGAAAAAAGATTTTAAAGATAATTTTTTTGAGTATATAGGATGAAAATAAAGTGAATAAAATGCAGATAAATCCCCCTGAAGTGGTAAAAAATATGGAACCGCTTCAGGGGGATTTTATTATACATTTCGTGAAGCTAAAACAGCATTTCGTGCAATGGCTATAGGAAAATATGCTTATAAAATATAGAATAATTAAACAAGGTTATATGTGAACAATCTAAAAAATTCTTGGGAGGAAAATGTTATGTTTGAAAATGCGGGAAGTAAGGCACTAAGTATTGTTAAGGTGTATGTGGTATTTGAATTGATAGTAACATTTATCATTGGCTTGATATATTGCGTTCAATATGCCACAGTGACCAGATATTCAATGTATTCTGAATATAATGGTTCAAGTAATTTTAATTTTGGGAAATTTTTGATAGCCTTATTGATTTTGGTATTAATCATGTTCTTTGAGTATGTAATGGGGATTTTTATGGTGGCATTCTGTCAGATGATGGAAGATGTTCATTACTTAAAAGAACAAAAAGAATCTTCAGATTGCAAATATAATGTTAATGGAGTACTTAAGTCTGAAGCTGACAGGGAAAGTGAAATAATTGCTAAAGGTGGATGGAAGTGTCCGGGATGCAATAGAATTCATCCGGCATATGAAACCTCTTGCATGTGTGGAAGAGCAAAAGGCGGAAATTAATGGACAATAAAAGAAAAATAGAAATAGGATTGCTAGGGTTTATAGCGGTACTTGTTATCTGCATAATCATTTTGGCATGTATTAATGAAAAATTTAAAAACAATAATGCAGAGATAGAAAACAGCAGAGATGTAAAACAACAATCTACAGAAGTTATGTCAAATGCTGCAATTGAGCCAGAGAGTAAATCGGATAATGCAGCGTCGCAAATGGAAATTATGAGTGAATATCAGAAAGATTATTCATCATTGCGAAAAGAAGCGTACATAGAAGCATTAAATAATATACATGATTATGCAATGCTGCCTGATGGAAGCACATTTTACTGTGATAATGGTGAAATGGAAAGAAATGAGTTTGCAATCATGGATATAAACAATGATGGTAAGGATGAATTGTTGTTCAGGAGCACCAAGACTTTTATAGCAAATATGGCAGTATATGTTTTTGGCTATGACGAGAATGCTGAATCAATATATCAAATGTCTAAATTCTATGTAACTGCAAAGATATATGATAATAATTATGTGAAAGATTTATATTCTCACCCATTAAATGAAATGGATTTCTGGCCATATCGTTTATACAGATATGATGAAATAAATCATATCTATGTAGAAGTTGGAGTGGTCGAAACAAGTTCGATAGAGCGGAATAATTATGCTGACTATTTTAATGGCGCAGAGGAGATAGATATTAATTATAATTATTTGACACCACAAAACTATGAACAATTAGAGGTTAAGTAATATATGAAGAAATATGCGTTGATAGGTTCTGAAATAATATTAAGTATTGTGTTAGTTGTGGTCATAGTTATTTTGATAATCAGTATCAGAAATAACAATTCAAAAGATGGACTGGAAACAGATAGTAAATCACTACAGGTAACACAGGAAATGGCAAATGAAACGGCTTCTTCTAAATCGGAAGAAAAGCAGCAAAGCAGTCTTGACAGTGAGAGTAATGCAGAGTCAACAGAAGCTGCTACAGAAGCAATTACGGAAATGGAAACTGAAATAGTTACTGAGGCTGTTGTTGAAGAAACGGTACAGGCTGAAGAATCAATAAAGGAAGCTGATAATGTTGAAACAGAGAATATTATAAGTATTGATAAACTCAATGAACTGGTCAGTGAAAACATTTTTATGATTATGTCTGTATTTAATGGTTCACCTACGATATTGACTAATGAAACTTCGGGAACATATATAAAAGTAGATACAAATGTGTTCGCTGATTATGCAGATTTTTTAAACAGAGTCTATTCAGTTTATTCAAAAAATCAGGCAGATTACTATATAACAACTGGTTATCCGGGATATACAGATTTGAATGGAGAGCTGTATTTCGATAGTAATTATATGGCAGGTGGTGGTTATTATGTAATATGGGACGGATATACAGTTACAGTGAATGCTAATTCAGATAATAAGTGTGCATTCACTATTAATGTAAATTATCAGGGACCATATACATATAATCATTTAACTGATTACTATATCAATGGAAGTGCAGTGTATGAAGATGGAAGATGGGTACTTGAAAAAATGCTGAGAGATTAAGGAAGAAGTGGGAAAAGTTATGGCGAAATATAAAGTTAAAGCGAGGGATTATCAGCTTGAGGTAAATGTAATACTTTCTCATAAAGAAAAAATGGATGAACGCCAGTTAGATTTCTTTTCTAGTAAATATATAAGAGGTTTTTTGAAAGTACAGGCAAAGAAGAAAAATAGTATAGAATTCTATGGACCTATTGGAATCAGTTTGTTTGACAGGCTG
>CAVKBP010000177.1:0-4911 GCA_963654395.1 Ruminococcus sp. CAG:382
ATTTGTGCTTGCGCACAAACTTGAGATGCCTTGAAAAGCAGGCAAGAATGGAGATAGTATGGCAGTATTAGTTATCTGGGCTTCAATGATAGTCATAGTTTTATTGAATGTGAAAAGTGCGAAGAAAATGCAACGGGAGCGCGTGCAGGAGCATCAGCGCAATATGCAGGAGCATAATCAGAATGTGCAGCAGGATCAGAATTCAGATTCTGCTGACGAAGCATTAACCCATGGTTCATTAAGTCATGGTGTTAATTTTAGCAAAGAAGCCGGAAATGACGCACCAGATACACAGGCTGAACCATATAAGGTGAATTCTTTTGGCGGAAAGCCAGATGCAGCGCCGCCGGTTCAGCCATATACCGGCAGCCAGAAGATGACAAGTGAAGAAACTGAAAAGCTCAAGCAGCAGATTCGCGAGAGAAACAATTTTCAGGGAAAAACCTTTGATAAGGCAGAGTTTCATTCACCTGTCATGGAGGCAGGAAGCACTGGTACATATTCTGATATGACAGGAGGATATACATTTACACAATATGACTGTGGGCATGAATATAATGATGAGATTGCCCCGAGGAGCCAGACATCAGGAAAGAGCATTAGTGATGAGCTGAAGTTTGACAGGAATGAGATGCGTAAGGCATTCGTTATGCAGGAGATATTGAAAAGGAAAGTAGTGATGCCTTGAAAAGCAGGCAAGAATGGAGATTTGTATAAGCCAAGACAAAAAGAACCGTGTGATGAAATATCACACGGTTCTTTTTACAAGTGCAGAAGATGGGACTTGAACCCACACGCGGTAACCCGCACAAGAATCTGAATCTTGCTCGTCTGCCATTCCGACACTTCTGCATATATAATGTGTAGCGAACTGATATAAGTTACGCAACATTGATATTTTATAAGAGATTTCAAAATGTGTCAATATGAATGATGAAAAAAGTTGTAATTTTAAATTCAAAAAACTTTTTTAAAAAATTTCAAAAAAGTTGTTGACATTATAGGAACTTGATGATATTATAATCAAGTCGTCAGCGAACAGCAAGCGACACACAATAAAACAAGCAGTCGTGGCGGAATTGGCATACGCGCTAGACTAAGGATCTAGTCCATATTGCTTGGGTGCGGGTTCAAGTCCCGCCGACTGCACTAAGAGCACCGAGGTTAACTCGGTGCTCTTTTTGTGCAGGCAGCACTGCAATAATGACAGAACAAAGTTCTGGAGAATGAGCTACAGGCATGTGCCGGAACGGCACATTAAGCGATAAGAATATCTATAGAAAGGGATTGCACATGAACACAGCATTAACAATTGCAGGAAGTGACTGCAGCGGTGGAGCAGGAATACAGGCAGACTTAAAAACCTTTGCTGCACATAAGGTATATGGAATGTCTGCAGTTACAGCTCTTACAGCACAGAATACTAAAGGAGTTACCGGAATATCAGAGGTTTCACCGGAATTTCTTACAGCGCAGTTAGACGCGGTATTTACAGATATATATCCTGACGCAGTCAAGATAGGTATGACAGCATCAAAGGAGCTTATAGAAACGATAGCGGATTCTTTAACCGCTTATAAAGCAAAAAATATTGTGCTCGATCCTGTTATGGTGTCAACGAGTGGAAGCAGGCTTATAAAGAAGGACGCAGAAGAGGCTCTAAAGAAACGCCTGATGACATTGGCAGATGTGATTACACCGAATATTCCGGAGACAGAGGTGCTTACAGGAATGACTGTAAATGCTGCAGAGTCAATGGAGGAAGCGGCAATAAAGATATATGAGAAGCTTAAGATGCAGGGCGGTCATGCGGCTGTTTTAGTAAAAGGCGGACATGCAGTTAATACGGCTGATGACTGCCTGTGCGTTGATGGCAGGATAGTGTGGTTTAATGGGGAGAGAGTTGATAATCCCAATACACACGGAACAGGCTGTACATTGTCATCAGCCATTGCAGCTAATCTTGCATGCGGCATGTCAATAGAGGAAAGCATTGGGGCGGCCAAGGCTTACCTTACAGGGGCATTAAAGGCAGGACTGAATATTGGCAGTGGCAGTGGACCGCTTGACCATACCTACTGGCTGGATATTAATAAATGATAAAAGGGAGAGACAACAATGGATAGCTTCTTATATAGTATAAATGCGACAGTGCCGATATTCTTAGTCATGATTACCGGCTGGGTAATAAAGCGGCTTGGCGTTATAGATGATCATTTTGCAAATGTGGCTAATAAATATGTTTTCAAGGTTTCCCTGCCAGTCTTATTATTCAGGGATCTTGCGGCAGCAGATTTTAAATCGCAGTTTGATGCCAGCTTCGTGCTGTATTGCATGATTGTTACGATAGTAATGTTTAGCGGTGTGTGGATATGCACAGAAATATTCATGCGGGATGATACCCAGAAGGGCGCATTTGTGCAGGCTTCATGCAGAAGCAGTGCGGCGATACTTGGAATGGCATTCATACAGAGCATGTACCAGAGCACAGGAATGGCACCTCTTATGATAGTTGCGGCAGTTCCGCTGTTTAATATATTTTCAGTGGTAGTGCTTACCTTTAAGGCACATCCGGAGTGTCATGGCGGCACAGCGTCAAAATCCATGGATAAGAAAGAGAATATCAAAAAGGCGTGCTTTAATATTGTGACTAATCCGATAATTATAGGAATTGTGCTGGGGCTGTTATCTTCGCTTGCCGGAATCAGATATCCGGTGATTATTAATAAGACAGTCAATAATATTGCGCAGACAGCCACACCGGTAGCACTTATATGCATAGGTGCGTCATTTGAGGGAAAGAAAGCAGTTAAGAAAATTAAGCCTGCGGCTGCTGCTACATTTATAAAGCTTGTAGGTCTCGCGGCAATATTCCTTCCAATAGCTGTAAAAATGGGATTCCGTAATCAGGAGCTTATGGCAATACTTATCATGCTTGCTTCACCTACGACGGTTACAAGCTTTGTCATGGCTAAGGGAATGGACAATGATGAGGTGCTTTCATCAAGCGTAATTGTGCTTACGACCTTACTTTCAAGCGTGACACTTACTGTATGGATATTTATATTAAGAAATTTCGGATTAATTTAGAATATTTATTGTTTTTTTATCTGATGATTCATGTTATAATGAACTGGCTTGATTTACTGTGGTAAAGTGAAAGCGTATTAAAGTGAGAAAGGCAGAGATTTTCATATGGCTAAGAATATCAGAAAAGCCGTCCTGTTGCTTGCAATGCTGTCTGTGATTGTAGGAATGTTTACAGCCTGCAGCAGCAAAAAAAGTGATGAGGGACGAACTACATTTACAGTGGGATTTGATGCGGAGTTTCCACCGTATGGCTACAAGGATGACAATGGAGAGTATGTGGGCTTTGATTTAGACCTTGCACAGGAGGTGTGTGAGCGCAATGGCTGGACTCTTGTCAAGCAGCCTATTGACTGGGATTCTAAGGATATGGAGCTTAATTCAGGCTCTATTGACTGTATATGGAACGGATTCACGATTAATGGAAGAGAGACGGAGTACACATGGTCTAAGGCATATATTGATAATTCGCAGGTCGTTATAGTTAAATCCGGTTCAGGAATAAAGACATTAGATGACCTCAAGGGAAAGGTTGTTATCGTACAGGCGGATTCATCAGCTCTTGCAGCATTTACAGGAGAGGACGCTACAGAGGAAAATCTTGCACTTGCAGCACAGTTTAAGACACTCCAGCAGGTATCTGACTATAATTCAGCATTTATGAATCTTGAGTCAGGCTCGGCAGATGCAGTGTGCATGGATGTGGGTGTTGCAAAGTACCAGCTTGAACAGAGAGGCAGCAAGTTCACCATGCTTGATGAGACTGTCTCATCAGAGCAGTATGGAATTGGCTTTAAGTCAGGCAATACAGAATTAAGGGATGAGGTACAGTCAAGCCTTAATGATATGCTTGCTGATGGCACATTTGACAAAATAGCAGAAAAATGGGGACTTACAGACAGTGTATGTCTTGGAGAAGAGGGAACAGACAGTGCCTACCTTCTTGACAGCACAAGTGTAACTAAGGAATCATTTGGAAAAAGGCTTGTGGATATTGTGAAGCAGCTTTCATCTGGTATGTTAGCAACTCTTGCAATATTCTTCTTAACACTTATCTTCTCAATGCCTCTGGGACTTCTTGTATGTGAGATAAGAAAGTCTAAGATTGCGGTTGTAAGATGGATTGCAAGAATATACATATCTATCATGAGAGGAACTCCTCTTATGTTACAGCTTCTGGTTGTATTCTTCGGACCATATTATCTTTTTGGAATGAAGGTTACGGCGACATACAGATTCTATGCTGTAATTATTGGATTTGCGTTTAATTATGCGGCATATTTTGCTGAAATATACAGAGGTGGAATTGAAAGCATACCTAAGGGACAGTATGAGGCGGCAGAGGTGCTTGGTTATTCCAAGGTACAGACCTTCTGGAAGATTATATTCCCACAGATGGTAAAGAGAGTTCTTCCACCTGTTACTAACGAGGTTATAACACTTGTAAAGGATACATCACTTGCATTTGCACTTGCGTATACGGAAATGTTTACTCTTGCCAAGCAGGTAGCGGCTTCAACAGCAAGCATTATGCCGCTTTTCATAGCAGGCTTGTTCTACTACATTTTCAACTTCCTGGTTGCAATGGTTATGGAAAGACTTGAAAAACGCATGCAGTATTTCGATTAAGGAGGATTTTAAAGATGAAGAAATTATTAGAGATAACACATTTGAAGAAATCCTTTGGCGATACGCAGGTGCTTAAGGATATATCTATGGAGGTTAATGAGGGAGAGGTTGTGGCTATTCTTGGACCTTCCGGTTCTGGTAAATCGACACTGCTCCGTTGTGCGACACTTCTTGAGACTATGGATGCAGGAACTC
>CAVKBP010000178.1:0-4885 GCA_963654395.1 Ruminococcus sp. CAG:382
CTTTCTCAATAACAGCTATATCGCTAAGCTTCTCTGCGAAGTCCTCTAAGATATGCTTAGTAGAATCGATATGAGCCATCTCTCTTCCTCTGAATCTTAATGATACTTTAACCTTGTTACCTTTTTCAATGAACTTTCTTGCTGAGTTGCACTTAGTGTTAAGGTCATTGACATCGATGTTAGGTGATAAACGAACTTCCTTAACTTCTACTGTCTTCTGTTTCTTTCTAGCTTCCTTTTCCTTGCGGAGCTGTTCGTACTTGAACTTGCCGTAATCTACAATTCTGCACACAGGTGGGTTAGCCGATGGCGAAACCATTACTAAATCAACTCCTGCATCCTTAGCCATGTTTAAAGCATCTCTGAATGCCATAACTCCAAGCTGCTGTCCTTCTTCTCCAATAACACGAACCTCTTTGCATCTTATCTGTTCGTTAATCATTAACTCGTTAATAGCGGTACACCCCCATATAAAAAATTAAAGTGAATAGCACAGCTATCCACTTTCCCTTTAATCAAAACACCGTCTTACACCAGATGTGTAAATGTGTAATTCTTAAATATCAACCCGAGTCGCCGTATGCGCTGAGGTGAGAGTGGATACTCTGCTTTGTTTTGCAACTTCTGTATAATATCATTCCTCTCCACACATGTCAACCCACTTTCTCATTTTTTTGCATTTTTCCAGCATATAACCTTCTTACATCTTGGAATATCTGCTCAATAATGCTATTATAAATCAGAAAATTTATCAGGAAAGGATCTGACATTTATGAGAGAGTTTCTTATATCTACTGACACGACTGCTGATTTACCTGACAGTTATGTTAAAGAAAATAACATTGATATCCACACACTCTTCTACGCATTTGGCGAAGTAATCTATGGAACAGACAATATTATGCCTGAAAAAGAATTTTTTGAACGCATGCGTAACGGCGAGATGCCGACTACCATGGCATGTAATCCTGAAGACTGCAGGGTAATATTTGAAAAGCGTGTCAATGAAGGCTTCGATATTCTTCACATAGCATTTTCATCTGCCCTGTCAAGCAGCTATAACAATGCCTGCATAGCCGCCAGTGAGGTCATGGATGAGCATCCCGGCTCAAGAATCGTTGTAATTGATTCTTTATCCGCTTCAATGGGAGAAGGTCTTGTTGTATATAAAGCTATGGAAATGAAGAAAGCCGGAAGCTCAATGGATGAAATTATTGATTTCCTGAATGCACATATTCTTAACTTTGTACATAACTTTACGGTTGATGACCTTAACCATCTATACAGAGGCGGACGCGTTTCTAAAACAACTGCTATCATAGGTACTCTTGCAAGCATCAAGCCAATCCTTCATGTAAGCGACGACGGAAAGCTTATCAATATCGGAAAGGTGCGCGGCAGAAAGAAATCCCTTATCGCGCTGGTTGACCGCATGGAAGAACATATAGGCTCATACAGGGATAAGAATGATGTCGTATTCATCAGTCATGGTGACTGCTTAGAGGATGCACAGTTTGTTGCCGGTCTTGTCAAAGAAAGATTCGGTATCGATAATATATGGATTAATTACATATGTCCTACAATCGGAACACATTCCGGTCCCGGAACAGTTGCACTATTCTTCATGGGTGATTCAAGATAATAAAACGGCAGGGTGTTTTACCATCCTGCCATTTTTATTATTTTTATTATTTTTGTTATTATAGAACATTATTCTCTCTTATCTCTGAGACAAGCTTTCTTCTGTATGCCCTGCAGCCATTCTCATTCCAGTACTTTCTCTTTTCAACCTTGATTACCTCAAATGTAGTGTGGAATATATCCTTTTTATAGCTTGTATAAGATTCTCTTCCCGGATAAAATACTGTTATCGAATCCTCACATTCATCCATCTTAAGCCCATAATCCTTAGCAAATTTCCCTGATTCGTATGGACTTCTTATCATCTTGATATGTGCATAATAGCCTACCAGATAAGCGAAATAATTCATATCAAACTTATCAAGCCATCTGCCATCACTTGCTATGAATACTATTACTGGGAATGTCCGCTCCTCAGCCCCGATAAGAGTCGTCAGATTATCGTAATCCTTGCTGTCCTCAACATATCTTACAGATTCCCTCATTCTCTCCACATCAACAATTCCAATATTATCTGCAATCTCACCGAAGAAATTAGGTCTTGAAAACAGGACATTCTCATTATCCCTGTATCTGTCTGACGGCTCTGCGTATCTGTTAGATACAGTGAATTTCAGCCTGTCACCCTCCCTGCACACAACAGCTTCAGATATCCATACTCTTGTCGGCACCTTAGTGTCCAGATGTGTAGTCTTCTCTTTAAAATACAGATTATCTGCGTCATATGAAAGATTAACCGTATACCCCGGCTCTGTATTGACATAAGTGGCTGCGCTATCCGGAAGGTCAGTAAATACATCTTCAAATCTTGACTTCACCCATGAATATATGTATCCCGAAGCTTTTCTGAATGCATCCGCCATGGCAAGATTGCTAAGGTCAATATATGTATCTGCCTTGAATACCATATAAGAGCCAAGCTGCTTAAATGGCTCGAATTTTCTTCTCTTAGAAACACTTTCAGTCTCCTGCTTCTTCTCATGTTCTATCTTAACAAATGCTTCTTTAAGCCTTTCATCCTCAGGTCCTATCTGATTGACTATCTTAACAATATTATTAACAGTAATCTCCGGTCCTCTGTCACCTGTATTGTCCCAAAGCTGCTTAATAAGCGGCTCCCGCTTGAACTTATAGAATTTCTTGGCAAGCTCTGTATCTTTATCAAATATTTCTTCAATATATGGATGCAGCGGTTCATTCGTAAACTTAAGCCTGTAGTGGCATCTTAACATATAATTCCACTTTCTGTCCTTATAATGCTGATGTCCTAAATCTTCAATCAGTCCGACAACCGAATCATCACATAACTCCAGTGTCGCAAGAATACTGTTCATCTTTCTTGCAAGAGCCTCATTACCCGTTCCAAAGGCTGAACCCTTATATCTCATATCATGCTCAATCTCATGCCAGCCCTCGAAAGAATTAGTCCTTACCTGTATTTCAAATGTATCATCAACATAATCACCAAGCACAGGATTCACAATAGTCTTGCTAAGATATCCCGGAAGCCTGAATATTCCATTAATCTTCATCGCCCTGAATTCATATTCGTTAGCTTCTGTTGTATTCCATACCCCCGGCATCGAGAATATCGTGTCCAGAAAATTCTTAACAATATCAACATCATCCGTATAATACAGAATAATCCTGATACCTATAAGATCCTGCATTTTCTTATCCTGATTATCAGTTCCAGGTCTTCTGTAATCCTTTAATATCAGCTTATTAAGCATGGAATCCGGTGCCTTTACCCTGTATGCAACCCTGTAATAGAAGCCCGCTTTCTTAAGCTTCTCCTCTATAATGCTTAAAAGATCGTCCTTCACAATATCAGGAACATAAATCTTTTCTACATTCTCTTTCGTAAATAACTCATTCACCTCATTAACTTCATTTCCATTCATATTTTCTATCCATTCTATATTATCATTATTGCCATTCTTCAAAAAAACACCCTCTTACATAATTGATATCTGACACACATTTCCATATATTTTAAACCGCCTTGCATGTATTTGCAACACTGATAACCCTTTCCGCCCATATTTTACCCCGATTTATGATAAATTTTATAATTAATTTATATCCAACCTGTTTGCATTAAATGCGCATTCGTGATATAATCTATTCATCAATATCGTTATACACCACTGGGGGATATAATTATGTCAGTTATACATGAATCAGCAGAGAACTATCTTGAGTCAATATTAATGTTAAGCAAAAAGCTTCCTGTTGTTCGTTCAATAGATGTTGCCAATGAATTAGGTTTCAAGAAATCAAGCGTAAGCATAGCAATGAAGAATTTGAGAGAATCTAATCATATAACCGTAACCAAGGAAGGTTACATATATCTCACAGAATCAGGCAGAGAGATTGCCGAGATGATTTATGAGCGTCATCAGCTCCTTACATCATGGCTTACAAGACTTGGAGTTGATCCTAAGGTGGCAGAAGAAGATGCCTGCCGTATAGAACATGATATAAGCAAGGAATCCTTTAACGCTATTAAAAAAGCTATTTCTTAATTTTTCTCATATAATTTCCTTCTCTGAAAGAGCCATGACAATTTTCGTCATGGCTCTTTCGCTTTTCTTACTTTTACCATAACAACCTGTATATTTGTCATATTTTACCACATGCACTACTAATATTAAGCATTCAAAATGTTATTTTTCTTATAGCCTGATTACGATCAGATGAACTATGGAGGAATAGCAGATGCAGGAATACAACAACAGAATACGCGAATTACGCGAAGAAAAGCATATAACACAGGTAAGATTAAGCACTGAGCTTGGAGTTTCCCAGGAGACCATCAGCGCATACGAACAGGGAAGACACCTTCCTAGTGTCTCATCACTCATGAAATTAAGCAGTATATTTGAAGCAAGCATGGACTACATAATGATGAAGTCCAATGTAAGAAATATCATTCAGGTTCAGTCCTTATCTGACAGTGAAACCAGATTGCTGGGCTATTATAAAAAGCTTAATTCATCTGGAAAAGAAAAAGCCCTCTCATACATTGAAGGACTTAATGACGGCTTAAGAGCCAGATAATGAAATTTTACAACGACAACTATTAAGAACCCCTCTGCCATATAAAACTGCTTATCCGCCTGAAGACAGGCATTCGCAGAACGCAGACTTTGCATGGCTCTTAATATTGCCCACATAACAGCTTAAGTTATTTTTCTTATAGCCTGATTACGATCAGATGAACTATGGAGGAATAGCAGAT
>CAVKBP010000179.1:0-4844 GCA_963654395.1 Ruminococcus sp. CAG:382
CTGCGTCACAAATAGCCGTGTGAAAAATCAGATATCAATCTGATTTTTCACACTAATCCCCTTTCTTGTCCGTTTTCAATACAACAACCCAAGTCCGCGCGAAAGCGCAAGGCTTGCAATCCCTTTCCCCACCCAGATTTCAATTCAACCCATGTTTGCGCGCCAGCGCAATTCGTGCAATTCACCCCAAGATTTGCACACATGCACAATTCGTGCAATTCATCCCAAGATTTGCGCATACGCGCAAATCTTGAGCGTGAAAAATCGAAGATTTTTCACGCAAAACCCCCGGCAAAGTTTTCTCTTTGCCGGGGGCTTTTCGTTTAGTACTTCATCAATGTGAACTGATATAATCGCTTGCTTCTTTGTAATATCCGCTGGTCGAATAATCATCCACAATGTACTGGTAGTATTTCTTGGCATCATCAGTCTTTGCAAGGGCTACATATGACTTAGCCGCATAGTAAGCTGAATCTGCACTGTTGTTACATTTGTATGCTTTGACAAGATTCTCTGCTGCAGTCTCATAGTTAGACCTGTAATACTCTGTCATTCCTGTGTTGTAGAAGGTCTGTGCTGCTGAAGAGAATGTAGCAGTTGCTATTGTGTTATACAATGTCTTGGCTGACTCACTTGGAAGCGCACTGACATCTACATCAACAAGCTTATTGGCAGCTTCGTCAGGCTTGCTGGCAATATAGGCACTTGCAGCCTCAATCACCGATACTAACAGCTTGTTGCTTCCCTCTGAGCCATTGACTACACCTAGCTGCTGCTCAAGTGCATCCTTTTGTGCCTTCACTTCCTCGAGCTCCTTCTGCATGGAATTGAGCTCCACATTACCGGAAGAAAGCTGTTCGCTGTACTCCTGAAGGCTCTTCTTGTAATCCTGTGTAAGTCCCTTGTTCTTAGCCGGAACAATAAGGAACCATATAAGTGCTGCACCGATAACAACACCCACAAGCACATTAATTATAGTAATTGCACCATTGCTTGGCTCTTTATATGACGAGCGCGGAAGAATAACATCATTGCCATTCAGAGGCTTTTTATCAACATCCTTTTCCTTTCTTCTAGGTAAAAATGTTGATGAATTCTCTGCTTTCTTAGCAGCCATCCGCTCCTCAATTTCCCGCTTATACATCAGTCCGAGAGTATTATTCCTGTCAATTGCAAGAACTGAATTAAGAAGCTTTCTGGCTCTTGCAGGCTCATTCTGCTTAATATATATAAGTGCCAGTAACAGATGAGCCTTAATAAGCTGCGGATTGCTGGCAACCACCTTCTTTAACTGAATGACCGCCATATCAAGATTGCCTTCTCTGGCATATTTCAAAGAAAGATTATATTTTTTGATTGTACCTGTCACCATCTCGAATCTGTTCTGGTTAGTCTGAATCTTCTTAATATATGCTCCGGCAACATTATCCTCCGGTGCAAAATTCTTGCTCACAACCCACTGGCTGAGTGCTTCCACAACATCTCCCATCTCGCAGTACACAAGACCGAGAAGATTTCTTGCATTCGTATTATACTTATTAACCATGAGACTTATCTTAAGGCTCTCCACAGCGCCCGTTAAATCTCTTACTCTCGCCTTATACAATCCGGCATTATAATATGCATCTGATACTCTTGCTGTCTTTTTGTAGATTCTTACATCTGCTCCACATTTTGGACATGTATCATTCTCAGAAAGAAGGCTGCCACATTTAAAACATTTCATTATGTACACCTCTCACTGTCTGTCCTGATTCTTTCCACCAATTATCTGCGATATCAGGTCTGTGATATCAGGAACATCGTTTTTATATATTGCATCCTCAGCGTCCTCTACTTCAAGGCTTGGCTGAAACTTCTGTATCTCTTCATCAAAATTAATCATGATTATTTTCCTTTCTTTCTAATGCGCGGACAACATCACCAACAAGATATAAAGAACCTGCTGCAAACATAAGCCCACCATCCCATTCCTGTATGGCTCTGTCCACACTGTCATATATTTCTATTGATATCCCCGGCAGATATGCTTCAAATGTGTCCTTAATTATACCCGGTGAAAGCTTCCGTACGCCTCCCGTCATTGTAACATATACACATTTGAAATGCTTGCATCCACACAGCGTCTTTATCATCTGGTCGTAATTCTTATCACTTACAACTGAAAAAAGCAATGTTGCAGCCTGTAAATGTTCATTCGCATATAGACTGTCCACCGACTCCACAAAGCTTTTTATCCCCTGCGGATTATGCGCCCCGTCAACAAAAAAATTGTCTCTGACCGGCTCCATTCTGCCTGCCCAGTGTGTCCTGCCCACTGCTGCCCCTGTAAGCCTGTCATCAAGCCTCACACCACTGTTTTTAAGAACCGCACATGCAGTAAGTGCAATACTTGCATTCTCCATCTGGTATAAAGCATTCGTTGCCAGCTTAAAGCAATCATTCTTATAATACTCATTATGAATTAAAAAATCAATATAACCAAATGTATTTTGCTTAAGTTCATATGTATTCTCATCTACAGCTATACACTGGCTGCCCTTACTGTCCGCAGCTTCCTTTATCACTTCTGCTGCCTTCCTGTCCATGCCGCTGCACACAACAGGTATTCCCGGCTTTATTATTCCGGCTTTCTCTGCCGCAATCTTTTCTATCGTATCTCCCAGTATTGCAGTGTGCTCAAGCGATATCGCTGTTATAACCGATATAAGCGGATGCTTGACTGCATTGGTGGCATCAAGCCTTCCTCCAAGCCCTGTCTCCATGACAACATAATCAACCATCTGCCTGCTGTAATAGTACATTGCCATCCCGAAAAGATAATCAAAATACGCCAGCTTCCCACCTGCATGCTGCTCTACATATTCATAAGCCTTAACGAAATCCTCCTTAGAAATCATTTCGCCGTTAATTCTAATTCTTTCACGGATATCAACAAGATGAGGTGATGTAAAAAGTCCGGTCTTATAGCCATTTTCTTTAAGTATCTGCGCTATATATGCACAGACTGAGCCCTTTCCGTTAGTTCCTGCCACATGTATGATTTTAAGCTTTTCTTCCGGATTACCCATGTCCTTTAACAGTCTGCTGGCACGCTGTACTCCTGTAGCTGAAGCAAATTGCCCTATACCGTCCAGCCTGTCTATTATTTTCTCATACATCATACTTGTCCTTCCTACATACAGCCTATGCCTGTAATTCTATGTTCCTCATATGTTATTACTGCCGTTCTTTTTCCACCTGTATACGCCTTAATCTGTCCCTCTTCTCCGACAGCAAGCATTGTGGCTGAATCATGGGCTTCCTTAAGGATTTCTTCAATATTCCTTAATTCCTCCCTGCCAAACAGCCGGACTGCACTTTCAAACACCTCGTCGTCAAATGTGAATTTAAAGAAAAATGCACACCACTTTAACTTAAGCTCTTTAGCCCTGCTTAGTGTCTGTTCTTTAACTATGCTTTCAAGCCTGTCTGCATTCTCCCTCTTTTCTTCCGTCTTTTTCTTTGACATCTCATAATCTCTTTCAATGTCATGCAGCTTCTTTTTCTTCTTCTCACAGACTTCCCTGCTTAAGTCAAGCTCTCTCTTAGTTTCGTTGACCTCCGCATAATAGCGCTTTGACTCTGCCTCGGTCTTTCTGTTCTTTATGTAATCTTCCTTGACAGCCTCAAGCTTCTGGAATTTTCCCAGAATTTCTTCACCCTCTGATAATGCAGCCTGATATTTTTCTTTCATATCTTCCAGCCTTGACAGCTTATTTTCTTCATCCTTAATACATCTGTCAAGCTCTTTTCCTGCCTTATCCATCTGCTGGCACATAAGCATATATTCTTTTCCGGCTTCATCTGCCGCAGCCTTTTCCCCGGCAGGAATATATGACGGCATAAGATCTGCTGGCGCATAGAACTTCTTCTCACCAGACCTGCTAATCTTCCACACATATCTGACAGCCTGCATTCTGGAAATTCTGGTCATATTCCTAAGTGCCTGGTAAAATGTCCTAAGCTCCGCTTCAGGAGTCTTAAATGCATCATACCCCAGAAGCCTTATCACTGCCTCAAGCTTCGTTGTATCCTTCTGTTTCTTAAGCGCATCAATGATTCCTTCACCATTGAATTTCTCAGGCATAAGCGTTTTCTGAACCTGTCTTTTTACATCCATGGATGCCATTCCAAGCTTTCTTCCTATCAGCTCTGCATACTCTTTTTTCTGTAATGTGTCAGGCTTCCTTAGCTGGCTCATGATATTATCCAGAAAGGCATTGTTATATCTTATGCTTATTTCCTCGATTTTATGAGCCGGTGACATATATTTATTAATCATATATACAGAAGCAGCCTCATCAATTATCGCCTTGGACATTCTTTCATATGTCTCTTTTTTCCTGTCTTCATCCTTATGTATATCCGGTGTCATAAGACACAGCCTGTCCAAAAGCATCTGTTCCAGCTTCTGCCTGTCAAATGCCTTGTATTTAAGCGCGTCATCCCTTACAAGGTCTGACACCTTCTTAATCTCGTAGTCTATCTGATTCTTTATTCCTATGCTTTCCGTAAATGCATTGGCAGCCCCGGCAAGCGCATTTATAAGCCTGTACCCTGTCTCCCTGACAGCATTAGGTATGTTGACATTATCAATAAGTGCAATCTGCATACGGATTTCATCATCCGTCATATTGTTCATCTCTGAAATTATATCTGCCATACATTCCTCCTTACCTTGCACTAGTACAGTATTTCATAAATAACTAGTACAGCGAAAATTAAATATCTGCTATATTGGCGCAGAATGATTTTCTCGTATGCAAGGCGGAGGAAAGAGGCGTAGCGGTGGCTACGGCAAT
>CAVKBP010000180.1:0-4632 GCA_963654395.1 Ruminococcus sp. CAG:382
TCTGACATTTGGCTCGCGATTCCTCCGGCACTTTGTGCCTGCGGAATGGAGGTTAGTGTATGAACATCAGAAAAGATTCTGGTCCGTTGAAATGGATACTGATAGGTATAAGTGTGTTGTTTTTATTTGTGATGCTGATACTGCCCTTGAGCTATGTAATGTATACGGCATTTTCTAAAGGAATAAATGTGTTCATTGCAGCGGTGACTGACAAGTATGCGCTGCATTCGATTAAGCTGACAATTGAGGTTTCGCTTATCGCGGTGGTGTGCAACACATTTTTTGGGATATTTGCATCGTGGCTGATTACAAAATTCCAGTTTAAGGGCAAAAAGGTTATATCTACATTAATAGACTTACCGCTGACGGTTTCGCCGATAATTGCAGGTCTTATATATGTGCTTACATTCGGAAGGCAGAGCTTTATATATCCGTATCTTAAGGCGATGGGAATAAGGATTATATTCGCAGTTCCGGGAATCGTGCTTGCGACTATATTTGTAACATTTCCATTCATATCGAGGGAGCTGATTCCGGTGCTTACCTCACAGGGAACGGACGAGGAGGAAGCCGCGGCGCTTATGGGAGCTAATGGCTGGACAATATTCTGGAAGGTCACATTTCCACATATCAAATGGCCGCTGCTCTACGGCATCGTACTATGTACGGCAAGGGCGATGGGCGAGTTCGGCGCGGTATCTGTTCTTTCGGGACATCTGCGCGGAAAGACTAACACAATGCCGCTGTATATAGAGCTTCTGTATCAGGGATACGATTTTACTGGCGCGTTTGCAGTGTCAGCAATTTTGGTGCTGATGGCGGTTATCATATTAGTGCTTAGAAGCGTGCTGGAATACAAGGGGCAGCAAGCAGCGAAGGTAGAGAAAGAGCAGCAGGAGTGACAGAAAGGCGGAACAGATTATGGCAGAGTTACAGCAGGATGCACAGAATTATGTAGAGCTTCGTAATATCAACAAGACTTATGGCACATTTAAGGCATCCAACAATATTAATCTCGGGATTGAGAAGGGCAGGCTTATTGCGCTGTTAGGCCCGAGTGGAAGCGGCAAAACTACTATACTTAGAATGATTGCAGGCCTTGAGACTGCTGATTCAGGCGACATCATAATTGATGGCAAGGTAGTCAATGATGTGCCGGCGAGCAAGCGTGGAATAGGCTTCGTTTTCCAGAATTACGCGCTTTTCAGATACATGACAGTGTATGATAACATTGCATTTGGACTAAAGGTCAATAAATGGAAAAAATCGGACATTAAGAAGCGCGTGGATGAGCTTATCGAGCTTGTCGGACTTTCGGGCATGGCGAAAAGATACCCAAGCCAGTTGTCAGGCGGACAGAGGCAGAGAGTGGCATTTGCAAGGGCGCTTGCACCTAATCCAGAGCTGCTGCTGCTTGATGAGCCATTTGCGGCGATTGACGCGAAGGTAAGGCAGGAGCTGAGAAGCTGGCTTCGTGACATGATTACACAGGTCGGCATAACTAGTATATTCGTTACACACGACCAGGACGAGGCAATCGAGGTTGCCGACGAAATTATCGTGACTAACAAGGGACATATCGAGCAGATAGGCACACCGAGACAGATATACAGAGAGCCTAAGACCGCATTTATGGCGGAATTCATGGGACATCCGGTGCATGTTGACCAGATTAATAAGCTCAAGGGCTTTAATCAGTTAGACGATTCAGTCAAGGCGGTGTTAAGACCAGAGAATGTCAACATCACGAAGCTTGATGAGCGGGTTGATTCAGCCGCGTCTGTTGAGAAGGGCGTGGTTGTAGGCAAGCTTTTCATGGGCAAGGAGGTTGAGATTACTGTCAATGTCAATGGTATAAATGTAGTCGGCACAAGAAATGTCGAGGAAGCCCCGATTAAGAAGGGCGAGGAAGTTAATATATTCATCCACAGGGCGTTCACCTACGGCGCGGACGGAATTGTCAATATCGTAGAAAATGCGAATAAGTTCGAGGACTGGATGGTTATCTAATCTACTTAATTATGTTAAATGTGTTAATTATATTAAGCAGATTCGACCGGACACAGGCATTAATACGGCGGAATGCATTAATTATACTAAGTTCTTTAAAAAATTTTAATAAATGTTTTATTTTTATGTTGACAAATTGCACACAAAGGAATATTTTATTGTACAAATCAACAGTCAAATGCTAGGAACAGGAAATGACTTATTCATATCACCGCTTACAGAGAGCTATCGTTAGATGAGAGATGGCAGTAAGGAATGATTAAGCCCTCACCTGCGAGCAGTTCTGGTGAAAGATACATACATCTAATCTAGTAGTCAGAACCGGTACCCATCGTTAACAGGGCATGCCATAAGGATGAATCTAAAGGGCAGATTCCAAAAGGATTGAGTCGATTTCTAAAGGGCAGATTCCAGTGGCAGTAGAGTGGTCGGAATATCGAATATCCGGCAAGCAAAGTGGTAACGCGGAAGTAGATTAATAAAACCTTCGTCTTTGCACGATATCCAAATGAGGATAGGTGCAGAGGCGAAGGTTTCTTGCGTTAATAGCAATATATCCACTGCGTTTGACTGGTGAAAATATGTAACCATTGAGAGCAAAGCATATTGCACAAAGCATTTGCACAAAGCATATTGAGCGAAGCATTTTACACAAAGCATTTTGTGTAAAGCATTTGCGCAAAGTATTTTGCAGGGCTTAAAACGGTTACAAATATATTACAATAGGAGAGTGACATTATGAACACATTAGTAATCTTGCTTATCGCAGCAGTTATACTTGTTGGTGCATATCTGATATATGGCCGCGGTATAGAAAGAAGCTGGGGAATTGATCCTAATGCTAAGACTCCGGCAGTTAAGTACAACGACGGTAAAGACTTTGTACCAACTAACGGACTGACAGTATTTGCACATCAGTTTTCATCAATCGCAGGAGCAGGCCCTGTAACAGGTGCTATCCAGGCAGCAGCATTTGGATGGCTTCCGGTATTACTCTGGATTCTTATCGGCGGAGTATTCTTCGGAGCAGTTACAGACTTCGGTGCATTATATGCATCAGTTAAGAACGACGGTAAGTCAATGGGTATGATAATTGAAAAATACATTGGAAAATTCGGACGTAAGATATTCTTACTGTTCTGCTGGTTGTTCACACTTATCGTAATCGCAGCATTTGCAGATATGGTAGCAGGAACCTTTAACGCCTACACAGTAGTTGATGGCAAATCACAGTTATCAGCACTTGCCACAACTAACGGCGCAGCAGGTACAGTATCAATCATGTTCATGGTATTCGCTGTAGTATTCGGTCTGGTGCAGAAGAAATTCAACCTGTCCGGATGGAAGGAAGCAGTGATGGGAATCGTATTCATAATTGCAGCATTTGCAGTTGGAATCGCATTTCCAATAGAGCTTGGCAAGGACACTTGGAGCTACATTATATTTGTATATATCTTCTTCGCTTCGGTTCTTCCAATGTGGTTAATCAAGCAGCCAAGAGATTATATGACAACATTTATGTTTATCGGAATGATTGCAGGCGCTGCACTCGGAATAATCGTTGCACACCCGACAATGAATCTTCCGGTATATACAGGCTTCAACAATGCGAAGCTAGGAACTATGTTCCCAATCCTTTTCGTAACAGTTGCATGTGGCGCGGTATCAGGCTTCCACAGCCTTGTATCATCAGGTACATCTTCTAAGACAGTTGAAAATGAAAAGGATATGTTAAAGGTTGGTTATGGCGCAATGGTACTTGAGAGCTTACTTGCAGTACTTGCCCTCTGTGTAGCCGGTGCAGCCGCAGCAGCAGATGGTACAGCAGCTTCCGGAACACCATTCCAGATATTCAGCCGTGGTGTTGCAGGCTTCTTTGAAATGTTCGGAGTTCCTGTACATGTAGCAACAGTATTTATGACAATGTGCGTATCAGCACTTGCACTTACAACACTTGACGCAGTACCAAGAATCGGCCGTATGTGTTTCACAGAGCTTTTCAGCGTAGATGACATGGAGCATGCTCCGGCATGGAGAAAATTATTCTGCAATACATACTTCTCAACAATCGTAACTTTATTATGTGGATTCATCTTAACTAAGATTGGATACGCCAACATCTGGCCATTATTTGGTTCAGCCAACCAGTTATTAAGCGCTCTTGTAATTCTTACACTCTGCGTATTCTTAAAGGTAACAGGACGAAGCAACAAAATGCTTTTCCCTCCTCTTATCATCATGCTTTGTGTAACATTTACAGCACTTGTACAGAGACTGATTGCAATGATAGACGCTATCAAGTTAGCAGCTTCAGTTACAATTCCGGCAGGTCAGACAAGCTGGGGAAAGGTATTTATCGCTAACGGACTTCAGCTCATAATCGCAATTCTTCTGATTGTACTCGGTGTAATCATCGTAGTTAATTCAGTAAAGAGCTATGCTAAGAGCGAGAAGAACTCTGAAAAGACAGCAGCTTAAAGCATATTGATGTATTAAAAACCGGAGCAGTTATTATGCTCCGGTTTTCTTAGTATAAATGTGTAAATGTAAATTATGCCTTGCCCATGCCGCCCATAGATTTTTTGTTATTATTGTTAGTTAAAACCTTTGGCTCATTTTCTT
>CAVKBP010000181.1:0-4480 GCA_963654395.1 Ruminococcus sp. CAG:382
AGCCAAATCTGACATTTGGCTCGCGATTCCTCCGGCACTTTGTGCCTGCGGAATAGAGGTTATAATGAAGAAAAATAATAAAATGAATAGTACACAGGGCGCTGTTTTACAGAAAAATTTAAGCCCTATGAATGTGTGGGCTATTGCATTCGGATGTATTGTAGGATGGGGCTCATTCATTAATCCGGGAAAGAAGTTCCTTCCTAATTCAGGTGTGGCGGGAACAGCAATAGCGATGGCACTTGGTGCACTTGTTATGATAATTATTGCATTTTCATATGCATATATGGTACCTAAGTATCCACAGGCTGGAGGCGAGTTTACATTTACTAAGATGTGCTTTGGCAAGAATATGGCATTCCTATGCGGATGGTTTCTTGTAGTTGCGTATCTTACAAATGTTCCGATGAACAGTACCGCGATTGCACTTATAGTAGACGGACTGGATGGCTCGGCAGATATTCTTAAATTCGGATTTCATTATTCAATAGCAGGCTTTGAGATATATTTTGGAGAAATGCTTCTGGCGATTTCAATTCTTCTGTTATTCGGTATCCTGAATATTCTTGGCGTTAAGAAGGCTGGATTTATTCAGACTATACTTAGTGCGTTACTGATTGTGTGCATATTATCACTGACTATAGCCGGGCTTATAAGTGCCAAGACTAAGGGCATTAATATGGAGCCGATATGGGGCTTTAATAAGAGTGCGGCAATGGCAGCCGGGGCAACGGGAAGCGAGATATCACAATATGCACATACAGGTGCTAAGGGAATAATGTCCGCTATACTTGCTACATTTGCAATTGCACCATGGGCATATGTCGGATTCGATTCTATTCCACAGGCGGCAGAGGAATTTAATTTCTCTTTAAAGAAGGTCAGCGGAATTATGATAGTTGCAATCCTTTTTGGCTGCTTCGTATATACAAGTAACAATACAGTATCTGCGGCTGTATCAGCTAACTGGCCTGAAAGAGTAATGGCTGGAGACTGGGTTCTTCTTATTGCAGCAGAGGAACTGTTAGGAGTTGGCGGAAAGATTCTTGTCGGTATAGGAGTTTCATGTGCTGTGCTTTCAGGTATTATGGGATTCTATCTTACTTCATCAAGACTTATGTATTCTATGAGCCGCGAGGGATATCTTCCACAGTGCTTTGGAAAGATTGATGCGAAATACGGAACACCTAAGAATGCTATGATATTCTGCATAATTGTCAGCCTGTCAGGACCGGTTCTTGGAAGAGAGGCTCTTGGCTGGTTCGTAGATATGAGTGCAATTGGGGCCTCTATCGGATATTTCTTTACATGTGCAAGTACGCTGGTGACATTAAAAAGAGATAAGGATGGAACAGCATTTTCTAAGCCGGCAGCGATATTAGGTGTTATATTCTCTGTTGCTTTCATGGTATTACAGCTTGTTCCAATTCCTGGATTACCGGGCGTGCATTTCTGCAAGGAATCATATATAATGCTGATTGTGTGGACAGCTATGGGAGCAGCATTTTATATTAAACAGCACAAGTTTTTCAGAACGAAAGGATAGATGGGAGAAGGAGAATAGCAATGAACAATACATTAACCAGGAAACAATTCGATATATTAGTATTGCTTGAGAAGGAAAGGGCGGCACTTACACAGAGGAAGATAGAGGAAAAGACAGGCTATTCATTAGGAACAGTCAATAAGACGGTTCAGGAGCTCACAGAAGCAGGATATATCAGTGATGGTGTGATAACCAATGATGGTGTTTCAGCGTTAGAACCATATAGAGCGAAGAGAGCAGTATTCATAGCTGCCGGCTTTGGAAGCAGGATGGTTCCTATTACATTGAATACTCCTAAGCCGCTTGTAAGAGTGCATGGAAAGAGAATTATTGATGGACTTATTGATGCCTGCCTCGAGGCTGGTATTAATGATATATATATAGTGAGGGGGTATCTTGCAGAGCAGTTCGATCAGCTTCACTATAAGTATCCTATGATAAAGTACCTTGAGAATCCTGTATATAATGAGGCTAACAATATATCGTCATCTGTAGTTGCAAGGTATATGCTTTCTAATGCGTATGTGTTCGAGGCAGATTTACTTATATCTAATCCTAAGATAATAACTAAGTATCATTACACATCTGATTTCCTTGCTATTAAGAAGGACAGGACTGATGACTGGTGTTTTACGGTTAAAGATGGTGTTATTGTTGAGGAGAAGGTAGGCGGTCTTGACTGCTGGCAGATGGTTGGAATATCTTACTGGAACGATGAAGATGGACATAAATTGTCTAACGATATCAAGGAGGTATATGAGCAGCCAGGCGGAAAGGAAAGATACTGGGAACAGGTTCCGCTTGTGTTCTGCAAAGACCATTACAAGGTGCATGTAAGAGAATGTAAGGAAGATGATATTATAGAGATTGATACATTCCGCGAATTACAGGCTATAGATAAAACTTATGATGTATGAGATTTTATGGGCGAGTGAAAAACGAAAGTTTTTTTACTCGCCCTTTTTATAAATTTTTTTAAATTTGGTATTGACTAAACCTGACTTTAAGGTTGTAAGGTGTTAATGAACATGTTCATTAATAAAGAAATTGAGATGAAAAATGAAAAGGAGAAATCAGTATTGGAGCTAACAAAGTCAGAATTTGACCTGCTTATTTTCCTTAGAGGAAATAGCAATGTAACTCAGAGAACGATATCAGAAAAACTTTCTATTTCTCTCGGAAAGGCTAACAAGCTTATAACCGGTCTGCAAAGAAAAGGCATGGTTGAATTTCAAAAACCAGAGTATACAGTTGCAGATAAGGGGCTGGAAGCATTACAACCTTATAAGGTTAAGAATGCAATAATAATGGCAGCAGGCATGTCATCAAGATTTGCACCGTTATCATATGAGAGACCAAAGGGACTTCTTAAGGTTAAAGGAGAGATTCTTATAGAAAGACAGATACGCCAGTTACATGAAGCTGGCATAACAGATATAACAATAGTAGTTGGTTATATGAAGGAGAAGTTCTTTTATCTGGAAGAAAAATACTCAGTTAAGATAGTAATTAACGAAGATTACTATCGATACAATAATAATTCAACTCTTATCAGGGTTCTGGATAAGCTTTCTAATACATATATCTGCTCAAGCGATAATTATTTCGTTGATAATGTATTTGAGGAATATGTATATCAGGGATATTATTCAGCAGTATATGCAGCAGGTGATACAGACGAATACTGTCTGGATTGTGACAGCCACGGAAGAATTACAGGAGTTTCTGTTGGCGGCAGCAATGCGTGGTATATGCTTGGGCATGTATATTTTGACAAGCAGTTCAGTGAGAAATTCATTAAGATATTAAAGGCAGAATATGACAAGCCTGAGACCAAGAAAGGCCTATGGGAAGATTTATATGCAAAACATCTTAAGGAACTTGCTTTATATATAAGAAAATATGATGCAGACAAGATGAGAGAATTTGATTCACTTGAAGAATTAAGAGATTTTGATGAAGAATATATTAACAATGCCGATTCAGCAATATTGAAAAATATATGCGTAATATTAAAGTGTGAAATGAAGGATATCGTTAATGTCAAGGCTATCAAGGCAGGGCTTACCAATACTTCATTCCAGTTTGAGATTGGCTCGCAGGGATATGTATACAGACACCCGGGCAATGGAACTTCTAAGTACATCAACAGAAAGAGTGAGGCATTTTCAATGAATGTGGCTGCCGGACTTGGGTTAGATGACACATTTATATATATTGATGAGAATGAAGGCTGGAAGATTTCCAAATTTATAAAGAACGCAAGAGAACTTGATTACAACAACAGAGCTGAGGTTGATGAAGCGTTAAAGATGATGCGCAAGCTTCATGATAAGAAGATAGTATCAGAGTATGATTTCGGAATATGGAATAAGACAGAGGAATTCATTAAGAGACTTGATGAAATCGGAAAGTCTGATTTTGAGGACTTCAAAGTCCTTTACAATACAATGTCTGAGTTAAAAGATGTTGTTATGAAAGATGACAAGGCTGTTAAATGCTTATGTCACAATGATTGTTATTCACCTAATTTCCTTTTAGATGAAGATAATAAAATGTACCTTATTGACTGGGAGTATTCGGGTAATGATGACCCGGCGAGCGACCTTGGAACATTCATATGCTGTTCAGAATACACATATGATGAGGCTGTTGAGATAATCAAGCAGTACCTTGGAAAAGAGCCCTCTAAGGAAGAACTTGCACATTACATAGGATATGTTTCAATAGCAGCATATTACTGGTATGTATGGGCTCTTTATCAGGAAACAAGAGGAAATGCTGTGGGTGAATGGCTGTATATGTGGTATAAGAACAGCAAATTGTACTGCAAAGAGGCTATGAAGCTTTATAACAGATAAATGATCTCTCGGAATCTCGAGTGATCATGCCAGCAAAACTCTGGCATTGAACTTTGACAAGTAAATATTATTC
>CAVKBP010000182.1:0-4479 GCA_963654395.1 Ruminococcus sp. CAG:382
AGCTTTCTGGATATCCTCAATCTTTCACAAAATGCTTTATAACTATCAGTATACTCCATAGCAACCCCTCTACATTAGAATGATTACTACTAAATTTTAGTATACATGCTTATTGCACATATATAACGCATGTTGCGAATTAAACTATTGATAATATTTAGTCAACACCATTAATATTTATTATATATCATTTCTTACCCTTCGATAGTATTCTTATATGTAATATTATTCCTATCAGTTATAAATCATGGCAGAAATCTCCACAAAAATACATTTAAGTCATTAAAACCTACATTTAAGACAAATGCCCTTTAATATTTTAAAATATCTAATATAATAGAATCAGGCGTACTTAAAGCCGATAACACTGAACTATACAGATGTGCAGTTCAATATTCCGACATTTAACTTCACTGCATATCTGTATGGCTGTCATTGTAAATCATCTTCAGTACGCCTGATTCTAATTTCTTTTATCTACAAGCATTATTGAAACAACTAATTCCTTTTTTGCCACATCATATTTATTCACACAGCTTCCCATGTATTTTTCAACAACCTTCTGTATGCTCTTAGTTCCTAATCCATGCTTTTTATGTGAGTCCTTCTTATCCGATATAAACTTCCCGTTCTGCATCTCTGGCTGTCTTAGACATGTATTAGTTTCAACAATTAATATGGCATTATTTTTTCTTTTTACAACCAGCTCAATAAAGCGGTTCTCACTATCATCAACTGCACTTACTGCTTCGTATGCATTTGATAATATATTTCCGAATAAAGCAACTATATCAGTTGAGGCAATACTGTCAACCGTTCCTGGCCGTATATCAACCAAAAATTTAATGCCTGCTTCGCTGCACAGCTCTACATACTGGCTTATCAGCCCATTGAGTACACTGTTATGAGAAAATGTGGTTTTTCTTTCGAGGCTGTACTCATTCATTATGTCAACTATATAATCCTTTATTCCCTGATTATCTCCCATGGCAAGAATAGTATTAAGATGATTATTCATGTCATGTCTTAAAATTTCAAGTTTCTCATTCTTCTCGTATTCAAGCCTGTAAAATCTTGCATCTGACTTTTCCTTTTCAAGCTGGATTCTCATGCTTTCATTTTCAGCAGTTCTCCTGTTAATTCCGATATTAACGCACAACACAAGTAAATCCGAAAGCACCATGACTATTGAGCTTGTAACTATCCATATCGACTCTGTTGTGTTAAGGCTTCGTCTGGTTTCAATAAGATAATAAGTCACAAAAACTAATATCGTAGCACTTAGTATCACAATAAGTAATGCAACCGACATATCCCAATGATACGACACCTTGCTTCTGTTCCTTAATAAAACCATTATTTCAACAAGTATGAAATAACACATTTCACCAAGGCATACTACAACAAGAATAACCGGCAGTCCTCTATGTTCTACATCTGACACGCCAACAATATATTTGATAATGAAGAATACCATCTGTTCTGATAATGCCATTATTGCACTGTATATGAATGCCCAGAATACCGCACTCCCCTTACTTGCATAGAATGATACATATATCACAATAATGTGAGCCACTATATTTGCAATGGTTATGCAGTAAATATTCCTCGTAATAAAAGCTGCAAATGTTACTGCATAACCAGACATCATTATCAATCCGGTAATCCATTGCTTATGCCGCTGCTCATACATCTGTAACATGCTCATCCACAGTATAACAACCTCTATCACATGAGCGAAAGCATAACTAAATACTATTTCCATATTCTCATTCCTGTCCAGCCAGATATATTAATAATTTCTGCTTGAACTCATTTCTCCTGTCGCGCGCTATATCTATTGTACCTTCAACGCCCTCCAGCCTGACATAAGTATTTGAAAACTCGCTGACCTTTCTTATATTCACAACTGTTGATTTATTAACACGGCAGAATGTTTCACAGTCAAGCACATTTTCCCAATGCGCAAGACTTTCAAAACTTATATATTCTCCTGACTCTGTATAAATGTGCCTTTTTCTCAACAGCGATTCGATATATATAATTGAATTCTGTTCCACGATAACACTGTTGTCAGCGCTCTTAATCATAACCTTTCTGCTCTGGTTCTTATAGCATAATTCAACGGCTTTCCGCATGCCTCTGAATACCGTGCTCTTATCCAGCGGCTTGTTGATATATCTGAACACGCCCTCATCCATGGCATCATCAAGATAGCCCATATAGGATGTAATAATAAATATGATTATGTCCTTATTATTCTCCCTTAGCATTGTACCCGTCCTGATTCCGTTAATGCCCTCCATCTCAACATCAAGAAATGCTATATCAATCCTTTCACCATTCTTGACCGCTTCATCCCCGCTTAAATATTCGTAAATCCTGTAATCAGTTATCTTATGTTCAGTAAAGAATTCATCAACATATTTTCTTATCATACTGACATAAAGCTTATCATCATCGCAAATCAGTATATTCATGCATTGCCCTCTTCACATATCTAATTAATAAATTCATTATTTATGAAACACTGTACTAAGAAGCCTGCTCAAACTGCGAATTGTAAAGGTCAGCATAGAAGCCATTCTTAGCCAGAAGCTCCTCATGTGTTCCCTGCTCCACAATATCTCCTTCCTTCATAACAAGAATAACATCCGCGTCCTTGATGGTTGAAAGTCTGTGTGCAATGACAAAGCTTGTTCTTCCCTTCATCAGATTATCCATGGCCTTCTGTATCCTCTCCTCTGTTCTTGTATCAACAGAAGAGGTTGCCTCATCAAGAATCAGAACCGGATTATCTGCAAGGATTGCTCTTGCAATAGTAAGAAGCTGCTTCTGTCCTTGTGAAACATTGCTTGCATCCTCGTTAAGCTCACAATCATAGCCGCCCGGAAGTGTCTCGATAAAGTGGTGTGCATTGGCTGCCTTAGCCGCCGCAATAACCTCCTCGTCAGTCGCGTCAAGCTTTCCATATCTGATATTCTCCATAATCGTACCTTTATAGAGCCATGTATCCTGAAGAACCATTCCAAATGCGTCTCTTAATTCTCTTCTGTTAAAATCCTTAATATTATGTTCGTCTATAAGAATTGCACCATCATTAACATCATAGAATCTCATAAGCAGCTTGACAATAGTAGTCTTGCCAGCTCCAGTCGGACCTACGATAGCAACCTTCTGTCCCGGCTTAACATTTACACTGAAATCCTTAATGATAGTCTGGTCTTCATTGTATCCAAATCTTACATGCTCAAAATCAACATATCCTTTGATTCCCTCTGTAGAGACAGGATTCTTGACAGTCTGGTCTTCCTCCTCTTCTTCAAGGAATTCAAATACCCTCTCAGAAGCTGCTGCCATTGACTGTACCTGATTAATAACCTGCGCAATCTGCTGGATTGGCTGTGTAAAATTCTTCACATACTGGATAAATGCCTGAATATCACCGATTGTAATAACATTTTTAATAGCAAGCAGACCACCAGTCAATGCTACACACGCGTAACCCAAGTTACCTACAAACATCATGATAGGATGCATCATTCCTGACAGAAACTGTGACTTCCACGCTGAACCGTAAAGGACATCATTAGTTTTATTAAATGAATCAATCATATCCTTTTCTTTATTAAAGGACTTTACAATCATGTGTCCGCCATAGGTTTCCTCAATCTGACCATTGATGTGTCCAAGATATTCCTGCTGTATCTTAAAGTACCTCTGCGACCTCTTAACTACGAAAGAAATCAGTCCGACAGATATCGGAAGAATTATAATTGCAATAAGTGTCATAAGAGGCGAAATACTTAACATCATAATAAGCACACCAATCATAGTAGTTAAAGATGTAATGATTGTTGTAATACTCTGGTTAAGTCCCATGCCTAATGTGTCTACATCGTTAGTTATTCTTGATAACACCTCACCATATGTCCTGCTCTCGAAATATTTCATAGGCATACGGTTAATCTTTTCACTTATCTCTTTCCTCAATCTGTAGCAGACCTTCTGTGTAATGCCTGTCATTATCCAGCCCTGTACGAAGTTAAATACCGCACTTGCGCCATACAGACAGAGAACAAATATAAGAATTGTTCCAATCTTTTTAAAGTCAATTCCACCAGTTCCATTAATCTTGCTTACAAGCCCCTCTGACAGAGCTGTTGTCGCCTTACCCAAAACCTTAGGACCTACAACAGAAAATACTGTTGAGCATACAGCCATAATCGCAACAAATAATATTGCAAGCTTATAGCTTCCTATATATCTTATGAGCTTTCCCATTGAGCCCTTGAAATCCTTAGCCTTCTCAACAGGTGCCATTCCTCTTCCCGGAGGTCCCATTCTTCTCTTCTGTGGCATTTTAAAATCCTTATTGTCTTCCATAGTAATCTCCATTCCTGCCTGCTTTTCAAGGCATCTCAAGTTTGCTCCATTCCGCAGGCACAAAGTGCCGGAGGAATCGCGAGCCAAATG
>CAVKBP010000183.1:0-4473 GCA_963654395.1 Ruminococcus sp. CAG:382
ATGACATCCCTCTCAACTGTGACAGAAGAGAGGGATGTTTTACTAATTATTTTTTTATTAACTTTTACATTCATAATCGTCAGTCTTGTTAGATGGGATATCATCCATTGATAAAATTTGTAACGCCTGCTGTACACGTTTGGAATGTGTATCATCAAGTGGAGTAACAACCTGTTGAAAGATTTCTTCAAGTTTTGTATTATCCCCATAATAAGAAGCTACACTGGCTGTCAGCATTTGCTGATGAGTGGTTTGTGTTAAATCAAAGTTATATCCACAATGCTCGCAAAGTTCTCTTGCGAATTCTCTTTGTGTACGACCATTACCTTCACGAAACGGATGTAAAACATTGAGGTCTCCATAGTGTTCTGTAAGAACATGCACAAATTTTTCTTTATTATCTTTTGTCGCATAACAATCTTTGTAGTAAGATTTAAAAATATCATCTGCTGATGGTTGGATAAATTGAGCATAGCAAAATGATGAACCGCTTTTACCAATATCTACAGTTCTTGGCTGTCCAGCCCAGTCATACAAGTCTTCAAAGATGAATTGATGAATTTTACACAGGTGTTTGAAATCAAAATTCCCTTTGATTGGATGTTCTTGTAAAGCATAGAGCTGTTTGCTGGTATATTCAATCTCCGCTTCAAGCAATGTTTGCGGATTTCGAGTACCTAATTTGTTTATTAAAACATCAGTTCCAGGATAACAGTATTTATCATCCATTTTCTAACACCTTCTTTTTGTATTTTTCAGTAATTTCCTGAGTGATTTGTTCACGAGTTTTTTCTCCAGATGCCATAGCTCTTAAATTTTTATAACAATCATTAGATAATGGCATATTTTCTATAGCCATTGTTGCTGCAACTTGTTCTATCATTTTTTCCTTTTTGGGTCTTATAGTTTTATTTGACATAATAGCTTCTCCTTTACAATTCTAAATATATTTTATCATGATGTAATTATAATGGAAGTGTTTGCTTCCATCTGACATCTGTACAACCATATCCATTATAATCATAACACCCAGAAACTGCGAATCCTCGTTCGGGAAAACTTTAAGCACAGTAACCTTTTGCCCCATCAGACAGCTTACAAGCTCTGATAGCCTGTCTTTCCGTTCGATAGGGTTGAATATCTTCTTGAAAAATGGATCATACAACAGTGGCAGTGTCCTTTTCTGCTTTAAGAAACTTTCATACCTCTCTACCCATTCCGTATTCTTTTTAAGGTACTCATATGTACTTGAACATAACGAGTCTTCGTTAATCTGACGCATGGCAGCGCAAAAATAATCCTTTTTTCTAATTCCATAAATAAATTAATACACCAGTGTCTTGTCCTCATCTGATATTAATAAATATGCATATTTATATATGTATGCTATCATATGTTTTGTACGATGTAAATACATAAATAAAAAATATTTTCACAATAATATATATGCAGATACACAGGTTGATTAGAGCATTGCTCACTTTTCTCGACAAAAGAAATATCGTTTGATTGTACTTGCGCAGGAATCACGGCTAAGGTGTTAAGAAGAGATGTAGAATGGTTTCGGTAACGGGTTAAGAATTATCAAAGATGAACCGATAAAATAAATGTAATTAGGAATTACAGTGTGCAGGGCTTTTTATTTTGCCATAATATTGGATAATAAAGTATTAGGTGATAGATATGAAATGCAATTTAATAGATGTAGATAATAATTGATAAATGTGTTGAATCAAAGGTGAATATACATGGAACAGAAGTCAAAATATGAAATAGAGATTGAAAATTTCAGACATAAATTTTCGGATATGAAGAATAAGAGAATTGCGATATATGGGATGGGAAGGCGCAGCGCAACGCTTTTACCAGGCATAACTGATTTTAATGTTGTGGGAATTCTGGACAGGGATGAAAGCAATGCCGGAAAAGAGCTGTGTGGAATCAAAGTCATGTCTATAAAGAGTGTAGAGGCTGATGTTGATGCAATTATCATCAATTCTGATCCATCCAACTATGAGATAATATATAAAAGAATTGCAAATGATGTGACAGTTCCAGTGTATTATGCAGATGGAAGACTGGCAGGTTTGTCTGATAATGATACAAGCTATCAGCAGAATGAGTACTGGAAAAGCTCATATGAGGAATTAAAGGAAAAGATAGATGGGGCAGATATAGTTTCATTTGACATATTCGATACATTGATAATGCGCAGAATTTTTTCATCCGAGGATGTATTTAGACTGCTAGGCGAAAAGGCTGGAACACAATTCAAGCTGGATTATGACTTTGCCGGTATAAGGGCGCAGGTGGCTGCCAAATGTGGTGCTTATGCAGATATTAATGAAATATATAAGCAGATAAAGCAATGCACTAATTTTACGGATAAAAATATAGCAGATATTATGCAGTTAGAGAAAGAGACAGACACTGGATTATGCATTGCAAGGAAAGATATTGCAGAATTGTATGAGTATTGTCTTGCATGTGGGAAAGAAGTATATCTTATTAGTGACATGTACTATTCATCACAGGATATTAAGTGCATATTAGATAAATGTGGAGTGACAATTCCAGATGACGAACATATATGGATATCATGTGAGAAAAATGCAGATAAAGTATCAGGCTCAATGTGGAAAAAATATTCTGAAATAACTGGTAAGGCTGCCAGGTGCCTTCATATAGGTGATAACAAAACAGGAGACATTGAAAATCCAGCCAGATATGGTATAGAGTCATATTACATTATGAGTGCTAAGGATATGCTTATGAATTCGTCGATATCAGAATTAGCATCATCTGTTAATACAGTATCAGACAGCATATGCATGGGGCTGATAGCTGCGAAGCTGTTTAACAGTCCATTTGCATTGAATAGCACGAATGGCAAAGTATCATATGATGACAGCGAAACATATGGATATTGTGTCTATGGACCATTGTTTGAAAAATTTCTTATATGGTTATATTACAATTCAAGGAAGGATGGAATAGATAAACTGCTATTCTTCGCAAGGGATGGATATTTCCTTGAGAAGGATTACCGTATTATTTCAGAGCTGTTGGATGACGGATATAAGCAGGACTGGTGTTATCTTCCAATATCGAGGAGACTCATATATATAGCAACAATGGAGAATGAGGATGATTTAAAAAGAGTTGTTGCATTTCCTTATGTAGGAACATTTGCTGATTATATGAAATCAAGATTCGATATAACAGTTACGGCTGCAACAGCCAGATTTAATGACAGACAGATTAATGCAGTGGGAGACAGCCAGAGCATATTAGAGTGGATTCAGCCCTATAAAGATGAAATAACGGAAAAGGCAAAAAGAGAACGGAGAAATTACCTTAAGTATCTTGAAGCTGATGGTGATATGCAGAAAGAACAGACTTATGGAACTGTTGACTTAGGATATTATGGCACTAACCAATATTATCTGCAGAGACTAACAGGTATTAAGACGAAAGGCTATTGCTTTAGTGTATGTCTGGATAAAGGCAATGTGTATATAGATGATATATCTATGGATGGCTGCTTTCAGTATGGCGATGATTATACTGCGGAAAAAAGTCTTGCAAAGAAAAAGAACATGTACATAGAGACATTTATAACAGCACCACATGGGATGATAAGGCGTATTGATGATGTTGGGGGGCTTGTATGCGAGGCAGATGGAAAGAGCCAGAGGTATTTTGGCATAAAGGAAAAAGTGAATTGCGGAGCAGTCCATTTTATCAGTGATTATATAAATGTGTATAAAAGTGTGCTGACTGATAATAAAGAGAAATATACAAAGCCGATGAGAGATAGAAGAGAAAGCATTGAAGATGTGGCGTTTTATAATATGCTGAATGGAATGTGCGATGTGTCAAAGGAGATTCTTAAGGGATTTTGTTTTGATAATGACTTTGTTGGCGGGAAAGAGATAGAGCTGGAAATATAGTGGTTATACTTATGGCTGGTTGTAGGTCACAGATAAATATTGGAGAAGACTGTATGTTTTCAGATTATATAAAGATAAATGTAGGCAATCATAAATTAATTGATAAAAATGATGGAACAGAAATAACTAATAGGACACCTATAATTATAGGAAATCATGTCTGGTGCGGAATGGGAGCAGCATTACTGTCAGGATGTAAGATTGGTAATGGAAGTGTAGTAGGAGCATCAGCTTTAGTTAATAAAGAAATACCATCAAATTGTACATGTGCTGGAATTCCAGCTAAAGTGTTAAGAAGAGATGTAGAATGGTTTCGGTAATGGGTTAAGAATTATTAATGATGAACCGATAAAATAAATGTAATTTGGAATTACATGTGTGGAATCAGATAAAATGGTCAGATTGCCACCAGCATGCGAATGGAGTCGCTTCAATGATATATCGGAACAGATATATAAGAATATCGTGAGATGGTAACGATTGATGTATGAGCCCTGCATTTGTATGCAGGGCTTTTTGT
>CAVKBP010000184.1:0-4427 GCA_963654395.1 Ruminococcus sp. CAG:382
TCTAATTTTTATTTAAATATTTACACATTTTGGGTTCTTTGGTAGAATGTTAACATTATGGGCTAAGGGAGGAAAGCCATGAAATCTTCAAAGCAATCTATTCTTAATTCTAAGCTGACTTATGCAATAGCATTTCTGCTTCCACTAATCATTATGACAGCCCTCTATTATACAAGAGGGATATTTCCATGGGGAAGCGACTGTTATCTCAGGTCAGATATGTATCACCAGTATGCCCCTTTCTTTTCAGAATTATGGCATAAGCTTAAGAACGGTGAAAGTCTTACCTATTCCTGGGATATTGGCATGGGTACGAACTTTACATCCTTATATGCATATTATCTTGCCAGTCCTGCTAACTGGTTTATTGTGTTATTTCCACAGAAATATATGATTGAGATTATGAACAGTCTTATCATATTGAAAATCGCCGGCAGCAGTCTTGCAATGACTTATTATCTTACTAAGCATTTCAACACTAAGCACTGTGTTGCTGCCTTAGCTGGCATGTTCTATGGAATGTCAGGCTTTATAGCAGCATACAGTTGGAACATCATGTGGCTTGACTGTGTGATTTTAATACCACTTATAATGCTCGGTCTTGAAAGGCTTGTTAATGAGAACAAATGTATCTTCTACTGCATAACTCTTGGATTATGTATTTTTACCAACTATTATATTGCAATCATGGTATGTCTTTCAGTTGTTATCTACTTTATCGTACTTATGATTTCATATGATGGTCCGCGGAGTGTACTTCAATATGTTAAGAAATTCATTAATTTCTGCATATATTCACTCCTTGCCGGAGGACTTGGCGCATGCCTGCTGCTTCCGGAGCTTTATACATTTTCTCTGTCAGCATCCAGTGATACATCATTTCCGGCAGAGCTTAAGGAATACTTTGGTATTCTTTCAATGCTCGTAAGACAGTTAGTTAATGTTCCTGTACATCTGGGACTTGAGCATTTCCCTAATATATATTGCGGTGTAGCTGTATTCCTGCTTATTCCGCTATATGTCATGTGCAGTAAAGTCAATGCCCGCGAGAAAATCGGAAAATGTATAATTCTTCTGATTTTTCTGACAGCATTTAACTTAAATATACCTAACTATATATGGCATGGTCTGCATTTTCCTAACAGTCTTCCATGCAGACAGTCCTTCATATACATATTCTTTCTTATCACTATGTGCTTTGAGGCTGTGTATAATATAAGGGAATTATCAAATAAACAGATTGGTATTTCATTATGGATTTCAATCGGTCTGCTCGTTCTTTTTGAACAGCTCTTCATGACTGATGGAAGCTCATACTCATTCAAGCTTGCATATGTCAGCGGTATTTTTATACTCTTATATGCACTTCTTATGTTTATTAATAATAATGCAAAGCTTAAGACACCGCTTGTAATCCTGCTCACATTCTCTGTATCTGTGATAGAATGTACTCTTAACATGGATTCAACAGGAATCGGCACAACAAGCCGTACATCATATCTTCTGGATTACGATGCGGTAAAGACTGTTACACAGACAGTTGCCGACGACGATGATTCATTTTACCGGATGGATAAGCTTTTCGGTGCCAGAACCAAAAATGACGGTGCATGGCACAACTATAAGACTATATCTACATTTTCATCCACATGTAATGCAGGTATGTCGAAGCTCTTTGAATACCTCGGCTTAGAGAATTCAACTAATGCGTACGGCTGCAACGGACTGACAGAGGTAACTGATATGCTTTTTTCTGTCAAATATACTATAAGCAATAAGCTTCTTGCAGAAAGTAACTTAAGAAGCTACTATACAGGAAGTGACGGTGAGTTCATATATAAGAATAACTACACTCTTCCTATTGGATTCGCCATCAATGAACAGTCAGCTTCCAAGATGAATTTCATGACTGCCAACAATGGTATTGAAAACCAGAATCTTATGATTCAGAACATGACAGGAATAAGTGATGTATTCACTGTAGCCGGCAAGTTTCCTAACGACTCTGACTGTACTATAACACCTGAAAAGAATGGTCACATGTATCTTGTAGTTGCCAACCAGTCAGTGGATTATGTAACAGTTACTTTGAATAATTCGGACAAATCTTATACTTACAGTAACTTAAAGAGCAATAACAGAATAATTGATGTAGGCTATGTCACAGTGTCTGACTCTGTAGAAATCTCTGCTGAAACCGGAATGAATCTTACTGCCTATATACTTGATTCAGATAAATTCATCAAGGCATATAACATACTTAACGAAGAAAGCTATCAGGTTGATTCCTATACAGATACTCATTTTAAAGGCTCAATCAGCTTATCCTCTGACAAAACAGTGCTGTTCTCCATTCCATATGATGCCGGATGGTCAGTATATGTAGATGGTAAGCGTGTAGACACATTTGTATGGAAAAATGCTTTATTATGTGTTGATGTTACTTCCGGAATGCACACTATTGAGTTAAAATATGTTCCTCATAATTTAATTCTGGGTTGTGTTTTAACGGCATTAAGCATTATTATTTTGATTGGCATATATGTGTCATCGCGTCTTATAAAGAATGGCACGATAAAGACAGAGGGCTGGCCGGTTCCTTTAAAGAAATATCTGGGGCTGCCGGCAGGGGCTGCTTCTGTTGCTTCTATTGATTCTATAGAAGAAAACATAGAACCTGATGATGTGGAAACTACTTCTACGGAAGCTGATACTATAGAAACTAATACTTCAGAAATTGCTTCTGCTGAAACCAATTTTACAGAAGTTGATATTGCAAAAGCTAATACCACAAGAACTGATACTGCAGAAGCCGATACCACAGAAACTAATTCTACAAAAAACAATTCTGCGGAAATTGATACTTCAGAAGCTGATATCACAGAAACTAATTCTGCGGAATCGATTCTTGAAAACATGGATGATTTTGATAATCTTGAATCCTTGGATTCAGATGATGATATATCAGATTTATAATTTAACAGACAATGAAGATAGGAGGATTTATAAATGAAATTATGGGGTGGACGATTCACCAAGGAAACTAATGAGCTTGTAAACAACTTCAATGCGTCAATTTCATTTGACCAGAAGTTCTATAAGCAGGATATTGAGGGAAGCATTGCACATGCTACCATGCTTGGAAAACAGGGAATTATTCCCGAAAGTGAAAGTGAGCAGATTGTAGAAGGTCTTAAGGGCATTCTTGCTGATATTGAGTCAGGAAAGCTTGAAATCACTGATGAATATGAGGATATCCATACATTTATGGAAGCAACTCTTATCGAGCGGATTGGTGATGCCGGCAAGAGACTTCATACCGGACGAAGCAGAAATGACCAGGTTGCACTTGATATGAGGCTTTACACAAGACAGGAGGTTCTTAATACTGACGCAGAGCTTAAAGAGCTTATGGCTGTAATCTTAAGAATCATGAAAGAAAATACGCATACATTTATGCCGGGCTTTACTCATCTCCAGAAGGCACAGCCTGTAACTGTTGCCCACCATTTCGGTGCATACTTCGAGATGTTTAAGCGTGACAGAAGCAGACTTCATGACATATATGAAAGAATGAACTACTGCCCTCTCGGTGCTGGCGCACTTGCAGGAACAACCTATCCATTAGACAGGGAGCTTACTGCTTCCTTACTCGGCTTCTACGGACCGACACTTAACAGCATGGATTCTGTTTCTGACAGAGATTACCTCATTGAATTCTTAGCTGCATTATCAACTATCATGATGCATTTAAGCCGTTTCTCTGAGGAAATATGCATCTGGAATTCTAATGAGTACAGATTCATTGAGCTTGATGACGCTTTCAGTACCGGAAGCTCTATTATGCCGCAGAAGAAAAACCCTGATATCGCAGAGCTTGTAAGAGGCAAGACAGGCAGAGTATATGGCGCACTTATGAGCCTTCTCACAACTATGAAAGGTATTCCTCTTGCTTACAATAAGGATATGCAGGAGGATAAGGAATTATCATTTGACGCATTTGACACAGCCAAGGGCTGCATAAGCCTTTTCAAGGGCATGATTGATACTATGAAATTCAACAACAAGAGAATGGAGGATTCAGCCAAGAACGGCTTCACTAATGCTACTGATGCCGCTGACTATCTTGTTAAGAAGGGAGTTCCTTTCAGAGAAGCACATGGTATCGTCGGTCAGCTTGTTCTTATGTGCATTGAGAAAAATATCGCACTTGATGACCTTTCGCTTGAAGAATACAAGGCTGTCAGCCCGGTATTTGACGAAGATATCTACGAGGCAATAAGCCTTCAGACCTGCGTAGATAAAAGACTCACACTCGGAGCTCCTGGTCCCGAGGTAATGAATAAGGTTATCGCCATATATGATGAATATATGGTAAGTGCCTCAAAACATGGCGTAGTGATTAATGTATAGATCGCTGATATACT
>CAVKBP010000185.1:0-4422 GCA_963654395.1 Ruminococcus sp. CAG:382
ATACTCCTTAAGCCACAGCGCCGACTCCATAACTGCATGATGCTCAATTGAGCTAACTATAATATGCCCCTGCCTCCTTTTAAGGCTCTCCGCTTTAACAACCCAGTTATCGCCTTCAGTTCCACCGGATGTAAAAAATATCTCGTTATGGTCAGCATTTATAATATCCGCAATAAGGCTTCTTGATTCCTCAACTACATTTTTAGCTTTCTCAGACAATCTGTACACACCCGACGGGTTTCCATAATCCCTGCAAAGATATGGCAGCATTGCCTCCACCACTTCTCTTCTGATGGCAGTTGTCGCCGCATTGTCCATATATATCATCACATTTCCACCCTGCAATTCCTTATAATATTGTATTCAGGCAGGGCATATATTGTTAACAAGTCAATCTGTGGTGTCTGCTATGAATAATCAATTTTCTTTAAAGGGCGGCATATTCAAATCCGCCATTATACTTACAACTGCCGGTGTCCTCACAAGGCTGCTTGGCTTTTATTTCCGGATACTCCTGACTACCTACGCAGGTGCCACAGGAGTCGGGCTTTTCCAGATGTGCATGCCTCTGATTGCACTTGCATTTGCAGTGTGCTGCAGCGGATTTTCCGTATCAGTCTCAAAATATTCAGCCTCGTCGCCATCCTTAAAATGGCTCTTCTGTGCATTGCGGATTTCCCTTGCTCTTTCCGCAGCCGTTATGCTTTTATTTCTTGTATTCAGTAATTTCATTGCAGACCGCATATTCATGGAAAGCCGCTGTGAGGGCATTATCCGCATAGCTGCATTTTCACTGCCCTTCATGTGCGTGCATAACTGCGTATCGAATTATTATTACAGCCAGAAGAAAGCATTTGTGCCTGCCTCCTCGCAGCTTATCGAACAGCTTGTGCGTATCGGCACTCTCTTGCTTTTTGTCCGCATTAAAAATGTATCTTCATTATCAATTGCCGACGCAGTTACCGGCAACATATTGGGTGAATCTGCCGCTGCAATGTACTGTGTCGTTCCACTTTTCTTTAAATCTCTTCACAACAAAAGCATGACGCAGAAGCTGTCCTGTTCCCTGCGTGAGTACAGCTATATTATTAAATACGCATTTCCAATTAATGCCAATCATACTGTGATGCATCTTCTTGAGGGTGCGGAAGCAATCCTTATACCTGCAATTCTGTGCATGCATGGATTGTCAAAGGATGATGCGATAAGCCAGTTTGGCATACTTACAGGAATGGCTCTGCCTCTGGTGCTTTTCCCTTGTACAGCAGCCAATTCATTTGCACTGATGCTTCTTCCTAAGGTATCTGACGAAAGCTCGGATGTTCTGTCAGACAACCTTGCCATGACAGTAAAAAGAACGGTTTCCATGTGTCTGAGTCTAGGTATCATAAGCACATTTTTATTCATCAACTATGGCGCGCGCCTCGGTGCAATGATGTTTCACGAAGAAAATGTTTACATATATACCTGCATTCTTTCATGGCTGTGTCCTTTTCTTTACCTGAAAATCAGCCTTACAAGCGTAGCTAATGGCATGGGGCATACTTCGCTTACATTTATAATTAATATAGTTGGAATTATTATACGGCTTGCCTGCGTGTTCCTGCTCATTCCAAAGCTTGGCATAACAGGCTATCTGTACGGCGTGCTGGCCAGCAACATATGCATGAGCCTGCTTTATATTATCAACATATACAGAAAGCTTGACATCCAGCCTGACACCTTTGACAGCATAATTGTGCCTTTGTGCATTGCGGTTATCTCTATATTTTCATCAAGAATCATATGCCGCCTTGTGTTCGGTCTGATAATAAAAGAAGCAGAAGAATTCACTCTCCTGCTTACCGGTGCCGCAATATGCAGCATTGTGTATATTATTCTTTTCATTCGTGAACAATCACAGCAGCGTCCTTAATTGATGGCGCTGCTTTCCAGTATTCAAGCCTTTCCTCGTACTGCTGCCTTATCCATTCAACAGCAGCAAGCCTGCCTTCTTCTGTCAGTTCAAATGTTTCTGCAGTCTTATCCTCTTCCTTAACCGCGCAGGAAGCGTATGGTCCGCGCCACACACATGCCGAAAGCTTTAAATCCGGCTTTTCGCCTGTCTGTTTAATCATGTATCTCATGCCATTGTGCTGTCCGGTGTACACGCCCTTGTATTTGAAAAAGTTAAGCGGCATAATTCCATTCGGATCAATCATTGCTATCACCATCCATGTTATTATTTATCAGCTTCTCATTATAGAATGCCCCGGCAATATACATAATTCCTATAATAACCGGAAGACATATAAGCAGAAGCGCCTTTCCTGTTATCGAATACTTGGACACCACAAATACTATTATCAGGTCAACCGCGCCTGCAATAGTCATGACAATTCCATATACCTTAATCTTATGCACCGCATCAGCAGCCCCAATATTAGTCATTCCATAAAATCCAGCTATTGCAAAATACACGCCTTCCACTATAACAACTATGAATGCAATATTAAGCAGCTTAACTACCGTATACAGCTCTTTTCCTGCGTCTGATGATGAAAAAGAATACAACTCCGACATAATATAAAATCCGTAAAATGCCATTACAATACCCATAGTTATGGCAAGCATCGCCGCTAATTTAAGAATCCTGCACTTTGGCTTTTCCTTTACTACGCTCATGTTCATATCTCCGTTTTCTGATGATAACTGATTATAACATGGGTTGTGGGAATTTTAAAGGGTGGGGATGGTATTATGCGCTCCATATTATGTAAATAATCTATTTGTTATTTTACATTATATGATTTTATTATGGCTGAAACCTTATTCCCCATTGATGAATTATTAGTTATTTCTTCTCTTATTACCACAGAATCATTTGCATTAATTTTATCTATTGAATGCTCTATCTTGTCTGGTAACTCGTTTCCATCTGAATCATATAATGTAATTTCAACTATAATATTATAGACAGGCACCAATATCTTACTAAACCTCTTTTACAAACACACCATATAAAACTCCCGATTTGTTAAATTAATATCCAGATTATACCATAAAAATAACGACACCTTATATTACTTTTGCAGCATACGATGTCGTTACATTTACGATTGATTTTTCGACCGTTTTTGATTATATATCGGTTGCTTTTATACCTTACCTATACGCTCTCTCATATATACCCGCAATCTCTTCATCAGTAGTTTCCTGCGGATCCCTCACGAACAATCTCATCATTGTTGCCCTTGCATTCTTTGCCAGCGTCATTGCCTCTTCCTTCTTTATTCCGAAGTCTGACATCTTAAGGTCATCAACTCCACATGCCTTCTGCAGATTAAGAAGTGCTGTAATGAAATCCTCTGGCTTAGACGCATTTTCCATTCCAAGAAAATGTGCCATATCAATAAAGCGTTCATCACATACATGCTTATTAATCCAGAATGTGAAGTATTCCTTAGACAGCATAATAAGTCCTGCGCCATGCGGAAGCTCCGGATGATATGCGCTCATTGCATGCTCCATTGAATGCTCTGATATACATGATGTTACAACCATTGAATAACCTGACATTGTGTTGGCATATGCAACATGCTCTCTTGCTTCAATGTCGTTACCATCCTTTACAGCTCTTTCAAGATAATGTCCGATATTTTCAATCGCAGCGCGCTGAACCATATCTCCCATAAGGTTATGCTTATTGCTTATATAGCCCTCAACTGAATGGAAAAGAGCGTCAAAGCCCTGATATGCTGTGAATTTCGGTGGCACTGTTTTCATAAGCTCCGGATCAACAATTGCATACTTTGCAAACATGCCTGCCATTCCACCAATACCAATCTTTTCATTAGTATCCGGATTAGAGATTACTCCGATTGTATCAACCTCTGAGCCTGTTCCTGCTGATGTTGTAATTGCAATCCATGGAAGCATCTTATTAGGAGGTGTCTGCTTTCCACCTGACGGACTGTTGGCATAATCCCACAGATTATCCGATGGCTGTGGAATGAACATTGCAATATTCTTAGCTGCGTCCATAACTGAACCGCCGCCTAACGCAACAACGAAATCAACACCATTCTCCCTTCCAATCCTTGCACCTTCTTCAACCGCTGACTTAAGCGGATTAGCGCCTATTCCATTGTAGAGCACATACGAAACACCAGCCTGTTTAAGCTCGTCTATAGTTCTGTCAAGCGAGCCATTCATTCTGGCGGACTTGCCATTGCTTATAACTAGAAGCGCCTTTTTTCCTGGCATATCAAGCGTGTGAAGCTTAGAAAGGCTTCCACTTCCAAATACAACATCAACTGGTGAAAAAAACTGATATTCGTTCATAATAATCCTCCATTCCGCAGGCACAAAGTGCCGGAGGAACCGCAAGCCAAATGTCAGATTTGGCTCTGCGATAATTTCCTCCTCGTACACTAATTTTGA
>CAVKBP010000186.1:0-4379 GCA_963654395.1 Ruminococcus sp. CAG:382
AATAGCTTTTATCGCAGAGCCAAATCTGACATTTGGCTCGCGATTCCTCCGGCATTTTGTGCCTGCGGAATGGAGATTACTATGGTACAGATTAACGGAGTGCAATATGAAGCATCAGAAGCTGTGGGAAAAACACTTCTTGCTTATGTAACTGGCGCAGGATATGATCCTGTGGGGATTGTGATTGAGAAGAATATGGAAATAATTCATAGGGAAGATTTTGACAAGGTTGATATTGCTGATGGAGATGTGATTGAGATATTGCATTTTGTTGGCGGCGGACAAATTTAATATGATTCTAGTGTGAATGTAGGAAGTCTGGCTGCTTGTAAGCTATGTCGGATAAGTTAAGAATAGGTGAAGACATACAAGAAATACAAAAATTCAATTTTAGTAGGTCGATATTTGGCGGAAAATATAATTTTATAGGTTTTTGAGCAGCAAAATGGAAAAACAATTAACAGAATGAGGGCATACCAGCAAAAGAATTGCAGCCAGAAACATAATAAAAACAGATAACAGGAGGAATTCATGATGGAAGGAAATATGGAGCATATGGAAAACAAGACACAGGATAAGAAAGAAGACAAATTAATTTTAGGAGGACATGAGTTTAACAGCAGATTCATATTAGGCTCAGGAAAGTATAATGTGAACCTTATTAAGGCGGCGGTTGAGCAGGGAGGAGCAGAGATTATCACGCTTGCCCTCAGACGCGCTAATACAGAGAATAAGGAGAATATTCTTGATTTCATACCGAAGGGAGTAACACTTCTTCCAAATACTTCAGGTGCGAGAAATGCAGAGGAAGCAGTAAGAATTGCGAGACTCAGCCGTGAGATGGGCTGTGGAGATTTTGTAAAGATTGAGATTATGCATGACGCCAAATATCTGCTTCCTGATAATTATGAGACAGTGAAAGCAACAGAAATACTTGCTAAGGAAGGATTTGTTGTAATGCCATACATGTATCCGGATCTGAATGTTGCAAGAGATCTGCAGAATGCAGGAGCAGCCTGTGTTATGCCGCTTGCTTCACCGATAGGAAGCAACAATGGACTGGCGACAAAAGCATTTATACAGATACTTATTGATGAAATTGATCTTCCAATTATTGTGGATGCAGGTATTGGAAAGCCTTCGCAGGCATGTGAGGCAATGGAGATGGGAGCGGCTGCTGTTATGGCTAATACTGCAATTGCAACAGCAGGAAATGTTCCAGCTATGGCAGAAGCATTTAAGAAAGCTATAGAGGCAGGAAGAAGCGCATATCTTACAGGTATGGGAAGAGTTCTTGCAAGAGGCGGAAGCGCATCTGATCCGTTGACAGGATTCTTACGATAGTACAGTGTTTCATAAATAACTATCCCAAAAACGCAGAATATTTTTTGAATGTGTATATCAAAAAATGCAGGCGTAGTGGTTTACGGCGAGGCTTGTGGGTATGTGCAGTCAGAAAAACAGAACAGTTATTGGGATAGTTATTTAGAAATCACTGTACTAGATGTGGTTAGACTGTCAGAAAATTAAAATTTATTTGGCGAAGGCGCAGTATGCAGAGAATCATGAAATTGAGGGATATTATATATTGCCTGTGGCGGTATTAAAATATAAAAATAATGTTCAGAACATTTATAATATGGGAAAGAAGTATTGGAAAGAAGTATTGGAAAGAAGGCAGAACAATGAACGAGGAAAATCAGGTGTATTTTATAGACAGCGACCAGCTTCCGCCGGTCGCATTGGAGAGAAAACATAAGTTAGAGCAGGATCCGTCATTCAGGACAGATTACATGAAATATCTTGATGACATGGAAATAATTGATTCAGATATTAAGGATAAAGTTTTAAAGGCAATGGACGAGTATGACTATGATTCATACACAGCTGCAGATGTTGAGAGAGCATTGAGCAAGGATACCTGCAATATTGAAGATTTTAAGGCATTGCTTTCACCAGCTGCAGCACCTTACTTAGAGCAGATGGCAAGAAAAGCAGAGAATGAAACTAAGAAACATTTTGGCAATACAGTGTACATATTTACGCCGATTTATATTGCCAACTACTGCCAGAATTACTGCATATACTGTGGCTTCAACTGCTACAATAACATTCACAGAAAGAAGCTGTCAATGGAAGAGATTGAGCATGAGATGAAGGTTATTGCTGATACAGGAATGGAAGAAATCCTTATACTTACAGGTGAGAGCAGAAAATATTCAGATGTTGAGTACATTGGCGAGGCGGTAAAGCTGGCAAGAAAATATTTCAAGAATATCGGAATAGAGATATATCCTGTAAATGTGGATGAATACCGCTATCTTCATGAGTGCGGCGTTGACTATGTGACAGTATTCCAGGAAACATATAATCCAGTTAAATATGAGACACTACATTTGTTAGGACATAAGAGAGTATGGCCATACAGATTTGACGCGCAGGAAAGGGCGCTTATGGCAGGCATGAGAGGCGCAGGCTTTTCAGCATTGTTAGGACTTGACGATTTCAGAAAGGATGCACTGGCAACAGCACTTCATGTATATTACCTCAACAGAAAATATCCACATGCAGAGTTGAGCCTTAGCTGCCCGAGACTCCGCCCGATAATTAACAACGATAAGATTAATCCACGAGATGTCGGCGAAAAGCAGTTGTGTCAGGTGCTTTGCGCATACAGGCTGTTTCTGCCATTTGTCGGAATAACAGTATCGAGCCGTGAGAGTGCAGATTTCAGAAATGGCATAACCAAGATATGCGCAACTAAGGTTTCAGCGGGAGTTTCGACAGGAATTGGCGACCATGAAACTAAATATACCGGAAAAGAGGATGAGGATGTAGGGGATGAGCAGTTTGAAATCAATGACAACCGCTCATTTGACAGAATGTACAAGGATATGGAGGATGGTGGGCTTCAGCCTGTCGTGAATGAATATATTTATGTATAGAAAGTATATATGTATAACGAACAGGCAGCTTGTGCGTGGCAGCGGCGCAGAGTGTACTATGGAAGAGTACCTAAGCCAGCTTAAAAAATGTGTGGCACTGCACCCGTATGCCCTGATACTTCGCGAAAAGGATATGAACAGGCAGGATTACAGAGAGCTTGCTGCACGCGTGCAGAATATATGCGAGGCTGCTTCTGTTAAAATGTTTGTCCACAGTGATGTTGGCGCAGCGGAATATGCGGGCTGTAAAAATGTGCATTTTTCAATGAAACATTTTAAACAAATGTGCAACGAGCAGGCTGGTGTGCTAATAAGGCTTGATTGTGTGAGCGTTTCGTGCCACAGTGTGGAAGAGGCGGTATATGCGGCTGGTGCGGGTGCAGACCAGATTGTGCTGGGAACGATATTTGAAACAGCGTGCAAGCCGGGGAAAACCGGAGCAGGACTTGATTTTCTGAAAGAGGTGTGTATGGCAGTCCGGAAGGTTAATCCGGCGGTTAAGGTATATGCAATCGGTGGGATTAAGCCGGATAATATCGGGAAAGTGCTTGAAGCCGGGGCTGATGGCGGATGTATGATGTCGTGGTTTATGAGGTATAATTAATTGGTTTTCAACAAAAATCTTCTGTGCTATAATTTGGCACAGAAGATTTTTTTAACCCTTTTTAAAGTGAGGAATCGTGATGAAGCACAAGATAAGCGAATTAGCTAAGCTGTTAGATGTATCTACCAATACTATCAGGAGATATGAAAAAAATGGTTACTGTGAGGCAGTAAAGGACGATAAGAGTGGATATAAGTACTATGATGATGATAGTGTATTTGATGTTATAAATGTAAAGCTGCTAAGAAAGTATGGATTTTCTCATGAAGAAATAGATGTCATGAATGATTATGATCTGGACGCAAATATACAGTGCTTTGAAGAAAAGATGAAGGAGTTAGATGAGAAGCTGGCATATTATTCATATGTGAGACACAGAATGAAGGATGACATTGTGTTGATGAAGAAAATTCAAATTCAAAAATGTGTGTATGAAAGAGACTGTGTTGAACTAATATATGTATTGTACAATGATGGAGAGAAGCTTCTTATGGAGCCTGAGAGATTACAAAAGGTAAAAGAATTCATGTATGGTGCACCAGAGGTACAGAGAATATATATTTTATCAAAAGAGGATTTTGACAATAACAGACTGGTGTTAAAAAGAGGCTGGTCAATAAAAGATGTAAATATGGAAAAATACCATATGGCAGAAAATAATTATACTGTCAGATATAAGTCACACAGGTCGGTTATGCAGATAGTTAAGGTTCCACTAAAAATAAGCGAGCTTGAAACATTCAGCAGTGGCGAAATAAAAAATATGCTGCTTAAGAATCATCTTGAGTATATTAACAATAATAATCTGGTTGTGGCTGGAGATATAATAT
>CAVKBP010000187.1:0-4345 GCA_963654395.1 Ruminococcus sp. CAG:382
ATTGTCATGCTTGCAGGCTCGCCTATCGTAGATTCATTCACCTCAATTATATCATTCTGTTCTATAGCTGTGTGAAGATTAGCTTGTTTACCGTTAAGCGTAATAACCGCACCCTCTCCGGCACTTCCCCTTACAAGCCTTGATTTACCGTTGACTGTAAAATTGATTTCAGCTCCTCTTCTTGGGAAAAGCTTCTCATTAGGGAAACCAACCTGCATCAGCGCATCCACAACTGTCAGATTACTTGTATCGTATAACTTAATCCGTTCCTTATTGACAGTAACGAATACGAAGTTATTCTTCTGGGTATAGTAATTAGTGCATATTCCGACAGGAGTTACATACAGCGAATCCTTTTTAAAATCATCCACCTCAAAATCAACAGTGGTAAGAACTTCCTCGCCTCTTACCGCAACTCTCTGGTGAGGTATTGAAAGATAGTCCGCAACCTTTTCTGTATAGCCCGGTATCTTTCCACCGCCGCCGACGACGAATACTGCATTGACTGGCTTTCCGCCATTAAGCTCAATAATTTTGTCCGCAGCTTCCTTAGCCATTACATTTACCACATCAGCCGCAGCATTCCTTATCTCAGGCGCGTCAACCTTCTGGCTGATTCCCATAATATCCTTAAATACTACAGCTCCATTTTTCTTAGAGCTTGCAGACATCTTGATTTTCTCAGCAGTATTGAAATCCACAAGATAAGTCTTAGCTATGCACTCTGTTATCTCATCACCCGCGAACGGAATCATGCCATAGGCAATTATGCAGCCATCCTTTGTAAGGCATATATCCGATGTTCCTGCACCTACATCAATAAGACCAATATTAAGAAGCCTGTACTGCTCAGGAATTGCTATATTCATGGCAGCAATAGGCTCTAATGTGAGACTTGCAACATTAAGCCCTGCATACTCAACCGCCTCGTAAAGTCCGTCAACAACCTCTTCCGGTAAAAATGTAGCGATAAGCTCCACAGCAATCTTAGATGCCTTATGTCCCTCAAGATTGTTAATATCATAACCGTTAAGCTGGTATCTTACAGGTGTATTGCCTACACAATAAAACCTCGCTTTATCTTCCTTTCCATTAATCTTATTATGCGCACTCTCAACCGCAAGAAGATTAAGAGAATATATATGCTCCTGTGTAACCCTTGTCTCTTCCTCAAATTCGTACTCGGCAGATGAGTTGACTGTCTTAAGAACGCGTCCGGCAGCAGCTATACATACATCCGAAAGCGCCCATCCAAGCTGGCTTTCCAGTGAATTCTTAACTTTTCTTACCGTATCACCGACCTTGTAGATATCATGAATCTGTCCATCAAGCATGGCTCTTGTCTCATGCTTCTGCTCAGCCATTGCCACGACCTTAAAGCGGTTTCTTTCCATGTACCCGACAATACCGACAATACTTCTTGTTCCTATATCAAGACCAAATACATAAGTCTCTTTCCCTGACTGTATATTATCCATATCCTACCTCTATAAAGAATCCTGCCCGCAGGATTCTCCGTCTGCAAATTTATTACAAATGTATCACATTCCAAGTATAATCTCAAGCTGGGCACGCGTTTTTTCTATATCCGCACCATTGTCAATCACCTTATCAGCATGTGACCGGAAAGCATCATCTGTAAGCTGGCTTTTAAATATGTCTGATATCTTCTCATCAGAATATCCTCTTGAAGCAGCCAGTCTCTTTCTTCTTTCATCCTCCGGTACATATATATACCATATCTCATCCATAAATATATCGTAATGGTCTTCAATAAGCAGTGCAGCTTCAACAAAGCAGTAATCAACATCACCGGCAATTTTATGATTATTAATCTGGTTAATAATCTCCTGCTTTACAAGCGGATGTATTATGCTGTTAAGAACAATTCTTTTATTAGGATTTTTAAATATAATATCTGCCAGCACAGGTCTGTTAATCTCCCCATCACTGCCAACAATCTGCTCCCCGAATATATCCACAACCTTGTCAAAGCCCACATTACCGGACTTGTATATATTTTTTGCAACAATATCTGCCTGTATAATATCGCAGGAACACATTTCCTTTAGGAGTGCAAGAACAGAGGATTTTCCTGCCCCTACACCTCCGGTAATTCCAATAACCTTCATCAGTGTGCCTCCAGCCAGTCTTTTCCTTCTTTTAAATCCACCTCAAGCGGAACCTTAAGGCTTACTGCGTTCTTCATTCCATCAAGCATTATCTGCTTCACAGCATCAACCTCATCTATAGCAGTCTCAACTAAAAGCTCATCATGTACCTGTAATATAAGCCGCGACTTAAGATTATTTTCCTTAAGGGCATTATATACATTAATCATGGCAAGCTTGATAATATCGGCAGCAGTTCCCTGGATTGGTGCATTCATGGCAACTCTCTCACCAAAAGAACGCTGCATGAAATTAGATGATTTAATCTCTGGAATCTCTCGTCTTCTGTTATACATAGTAAGTGAGCAGCCCTTTTCCTTAGCCTCATTTACCAGTCCATCTATAAATGCTTTGATAGTCGGATAGCTTGCAAAATACCTGTCAATATAATCCTTGGCTTCTTTTCTTGAAATACTAAGATCCTGGCTTAAGCCAAATGAGCTCATTCCATAGATAATACCAAAATTAACAGCCTTAGCATTTCTTCTCTGCTCAGCAGTGACCTCATCAAGCGGCACGCCAAATACCTGTGCAGCAGTTGCCCTGTGGATATCTGCTGATGAATTATAGGCTTCGATTAGCTTCTCATCCCCTGACATATGTGCAAGTATTCTTAACTCAATCTGTGAATAATCGGCATCTAGGAATACGCAGCCTTCCTTTGGCACGAATACCTTTCTTATAGCCTTGCCCATCTCCATTCTTATCGGAATATTCTGAAGATTAGGCTCTGTGCTGCTTATTCTTCCTGTAGCAGTTATTGTCTGGTTAAATGTTCCATGAATTCTTCCATCTCCGGCTATATACTGGGTAAGTCCGTCAGCATAGGTGGATTTAAGCTTTGCTAACTGCCTGTATTCAAGAATCTTACTTACAACCGGATAATCAGGTGCGAGCTTTTCAAGCACATCTGCCGCTGTTGAGTAGCCGCTCTTTGTCTTCTTTGCATTAGGCATTCCAAGCTTTTCAAAAAGTATTATGCCAAGCTGCTTTGGTGAATTAATATTAAACTCTTCGCCTGCTGCTTCGTATATTTCTTTTTCCAGCACCGAAATCTTGTCGCCGAGCACACTAGAATAATCGACAAGTGCCTGTTTATCAACGCTAATGCCCTGCTGCTGCATTTCAAAGAGAACAAATATAAGAGGCATTTCTATCGTTTCAAATAATTCATACATATCCTCATTCTTTAGCTGCTCTGTTATTTTATCAGCACATTTGTAATAAGCATATGACGAAAGGCAGGCATATTTAATAAGGTTATCCTCCGCATCAACAGCCGCCTTTTTCACTCCTGCTTTTCCGAGAAGCTCTGTCTTTGATGGAAATGTCAGCGATAGAAATTCTCTGCCGAGCGTCTCATAGTCATAGCTTTCATTACCTGGGTGCAGAAGATACGCAGCAATTGCTGTATCAACAAATGCTTTTTCTGATACAGACGGATAACCCTCCGGCGCGTCCTTTTTAAATACATCAAGATAATCCTTAATATTGGCAGAGGCTATATTTCTCTGCGATGCCTGACATACAACATCTGTCAGGCGCTCTGAAAGATACGCTTCTGTAACAAAGCCAGATACCGGAATATAGTAAATCTCTGTATCAGAGAGTGTTATACCGACTGCCACAAGTTCCTTCTCCCTTATAACAGAAAGTCCGATTTTTTCAATCCCATCTGCCTGTTTTAAAGCCTTTTCAAATACATTTTCAACCTCTGCAAAATCAGATATCTTCTTAAAATATTCATAGCAGTCTGGATCTTTGGCTGTTATATCTGTAGCCTCAAACTTCTTTAACATATTTTTAAAATTATATTTCTTAAAAAGCTCATAGGACTTTTCGTTAAAATAATTACCTGTTTTTGCAGCTTCAATATTATAATCAAGCGGAACATCTGTCTTAATCTCTGATAAGAACCTGCTCATCTTAATCTGTTCAATATTCTCTGTAATTGATGTCTTTGCCTTTGGCGGCTTTAATTCATCAAGGTTTTCAAATACTTTATCAAGGCTGTGATATTTTGATATTATGGCTGAAGCAGTCTTTGGTCCAACACCCGGCGCTCCCGGTATGTTATCAGACGAATCCCCCATAAGCGCTTTAACATCTATGAATTCAATAGGTGTAACACCATACAGGTTAAATACATCCTCCGGATAATAATCCTCTACCTC
>CAVKBP010000188.1:0-1296 GCA_963654395.1 Ruminococcus sp. CAG:382
ATAGAGAGAGGCAGCCATGATGAGCTGTTAGAGCAGAAGGGAAGATATTACCAGTTGTACACAGGACAGTTTGAGCTTGAGTAGAGCGGAATCGAGGATTATTATGGATAAGAGAACTAAGAATGCATTTTTTGATATAGAAATGCTGAGAAGACGGCTGATAAGACCATATTTTATTGAGCTTGGGCTTACAGTCGGACAGGGACAGCCGAGGATTCTTAAGGAATTAAGAGAGCATGGGACTATGAACCAGAAGGAGCTTGCGGATGAATGTCTTATGGATGTAACTACAATGTCAAGAACATTAGACAGAATGGAGAAGGACGGGCTGCTGAAAAGAGAAAGCAACCCGGCAAGCAGAAGGTCGTGGAATGTGCTCCTTACGGATTGCGGAAGAAAAAAGGCTGATGAGGTTGTTAAAATATTTAACAAAGTAGATGATGTGATATATAATGGGTTCAGTAAAGAAGAGGTCAGAACTTTATCGGCTATGATTGATAAGGTGGAGAATAACCTCTGGGAGGCAATTGAGAATGAAGAGCAGAAATAAGTTACTTATCAGGTGGGTGTTTTATCTTCTTGGATTACTGATACTTGCACTTGGAATTATGCTTAATACGAAAGCTAATCTTGGTGTTTCACCAATAATTTCAGTGCCATATTCGATATCACATATCATAGGCTTTAACTTTGCCAACATGACGATGATTGTATATTTTGCATTTGTAATAATTGAGATGATAATGCATACGGTGTGGTATATTACGGACAGGGAAGAAGCTAAGTATCTTGGCTTGTATATTGTAAGAGATGCCTTGCAGATTCCGGTGAGCATTGTATTTACGCGGTTTCTTAATCTTTTCTCGTCGGTTATTCCATCAGTGCATGACAACCTTGTGCTGCAGGTGATTGTATTGCTGCTTGCTATTGTACTTACAGGGATTGGCGCAGCGATGTCACTTGATATGAGAATTATACCTAATCCCGGAGATGGAATAGTGCAGGCAATAAGCGACTCTACAAGGCTTAAAGGAAGAAAAGGCAAAGGAGTAGGCTTCTGTAAGAACTGCTTTGATGTGTTCAATGTCTGCACGACATTTTTAATAGGACTGCTTTCCGGACATATACTGCTTGGACTGGGGATTGGGACGATTCTTTCAATGATTGGCGTTGGCCGGGTGATAGCGGTATTTAATAAGATGTTTAAGAAGCGCATGGAAGCGGCTGCATTCGATTATGTGGAAGAGTAGAAGAGCTGCAATTAAAGGATGATAAAAAGACCTGCTATCTTAGTAC
>CAVKBP010000188.1:1306-4332 GCA_963654395.1 Ruminococcus sp. CAG:382
GCTGGAAATTGCCTGTTGGATGATGTGAACCTACTCAAATGGGGACTACATGCTATTTAGTAGGCATTTTAAGACCATAAAGAGCATTGTTGTAATTAAAGGATGATAAAAAGACCTACTATCTTAGATGAGAACATCAAGCTAGTAGGTCTTTGATTTTAGATTCATATGAAATTGCAAGAATTAAACCCACGAAATCAGTTTATAGCAATTATTTAGTAGGTTATGCCAAATAATTAGCAGCTTTTGTCAATTGATTAACCGGTTATGTCAATTCGTTAGCAATTGTTAATCATAATTACAGATAATTATGATGATTAATTACAGACTTACCTTTTTGTCAAGGAGTACCGCACTTCCGATTGTGCAGCCAATTGCGACAAGCAGTTGGAATATATCAGCAGGAAGTGATGATAATAACGCCTGTGTATATGTGAGAGGAACACTGTATGGCTTAGGAAGCGCATTAGCAATCCTTATTGTTACAAATGCAAGAATGCAGAATAACAGGACTGATATAAAGCCTTTAATCTTTTTGTTCTGCAATGCAGTTGAAGAAAGTGTTATTGCAAAATATGCAAGTGCAATAAGGAAGAAGAAAGTAACCAGGAAGGTGATTAGCATAACAAGAATATTGAGTGCTGCCTGTCCTATGTTAAATCCAAATGCTTCAATGATTGTCTTGTACATTTTTATAGTGTCTGCATAACTGCCGAATGAAGAATTAAATAAGAAGACATCAAGCGCACCGAATCCGATAAGCATTACAGCGATTCCAAAACCAAGTATCAATGTATAGAACAGCTTGGAAACAACGATGCTTAGTGAAGAATTAGGTGTCATGAAAATCAGATAACTGCTCTTACTTGATAACTCTTTGCTGTATGATACCACGCCGAAAATAAATACAATAAAGTAGCATACTGAAGAAGTTGCCATAAGAAGTACAGCGAAAATTAGTGTGTAGCTTAATGTCTTTGAAAGGCAGAAAAACATAAATAATACCTGTCAATACGCAGATAATACCTGCAACAATGCCTATTCCGACAACATTTTTTCTTAATTCATATTTAGTAAGTTTTAACATATGTGATTTCCCCCTTAAACTGTATAAATCTGCTTATACTGGTCTACGATTGACATTCCAGTTGAGGCTCTTAAGCTTTCTGCTTCACCATGTGAAACAATTATGCCATTCTTAACGAATACGGCATAGTCAATTATTGTTTCCAGCTCATCTACAAGGTGGCTTGACATAATAATGATATTATCAGGAGAAGCCTTTTTGGTAATGAAGTTTACAAGCTGTTCCCTGGCAATAATATCTACACCATTAAGCGGCTCGTCGAGCATTATAACAGATGCATTTCTTGAAAGAGTCACTGCAAGCTTAAGCTTAGCCATCATACCTGATGACATCTTGCTGGCTTTCATATCAGGAGTAAGATTCATCTCGCTAAGATAATTGTAGAATTGTTCAATAGAGAAATCCTCAAAGAAATCAGAATAATACTTACCAATATCCTTGCATGTCATATAGCTGTAAAAATAGCTTTCTGTAGGCATATATGCGATATGTTTCTTAGTCTCAATGCCGACAGGTGCACCAGAAAGAGTAATACTTCCGGATGTAGGCTTTACAAGGCCTGCTATCATCTTCATCAAAGTTGTTTTACCACTTCCGTTAGAGCCAAGCATGGCATATATCCTGCCAGATGCGAACTCAATGGAAATGTCATTGACCGCTGTCATTTTTATGTACTTCTTAGTAACATTATTACATTGCAGCATAAATAATTCCCTCCATAATCCATTAGTGATATTTGCATACATGCACAATAGTACACTATAATGATATGACTGCCAACCCCAATATGCAAAAAAACGGCTGCATCAACCAAGAATCTGATGCAGCCGCTTATGTTATTTAGTTTTTAGATTTTGAATTATTATTCTTGTCTGAACCGTCAGACTTAGCTCTGTCAAGCCAGACACCAAGTCCACAGGCAGCAATTGCAAGAACAATGACTATACCGACTGTTATATTACCTATCATATGATTATCCTTTCAAACTTAGTCAAACATAGAAATTCCGAAACGCAATTTTCTGTAAAACTTATAAACAATAGTTCCGAAAATACCTACAGTTATTCCGACAGTAGATGCAACAGCTACACCTCCGCCAAGAATAATGCCGATTATCATTAAAATATTCATTTTTACTACCTCTTTGCAAAATTAAGTAATGTTATTATTGGTATGTGCGGAAAATTCACTCCGAGTGTTGTAATTTTAATGATAATGTGTTATTTTTTGCCGTCAGTCTGATGGATATAATTAAGAGTGACAGTTGTGCTGCATGTAATGGAATCCTGCATAACATCTGTCGATTTGAAAAAGATACTGATACCAATAACTGCACACAGACCGCAAGATAAGAAATGGAATATGCGTAATACATTGCGTGAACTGCCTCTGTCTGCTGTAAGATTAGTGATGGATGTTCTTACAAGTCCGAGCATTTCAGTTGTACATGGCATGGTATCACTTACAGAAGGCTCAGGCGTAGCGAATACCTTAGCTTCTGATGTAGAAAAAGAGTCCACCTCCGGAACAGACACATTGGTTCTGTCAAGGCACATGCCTACAAGGAAAAATGTTATTATAAATATGCAGTTTAACAGTCTTTTAAAGCTCTTCTTCATAAGAACATCTCCTTTCCACAGTGAATCTCATCTGCTTTAATATATCACATCCGGGGGCGGGAATAAAGAAAAATTAGATAATTCTGGAAATAAAATGATGTCAATTAGATAAGCAGACATGTCAATTAGATAAGCAGACATTGACACGACTATATGAATAGAGTATCATAGCTTCGTTCTTGATGTTTTTTGCTTTCTGTATAGTAAGTTAAAATTATCGGAACAAAAGAAATAGCTTTTATCGCAGAGCCAAATCTGACATTTGGCTCGCGATTCCTCTGGCACTTTGTGCCTGCGGAATGGAGATTAGTGTGAAAAAT
>CAVKBP010000189.1:0-4232 GCA_963654395.1 Ruminococcus sp. CAG:382
GCACGGTGGTGTGAGAGGTCGGGGAAATTTATTTAATTTTCCCTCCTACTCGATTAACTGTACAGTTACAATTTATTGAATTTCTTTTCTCTTAATTCTATCAAGGTAGTCTTTAGTTTCCTTAGCAACCACTCCGCTTAAAGCAACAAGTGCGATAAGGTTAGGAATCGCCATCAGACCATTGAAGATATCTGCGATTGTCCATACGGCAGATACTGTCATGTAAGGACCGATGAATACGCAGAGGATATATAACCATCTGTATACTTTGATACATTTCTTCTTGCCATTAGTAAGATATTCAAGGCAGCGTTCAGAATAATAATCCCAGCCAAGAATTGTCGTAAATGCGAAGAATACGAGGCATAACATAAGGATAAATGAAGAAAATCCTGCAGGGAATGGAAGTCCTAACTGGAATGCCTTAGTTGTTACTGCAACACCTTCAAGTCCCATGTCATAAGCACCTGTAACCACGATTGCAATACCTGTAATTGAACAGATGATGATAGTATCTATAAATGTACCTGTCATGGATACAAGTCCCTGACGGACAGGCTCATTAGTACGGGCAGCGGCAGCGGCGATAGGCGCACTACCAAGACCGGCTTCATTAGAGAAGATACCTCTTGCAATACCCTTCTGCATAGCTACAAGCATGGCACCAAGAGCACCACCAGCAGCAGCCTTCAGGCCAAATGCACTCTGTACAATGGTAACAATGGCAGATGGAATTTCAGTTATGTTGAATAAAATAATAAGAATTCCAACTATAAAATATGTAGCAGCCATGAATGGAACAACAACCTCTGCAACCTTTGAAATACGCTTGATTCCACCGATAAGAACGAGTGCAACACAGAATGTAAGGATAAGACAGCTTATAACTACAGTCCATGAATATGTTCTGCCAAATAATGAAACAGTCCATGCGTTATTCGGATCAAAGAAATTATTAACAGCAGAAGATATACCATTAACCTGTGTAAATGTACCAATTCCTAAAAGACCAACTCCGACACCGAAGAAAGCGAATATCTTGGCAAGCCATTTCCACTTAGCTCCCATACCATGTTCAATGTAGTTGAATGGACCGCCGACAATATGACCGTCTTCATCAACCTGTCTGAACTTTACTGCTAAGAGACATTCTGCATACTTCGTAGCAGTACCAACCAAAGCAGCGAGCCACATCCAGAATAATGCACCTGGGCCACCTGAAACAATAGCAGTGGCAACACCGACAATATTGCCGGTACCAATAGTTGCTGAAAGCGCTGTACATAATGCCGCAAAGCTGCTTAACTCGCCATGTTTGCTATCAGTTTCATCTTTAAAAATGTACTTGAAAGCACGACCGAGATTCGTAAACTGAACTCCCTTAAGTCTGATTGTAAGGAACAGACCTACTGCAAGGATGAGAACAATGAGGGGAACGCCCCAGACATATGCGTCAATAGCAGCGAGAATAGTATTGATTTTACTAAACATATGATAAACTCTCCCTTTTTATGAAAAATTAAGACAGATTTTATCATAAAATAACATATTTTTCAATGAAATGTTGACAGTTTCTAATATTATAAACTAATTTGTGAAATGTTGCTTATTGACAAAAACTTGGCAATTATATATTATGATTGAAAAATAAAGGCGTTTTGCAAATGTGGCAAGACGCTTTTTTCCTATTAATTATTAATGAAATGTCCGGATGATGTAACCGGGAGAGACTACTAAGATGGCGCCGAAGGTGATTGCAGAAACTCTCAGGCAAAAGGACCGGTTATGGACGGAACTCTGGAGAGCTGTGTACATACAGCACCGAAGAAGCAATTTCTAAGCAGAAGAGAGAGCAATTTGCTTGGAGAGAATCTTTCAGGTTTTTAACAGAGGCATAGGTGTATTAAGTGCGCCTGTAGCCTCTTATTTTTATGTTTTTATGTAAAGATTAAGGCTTGCGAGGCAGGAATGGACAACTAGTGTGAAAAACGAGCAGGAATGGAGGATTACTATGAAGACAGACATTGAAATCGCACAGGAAGCGGTAATGGAGCCAATTAAGAATGTTGCAGCAAAATGTGGCATAACAGAGGATGACCTTGAATTATACGGAAAGTATAAGGCTAAGATTTCTGATGAGTACATTAACAGTATTAAGGACAATGAAGATGGAAAGCTGATTCTTGTTACAGCTATCAATCCAACTCCGGCAGGTGAGGGTAAGACAACAATTACTGTAGGACTTGGAGAAGCATTTGGCAGACTTGGAAAGAAGGCTGTTATTGCACTTCGTGAGCCATCACTTGGACCATGCTTTGGAATCAAGGGCGGAGCAGCAGGCGGCGGATATGCACAGGTTGTTCCTATGGAGGAGCTGAATCTGCATTTTACAGGAGATTTCCATGCAATTACATCAGCTAATAACTTATGTGCAGCACTTCTTGATAACCATATCCAGCAGGGAAATGAGCTTGGTATTGATCCAAGATGTGTTACATGGAAAAGATGTCTTGATATGAATGACAGGGTTCTTAGAAATATTGTTGTAGGTCTTGGTTCTAAGGTTGACGGAACAGTAAGAGAGGATCATTTTGTTATCACAGTTGCATCAGAGATTATGGCTGTATTGTGCCTTGCAACTGATATGAAGGATTTAAAGGAAAGACTTGGTAAGATGGTAGTTGCTTACAATTATCAGGGACAGCCTGTCACAGCAGCAGATATCAAGGCAGTAGGTTCAATGGCGGCATTATTAAAGGACGCATTAAAGCCTAACCTTATCCAGACACTTGAGCATACACCTGCGTTAGTACATGGTGGACCATTTGCAAATATTGCGCATGGCTGCAATTCAGTAAGAGCAACTAAGACAGCTCTTAAGATGGCAGATTATGTTATAACAGAGGCAGGCTTTGGCGCAGATTTAGGAGCAGAGAAGTTCTTTGATATCAAGTGCCGTAAGTCAGGCTTAAAGCCAGATGCAGTCGTTCTTGTGGCAACAGCAAGAGCATTAAAATATAATGGCGGAGTGCCTAAGACTGAATTATCAACAGAGAATCTTGAAGCGTTAAAGAAGGGTATCGTAAACCTTGAAAAGCATATTGAGAATCTTCAGAAATATGGTGTGCCTGTTGTTGTTACACTCAACGCATTTGTATCAGATACGCAGGCAGAATTAGATTTCATTCAGAAGTTCTGCGAAGATAAAGGCTGTGAATTTGCCCTTGCCAAGGTATGGGAAAAGGGAGGAGAAGGTGGAATTGAGCTTGCCGAGAAGGTGCTTAAGACACTTGAGACAAAGAAGAGCAATTTCCACTATCTGTATGAAACAGACCAGCCGGTTAAGGCAAAGATTGAGACAATTGCTAAAGAAATATACGGTGCTGGAAGCGTTAATTATTCACCAGCAGCCAACAAGCAGATTGCACAGCTTGAGCAGTTAGGCTTCGGCAATCTTCCAATCTGTATGGCAAAGACACAGTACTCACTTTCAGATGATTCAACATTACTTGGTCGTCCGGAAGGCTTTGAGATGAATGTAAGAGAGGCATATGTATCAGCAGGTGCAGGCTTCATAGTAGTACTTACAGGCTCAGTAATGACAATGCCGGGACTTTCAAAATCACCAGCGGCATATAATATAGATGTTGATGATAATGGGGTAATAACTGGGTTGTTCTAGAAAAGTGGCTTCCGGGAGTGGGAGGCAGGTGGTTTGTGGAGTGGTGGATTCCTCCGGTAAACTGCACTGCATAATAATAAGCATTGAGCGTTTCAGGTTATGACACCGTCCGCTAACGATGTCTACGCACATCCGTGTGCGAGACATCTCACACGCCATCCATGGCGTGTGTACGCTGGTGTTACCTTCATGCTCAATGCTTTTATTATGCGCACAGTTTACAGTCGGAATCCACCACTCCACAAACCACCTGCCTCCAACCACCCCGCGAAGTTTTCCATAACCGGAGGCGCCGAAGGCTGTCCGGAAGCCTCCCCAAAAGTTTGGTTCTGCTGTGTGCAACATTGAGAGTTTCTTGTTTTAACAAGCTGCTGTAAGTTGTACTTACAGCAAGCAGCAAACTTAAACTTAATTTTCGGATGGACTGGTCGATGGTGATGTTATAGCAAACTTTAGTGAAGCGTTTTATAGATAACCAGTATAGAGAAAATTAAATATCTGCTATATTGGCACAGGATGATTTTCTCATATGCAAGGTGGAGAAAAGAGG
>CAVKBP010000190.1:0-4227 GCA_963654395.1 Ruminococcus sp. CAG:382
GAGGAATATTATGGGAAAGAAATGGGTATATTTGTTTACAGAAGGTAACGCTGATATGCGTGAACTTCTTGGAGGTAAAGGTGCGAATCTTGCAGAAATGACTAATATTGGTCTTCCTGTACCGCAGGGCTTTACTATTACTACAGAAGCTTGTACCCAGTATTACGAGGATGGTAGAGAGATCAATGATGAGATCATGGGACAGATTGACGAACATATCGAGAAGATGGAGCAGATTACAGGCAAGAAATTTGGAGACAAAGAGAATCCACTTTTAGTTTCTGTCCGTTCCGGAGCAAGAGCATCTATGCCGGGAATGATGGATACTATCCTTAATCTTGGACTTAATGAAGATGTTGTTAATGTTATTGCTGAGAAGTCTGGTAATCCTAGATGGGCATGGGATTGTTATAGAAGATTTATCCAGATGTATTCAGATGTAGTTATGGAAGTTGGTAAGAAGTATTTTGAAGAGCTTATCGACAAGATGAAGGATGAGAGAGGTGTTAAGCTTGATGTAGAGCTTACAGCAGATGATCTCAAAGAGCTTGCGGCACAGTTTAAGGCTGAGTATAAGTCTAAGATTGGCAAGGACTTCCCAGATGATCCTAAGGAACAGTTATATGGAGCTATTAAAGCTGTATTCCGTTCATGGGACAACCCAAGAGCTAATGTTTACAGAAGAGATAATGACATTCCTTATTCATGGGGAACTGCTGTTAATGTACAGTCTATGGCATTCGGTAATATGGGTGATGACTGTGGAACTGGTGTTGCATTTACAAGAGATCCTGCAACAGGTGCCAAGGGACTTTTCGGTGAATTCCTTACTAATGCACAGGGTGAGGATGTTGTTGCCGGAGTAAGAACTCCAATGCATATCCAGGAGATGAGCGAGAAGTTCCCAGAAGCATTTGAACAGTTTAAGAAGGTATGTGCAACTCTGGAAGAGCATTACAGAGATATGCAGGATATGGAATTTACAGTTGAGCATGGAAAGCTGTTCATGTTACAGACTCGTAATGGTAAGAGAACAGCACAGGCTGCATTAAAGATTGCCTGTGACCTTGTAGATGAGGGCATGAGAACTGAGAAGGAAGCAGTTGCAATGATAGATCCACGTAATCTTGATACACTTCTTCATCCACAGTTTGATGCTGCTGCACTTAAGGCTGCAACACCTGCAGGAAGAGGTCTTGGAGCATCTCCTGGTGCTGCCTGCGGTAAGATTGTATTCTCAGCAGAGGATGCTGAAGCATGGAATGCAAGAGGAGAAAAGGTTGTTCTTGTAAGACTTGAGACTTCACCGGAAGATATTACAGGTATGAAGGCTTCACAGGGTATTCTTACTGTAAGAGGTGGTATGACAAGCCATGCAGCCGTAGTTGCAAGAGGAATGGGTACATGCTGTGTATCAGGATGTGGTGACATTGCAATGGATGAGGCTAACAAGAAGTTTACACTTGCTGGTAAGGAATACCATGAGGGAGATTATATCTCTATTGATGGTACAACAGGTAATATATATGACGGACAGATTCCTACAGTTGATGCCAAGATTGCAGGAGAGTTCGGAAGAGTTATGGAGTGGGCTGATAAGTATAGAAAATTAAAGGTTCGTACTAATGCTGATACTCCTAAGGATGCCAAGAAGGCAAGAGAGCTCGGAGCAGAGGGTATTGGTCTTTGCCGTACTGAGCATATGTTCTTTGAAGAGGACAGAATTGCAGCATTCAGAGAGATGATATGCTCTGATACTGTAGAAGAAAGAGAAGCAGCACTTGATAAGATTCTGCCATATCAGCAGGGAGATTTCGAAGCGCTTTATGAGGCTCTTGAGGGTAATCCGGTAACAATAAGATTCCTTGATCCACCTCTTCATGAATTTGTTCCTACAGAGGAAGAGGATATTAAGAAGTTGGCAGATGCACAGGGCAAGTCAGTAGAGACTATCAAGACTATTATTACAGGTCTTCATGAATTTAATCCAATGATGGGACACAGAGGCTGCCGTCTTGCAGTGACATATCCAGAGATTGCCAGGATGCAGACAAGAGCTGTAATAAGAGCTGCTATCAATGTTAAGAAGGCACATCCTGACTGGAATGTTAAGCCTGAGATTATGATTCCGCTTATCTGTGAGGTTAAGGAATTAAAGTATGTTAAGAAAATTGTTGTTGAGACAGCAGACGAGGAGATTAAGGCTTCAGGAATTGAACTTGAATATGAGGTTGGTACTATGATTGAGATTCCGAGAGCAGCACTTACTGCTGATGAGATAGCTAAAGAAGCTGATTTCTTCTGCTTCGGTACTAACGACCTTACACAGATGACATTTGGTTTCTCAAGAGATGATGCAGGTAAGTTCCTTAATGCATACTACGAATCTAAGATATTCGAGAATGATCCATTTGCCAAGCTTGACCAGAATGGTGTAGGCAAGCTTATGGATATGACTATAAAGCTTGGAAGACCAGTTAATCCGAACCTTCATATCGGTATCTGTGGAGAGCATGGTGGAGATCCTTCATCAGTTGCATTCTGCCATAAGATTGGTCTTGATTATGTAAGCTGCTCACCGTTCAGAGTACCTATTGCAAGGCTTGCGGCAGCACAGGCAGCAATCGCCGAGGAATAGTGATTGAATATTCGAGTATAATTTTGAGGGGTGTCTTTTAAGATACCTCTCTTTTTATAGATATGTTTTATATATATGGAGGTACTTTATAACGATGGATTTTGAGAATGAGAGCAATATAACTATATTTACACATCCGCTTATCCAGCATAAGATTTCAATTCTCAGGGATAAGAAAACAGGAACTAATGAATTCAGGAAGCTTGTTGAAGAGATAGCTATGCTTGAAGGTTTTGAGGCTTTATCAGACCTTCCGACGGAGGATGTTGAGATTGAGACACCTATTGAAACATGCATGACACCTATGATTTCAGGACGTAAGCTTGCAATTGTGCCTATACTTAGGGCAGGTCTGGGTATGGTTCCGGGTGTACTTTCACTTGTTCCAACAGCTAAGGTTGGACATATCGGAATGTACCGTAATGAAGAGACACATGAGCCTGTACCTTATTACTGCAAGCTTCCTCATCCAATAGAGGAACGAACGATAGTAGTTACAGATCCAATGCTTGCAACAGGCGGTTCAGCGGTAGATGCTATCGATCAGATTAAAAAGATTGGTGGAAAACAGATTAAATTCATGTGTATTATAGCTGCTCCAGAGGGAGTTGAGAAGCTTCACAAGGCACATCCTGATGTACAGATATATATTGGACATCTTGACAGAGAGCTTAATGCAGACGCCTACATCTGTCCGGGACTAGGTGATGCCGGAGATAGAATTTTCGGAACTAAGTAGGAGACGCCGGTATATAGTAGCTACAGTATTGTAACTGTTCAGAGCCAACCTCCAAAATGCTTCGCATTCGAAAGGTGTGGCGTATCCGCCAAATAAAATTTCAAAATCATCCATAGGAATGCAAGCATTCCATGTCTGATTTTTGAAATTTTGCTTGGCTCTGAACAGTTACACAGTATTGAGAAAAGTACATATTTTGTGAAACATTCCGTTGTTGTTTTGCGACAAATGTGATAAAATATCTGCGGACAAAATTATCCTCGGAATTGAGGGAGCATGAAAGGAGTCTATATATTATGAGCAATATTGCAGACAAATTTGAGGAACTTGGAGTAATTCCAGTAGTAGTATTGAATGATGCTAAGGATGCACTTCCATTAGCTAAGGCTTTAGTGGAGGGTGGTCTTCCATGTGCAGAGGTTACATTCCGTACAGCAGCAGCAGAGGAATCTATCCGTCTTATGCATGAAGCATATCCAGATATGGTACTTGCAGCAGGTACAGTACTTACAACAGAGCAGGTTGACAGAGCTGTAGCAGCAGGTGCTTCAGTTATCGTAAGCCCAGGCTTTGATCCAGAAATCGTTGATTACTGTATTTCTAAGAACATTCCTGTTATGCCAGGTATCGTTACACCTTCAGAGCTTGCACAGGCTGTTAAGAGAGGTCTTACAAGAGTTAAATTCTTCCCAGCTACAGCAGCAGGCGGAATTAAGATGATTAAGGCTATGTGTGCAGCTTATACAACAGTAAGAATTATGCCTACAGGTGGTATCAATACATCTAACCTTGAAGAATTCTTATCTTGCGATAAGATCTTCTGCTGTGGTGGTTCTTGGATGGTTAAGGG
>CAVKBP010000191.1:0-4161 GCA_963654395.1 Ruminococcus sp. CAG:382
GTCTTTTATCTACTACAAGCACTGATTTTCCTGCTTTCTTAGCTTCATGTGCAAAGATTGCTCCATATAATCCGGAACCTACTACTAAATAATCGTACATAGACATCTCCTCTTTTCTTAATGTTATTTGTTATTATTTTACTATGGTACTATTTTCCTTAATACAGGAATTTTCTGCAGAATCTTTACTATTCCCCATGAAATAATAAAAACAAGAACTGCACCTCCCAGTTTCCACTTGAAAGAAAAAGCATTAATACTGAATTTATTAATTATAATATCCATTATAAAATAATGTACCATATATATTCCAAATGTCTGTTTTGCTATAAATTCACAAAATTGTATCACCTTTTTATTATACCTGATATTCTTTAAAAAAAGATATACAGCTGTTGAATATGTAACACATGTAAACTTATAATAGCCATTAAACATCTGCTCAATATATCCTTGTTTTAACGATAACGAAACCATTCCAAAATACCTTAAAGCAAGTCCCAAAACGCCTAATGCATATATAAAATATCTTTTATTTTTTTCTATTGGATAATTAGATATATAATATCCTATAAAAACATATATCAATGCATCCTTTGTAATTGCAAACTGTGGAAACATATATATATTTAATTTAGCTAAATCTGCAATCTGCGGAATAAGACAATTGAATATAAAACCAACTATTATACAATATCTGAATACTTTTTCTCTCTTATCTATAGGAATCAGTGAAATAAATGGAATAGCTATATACAAGGCAATTAATACTGGTATAAACCAATATATTCCCATAAAATTACAATTGATAAATCCCTCTATAATTGAGCGTATTCCACCTTCATTATATTTACCATAATATATAAAGGCAGCTGCTGACCAAAATATAAAAGGAATTACTACTTTTTCAATTCTTTTTATTATATATTCCTTTAAGCTATATCTTTGATTATAATCTATCAATGTTGTTCCGGATATCATAAAAAATATTGGCACAGCGAAATACATAACACACTCTATTACAGATGACATAACCCAATTTCTTGAATGAGAATAAGTCCAGAAACCACCATTCGTATGTAATAAAACAACAGCCATACAGGATATTACATTCATAACTGTAATATAATCTTTTTTATTACTCATTATTCTGCCCCCTGCAATCATTTTTCTTTGTTATTCTGTCTATTATTTTTTGTATATTTTCCCTTACAATTTCTTCTTTCATAAGATATAATGCCACAACATATATGCCAAAGAAAACTATTGCTGATATAACAAGCTTTATGAATATTCCTAATGAAAGTACTTTTATAACATAAACAGCCGCTGATGACATAACCAGCGCCAGTAATATTTTAATATAACTCTGCTTTGCATACAAGAATAAGATATCTTTTTTCAGATATACCATCTGCACAATCAGAACAACTAATTCTGCTACCAATGTACCTATAGCAGCGCCATTTGAGCCAAGCTGTGGTATAAGTATGCTGTTAAGGATTAAATCAACAATCGCACCGGCAAATGTTGATATCATAACTGCATTTTCCCGTCCCATAGGGATAAGCATCTGAATTCCCATGATGTTAGTAAGTCCAATGAACAATAATGTAGGCATTATTATTATCATCGGCATTATTGCACCTTCGAACGCATCTCCTGACAAGAATAATACGCCCTCTCTGGCAAATATCATAAAATATATCATCATAGAGGTAGCTGCCAGCAATACGAATTTAATTGCTTTCTTAGACAATGCATAAAACTCATCCCACATATCCTGCTGTATATAATAAGACGCTCTGGGCATAAGAACTGTTCCTAAGGATGTAACTATGCTTACCAGTATAGTCTTAATCTTAGTAGCAGCATTGTAATATCCAACTTCTACATCATCCTTCATAAAGCCAAGCATGACATTATCCAGATTAGTATATATAGTCGTAGCACACGATATTATAAAGAATGTAAATACCGGTTTTAAATGTTGTCTGAAATCCAGCTTTCCAACTTTTTCACTTCCAATGATTTTTCTAAGCCTTATAAAGTTAAATACATTTGATGCTGATGCCGCAAATATAGAGATTCCTCCATAAATAACATAATCATCCACATCATGAATCAGCACAAACATTGCTATCAAGGCTATAAACTTGAATATTATTGAGCGCACCGTTATATATGTATAATACTCCAGTGCTTTGTACAGCCATTCAACTCCTATTGTATTAAAGAATATGAGCGAACTCATAACTACAAAAAGAGTCTTATCACTTCTTAATCTTGGTACGCTGAATACTGCTGCAAAAAATACGACATATGCAAATACACTCATAACCGTGTTAATTATGAGTAATTCATACACTGTCTTTTTCAGCTTTTCCCTGTTATCTCTCACCACAGCACATGCTCTTATACCATATGTCGGTATACCAAGCTGTGATATCATCACAAAATATGTAATTACCGAATTAGCAAATGATACCCTGCCTGTTCCTGCCGGTAATAAAACCCTTGATACATATGGGAATGTAATCAAGGGAAATAAAAAACTTGACATGGTGAGTATTGCATTCATTATAAAATTAAGTTTTAATGACTTCTGTTTACCCATTACGCTCATGCTCTCTTTTTTCTTCTATCTATACTGTTACTTATCGCATATAACGGTTTTGAGAGTTTTTTTAATACTGAAACATCTGAAAAAACATCCTCATCACAAAATGCATAAATAGTAAATATATTAAACGCACTAACAAAATAAAGATCTTCTATGCAGAAAATTGCTATAACAATAAATATGCAGACCATAAAATAATCTTCTTTTTTATACGCCTTCCATATACATATAGAATATAATGCAACTAATAGTATTAATACAATTATTCCAAATTTTACAGCAAAATGTAAATATCCTGAATCTATAAAGAAGGTCTGATCAGACTGTCCCTTATTCATAACAGAATATACCTGCACATCAATTTCCTTGCCGAATAAAGTTACGCCATATGTAAAAACAGCATTCCTGCACTGCCACAGCCTTCCTGATAATAATGAATTCAATTTCTGCCAAAACCATGTATCCACATTGTATATAGGAAGCCAGCATGCCACAAAAGCACATATTGCAGGAAGTATAATTACCAGATTCCTGCATGAAATCAATACTTTTTTCAAAATGCCCTTAAAGCCGGAAAATAATTTATATATGAACATAACTGCTATAATTGCAGTCAATACAAAAAAGCTCATTTTGGTATTAGTGAATTTATAAAGGAATACATTTATTATCTCTAATACTATACACTCTATAATTGTTATTTTATCTTTCCTTTTGTATATATACAGCAATGTTACAAAAAGATATAAAATAGGTGCTAAATTAGTCCAGTTAAACCCAAGCGAATATCTCATTCTCTCAACATCCAGCAAGGAATTATCTGCCAAGCCCAGGAAAGCACATAAAATAGTTACTGTCAGCAGACCGCCCTGAACAAACAGTGAACAGGTGAATACTTTACTGCTGTTTAATCCATACATTGCCGCCCAGAATAGTATTGTAAAAAATAAGGATTTATCATTTCCTGTTTTAAAACCTATTATTGATAAAACACCTATTAAACATAAATAAAGTATGCTCTCTTTACTGTATTTATGTTTAATCATCTTATAACATATAAGCATCACAAAAATAAGATAAATTATATATCTTATCATTTTAATTATTTTATAAAATAGCATCCCCTCACTAAGTGAATACCATGCTGTATTACTAAAAGTTGTCAAAAAGACATATACTCCCAACAGAATTAAAAGTGCATTACCTCTATCTATTAAATTCTCCAGCTTCTCTCTCATTATTTTCTCCCTATCTTAAGACTCACTTAATACTATCTGTTTATAATTTCTCTAATTACATTCTCCAGATATTTTCCATGTCGTAATTTATCTGAAATTTTTCTGGCATTTTCTGCCATTTCATAATATTGCTGTTCGCTTAATTCATCAAATGCTTTAGAAAAATCAGCAATTGAATCAACAGCAATTCCTACATTATTATCCTTTACAAATGTAGCTTCTGCCGCCTTGCTCCATATCACTACTGGCAGACCTGACACAAGATATAAAGATAGCTTATGAGGATTATTATATTTAAGA
>CAVKBP010000192.1:0-4091 GCA_963654395.1 Ruminococcus sp. CAG:382
TGGCTACGGCGATTGACAACAACGCAGCATATGAAAAATCAGACAAGTCAATATGGCGGTTATTTAATTGTCGATGTACTAGGTTTACACATACCTTAAATCGAATGTCATTTCCCCATCATCGTCAATTTCAAGCATAATATATGTGCATCTTTTATCTGCCTGACGCGGATAAGATATGCTTCCCGGGTTAATAAATGTCAGTTCATCTTCTATCTGTATCAACGGTCTGTGGGTATGTCCAAACATAACAATATCAACTCCTCTTGCTATGCATTCCTCCCGGAGCGTCTGTAAGTCAAGAGAGACATAATAATTATGTCCATGTGTCAAAAGCACCTTTCTCCCTGCGAGCTCTATTTCCAGTTCTCTTGGAAGCGGTGAAAAAAAATCATTATTGCCCGGCACCATCAAGGTTTCGCACCCGGCAAGCTCCTGTATAATATCCTCTTCTCCCTCGATATCACCAAGATGAATAAGCAAATCAAGCTGACCCTCGTTATAGATTGCCTCAGCCAGATTACCGTGTCTTCTGTGTGAATCGCTAACAATCATTATCCTCTGCATAAAACCTCCAGAATGAGCCAATTAAAGGCATTCATCCAGTTCTTTCTTAATAAGTGCAAGTGCCTTGCCCCTGTGGCTGATTTTATTCTTCTCCTCAGGCGCAAGCTGTGCTGATGTCCTGCCATATTCCGGCAGATAAACAATAGGATCATAGCCAAAACCGTTATCACCAACGATTTCCTTGCTTATAAGCCCCTCCATTGTACCTCTCTTAACAATTTCCCTTCCATCAGGAAAACATACTGCAATCGCACATACAAAGCGTCCACTCCGGTCCTGTCCTTCAACGCCCTCAAGACGCTTAATAAGAGCCGCATTTTTAATATCATACGAAGTGTCATGTCCCATATATCTTGCGGAATATACGCCCGGTTCTTTGTTGAGATAATCAATCTCAAGCCCCGAATCATCCGCCATAGTAAGCTGCCCTGTAAGCCTGCATACAGCCCTCGCCTTAATCAGCGCATTTTCTTCAAATGTAGTGCCATTCTCTTCCACATCAAGGTCAATTCCTGCGTCCTTAAGAGATATAATATTATATCCTGTAAGAATTTCCTTGACCTCCTTAACCTTGTCCTTATTGTTAGACGCTAAAATAATCGTAGTCATAATTATCTGTCCTGTCCCTTCTCTTTCTTCGGTGGCTTTGGTCCCTGGAATGAGTAAAAATATGTCTTTAACATTCCATTATATATCTTTCTGTTCTTGTCCGGCTTCCTGCCAAAATACTTAACAGCCTCTTCATATGAGGTAATCATATAAGCTGACCATGAATCAAGCTTTGCGAACTGTCGTCCAAATGCAGAATATATTCCCGGAAGGCTTTCCTTATCCTCAAGTCTTTCACCATATGGCGGATTAGTTATTATAAAGCCGTATTTCTTATGATGGCTTAGCTCTGCCACGCCTCTTTCCTGAAAATGTATCAGCTTCTCAACGCCTGCATTCTCCGCATTGCTTCTTGCTTTTCTTATAACATCAGCGTCAATATCAAAGCCTTGGATATCGGTTTCAATATCAAGATTAATCATATCCTCAGCCTCATCAACAGCGTCATACCACAATTGCCTGTCTATTATATTAGTCCATTTCTGTGCAGTAAATTTGCGGTTCATTCCCGGTGCAATATTAGCCGCAATCATAGCCGCTTCAATTGGAAATGTTCCACTTCCACAGAACGGATCAACAAGAATCCTGTCACCTTTCCATGGAGTCAGCATAATCAGAGCCGCTGCAAGTGTCTCTGATATCGGCGCTTTTCCGGCTGCCGGCCTGTATCCTCTCTTGTGAAGTGAATCCCCTGATGTATCTAGTGCAATAGTAACAACATCCTTCATAATCGTAACTCTTATAGGATACGAATTGCCATCCTCTTCAAACCAGCCAATTCTGTAATGTTCCTTAAGCCTTTCAACAATAGCCTTCTTCACAATAGACTGTATATCCGAACTGCTGAACAGCTTACTGTTTACCGAATTAGCCTTAGTTACCCAGAATTTGCCATTCTTCGGTATGAAATTTTCCCATTCTAAAGCCTTAGTATTGTCAAATAGCTCTGTAAATGTCTCTGCCTTAAACTGCCCCACTTTAATAAGAATACGCTCTGTAGTCCTTAAATTAATATTTGCGCGGCATATAGCCTCAGAATCGCCCACAAATGTGACTTTTCCATCTTCTACTGATGAAATATCATATCCAAGATCATATATTTCTCTTTTTAATACTGATTCCAGACCAAAATGGCAGGGAGCAATTAATTCGTATGTGTTCATATATCCTCCAAAAGTACATTTATATATATATTAATGCCTATGCATATGAGTGTCAATCTGTTAATTAGTCACACAGTTACCTCTGTATGCATCAGATAACACAAAATCCATTAATTCCAGAAATGTCAATGTGTCACACTGTTACCTCTGTACGCGTCAGATAACACAAAATCCATTAATTCCAGAAATGTCAATGTGTCACACTGTTACCTCTGTACGCGTCAGATAACACAAAATCCATTAATTCCAGAAATGTCAATGTGTCACACTGTTACCTCTGTACGCGTCAGATAACACAAAATCCATTAATTCCAGAAATGTCAATGTGTCACACTGTTACCTCTGTACGCGTCAGATAACACAAAATCTATTAATTCCAGAAATGTCAATGTGTCACACTGTTACCTCTGTATGCATCAAATCCGCCTACGATTGTCCTGCAGTTATATCCCAGTGCTGACATTTTCTCGCATACTACAAGGCTTGCAGCACCTTTATCGCAATAAAAAATGTAGATTCTGTCCTTATTACCAAACATTCTTCTGAACTCATAAGAAACCTTTCCATATCTGAATATATTATTTAAATCTGACATCAGCTTATCATATTCAAAATGAATAGCGCCCCTTATTCTTGCATGTAAAAATTTTTCTTTTTCCCTTATGTCGATTATCGTCACATATGGATCATTTACATAATAATCTATTTTTCTGGAACTGACCATTTCACAAGGCATGTTTTACCTGCATAATATAGGTTTTATTACATTATACTTTCATCATAATCTTTTATTACCATTTTTGTTAAGTGATGTAATATATGACTATATATCGCTATGCATAACCATATATCTTTGCTTAATCATATAACTTTGCTTAATCATATAACTTTGCTTAATCATACAACTTTGCTTAATCATACAACTTTGCTTAATCATACAACTTTGCTTAACCATATGTCTTCGTATAACTTTATAACTATGTATGGCCGCAGAAGCGGCCTGTACTAGTACAGCGATTTCTAAATATCTATCCCCAAAAATTGCCTTTTTTTTAACTGCATATACCAAAAAGCCTCGCGTAGCACGCTACGCCTCCGTTTTTTGATATGCACAATCAATAATACATTATGCCTTTTGGACTGATATTTATTAAACATTGTACTAGTAGCAATCAGACTCATCAGATTCTGATGCCTTATTCTTGGAATTCTTAGATGACACATTTCTACTGCTTGCAGAATTAGTCTCATTATAAGAATTTCTTGAATTAGTTGAATTGCTGGAATTAGTTGAATTCTTTGAATTTGTTGAGTTTTTAGATGTGTTCTTTGACATAATATCAACCTCCATAAATATTTTACATTAATGTAGTATTGCTATTTTGTCAGATTTTATTCATGAATATGATTGCTTTCGGATATTGCTGCAATTATTGCCCATATACTAAAATAACCTTGCAATAATGCAAGGTTAATAAATGTACGTGACAAGATTCGAACTCGCGACCTTCTGGTCCGTAGCCAGACGCTCTATCCAGCTGAGCTACACGTACTTCCTAAGCACTTTCATGCTTAGTGCCGGCAACGGGAATCGAACCCGTATGGGAGTATAAGTCCCGCAGGATTTTAAGTCCTGTGCGTCTGCCAGTTCCGCCACACCGGCTTGGTGTACTATAAATTATTGTTGTCTTAAAGACAACAGCGACCCGGATGGGGTTCGAACCCACGACCTCCGCCGTGACAGGGCGGCGC
>CAVKBP010000193.1:0-3991 GCA_963654395.1 Ruminococcus sp. CAG:382
GCAGGCATCACAAATAGCTTTTATCGCAGAGCCAAATCTGACATTTGGCTCGCGGTTCCTCCGGCACTTTGTGCCTGCGGAATGGGTGATTAGTATGTTTAATTTAGAAGAAGAGCTTAAGAAACTCCCGGCAAAACCGGGAGTTTATATTATGCATGATAAATGGGACAATATAATATATATAGGTAAAGCGAAGGTTTTAAAGAACCGCGTAAGGCAGTATTTCCAGAGCAGCCGGAATAAGTCAGCAAAGATTGTGCAGATGGTGTCGCATATCCAGTATTTTGAATATATCATCACGGATTCCGAGCTTGAGGCGCTTGTATTGGAGTGCAATCTTATCAAGGAGCACAGACCGAAGTACAACACTATGCTTAAGGACGACAAGAGTTATCCTTTTATTAAGATTACTGTGGGCGAAGAGTATCCGAGGGTGCTTTTTGCCAGAAAAATGAAGCATGGAGCAGGAAAGTATTTCGGACCTTACACTTCTGCGGCAGCAGTTAAGGATACCATTGAGCTGTTATGCAAGCTGTATAAGGTGAGAACCTGTAACAGAAATCTTCCTAAGGAAGAGGGGAAGGACAGACCTTGTCTTAATTACCACATCGGACAGTGTGATGCACCATGTCAGGGATATGTAAGCGGTGAGGAATACAGAAGAAGGATTGATGAGGTTACAGGTTTTCTTAACGGAGACTATAAGAAGATTATGGACAGGCTTACAGAGCAGATGCAGGAAGCGTCTGAGAAGCTGGAGTATGAGGAAGCTGCCAAGTACAGAGACTTACTGATGAGTGTGAAGCAGGTTGCACAGAAACAGAAGATAACAGCGGATGATGTCAATGACAGGGATGTTATTGCGTGTGCAAGTGACGGTCAGGATGCGGTTGTGCAGGTATTCTTTATAAGACAGGGAAAGCTTTTAGGAAGAGACCATTTCCATATGCGGGTTGCAGAGGGCGATACTAAGAGCGAGATTATATCTGAGTTCATGAAACAGTATTACGGTGGAACTCCATTTATACCTAATATTATTATGGTGCAGGAGGAGATTGAGGATTCGGATACGATAGCACAGTGGTTAAGCGAAAGAAAGAGCCGGAAGGTAAGCATTGTCACACCGAAGAAGGGCGACAAGGAGAAGATGGTTGAGCTTGCATATAAGAATGCGCAGCTTGTGCTTACACAGGATGCAGAGAAGATTAAGCGTGAGGAAAGCAGGACAACAGGCGCGATGAGAGAGATTGCTGGCTGGCTTGGACTTGGCACTCTTCACAGGGCAGAGGCCTATGATATATCTAATACCAATGGTGTTGAAAGTGTAGGCTCAATGGTTGTTTTCGAGGATGGAAGACCGAAGAAGAATGATTACCGTAAGTTTAAGATTAAGACGGTAAAAGGACCTGATGATTATAAGAGTATGCGAGAGGTTCTTACAAGGCGGTTCACAAGAGGCATGCGTGAGAGGGAAGGACTCGAGGAAGGACGCGGATTTTCAAGATATCCTGATCTTATTATGATGGATGGCGGACGCGGTCAGGTCAATATTGCGCTCGAGGTGCTTAAGGAGCTTGGTTTAAATATTCCTGTATGTGGTATGGTGAAAGATGATACCCACAGCACAAGAGGCTTGTACTATAATAATATTGAGATACCGATAGACAAGCACAGTGAGGGCTTCAAGCTGATTACAAGAGTGCAGGATGAGGCGCATAGATTTGCAATAACCTATCACAGAAGCTTAAGGGACAAGGCACAGGTTTCCTCTGTGCTGGATTCGATTGAAGGAATCGGACCTGTGAGAAGAAAGGCACTTATGAAGCATTTTCTTGACATAGAAAAGATTCGGCAGGCATCAGTGGACGAGCTTATGAAGGCTGATGGCATCACTGAAAATGTGGCAGAGAATATATATAAATTCTTTCACTGATAATGCTTTTATAATAGCTTTTAGGGCGTATCTGTGTTAAACTTAGGATATATAAAATCGTAAACATAATTTGGAGGAAGTGAATATATGAATAATGGTACAGAGCGGGTAAAGTTATCTAAAGTTATCCAGAAAATGAATCTTGTTAATCTTACACCAGAGATAGATGTGTCAGGAATCTGGCTTAATCTGCCTGATGTGAACAGACCGGCTTTGCAGCTTACAGGCTTTTATGACCAGTTTGACAATGACCGTTTACAGATTATCGGTAATGTGGAGCATGCTTATCTTGCAAGTCTTTCAGAGCAGGAAAGATATGAAAGATATATGCAGCTTTTATCAAGCAATATTCCATGTATTATATTCTGCAGGAATTTAAAGCCGGAGCCTAAGATTATTGAGCTTGCGGTTAAGTATCAGATACCGCTTCTTATGACAGACCAGGCAACATCTTCATTTACGGCAGAGGTAATACGCTGGTTGAAGGTTCAGCTTGCACCATGTATTGTAATCCATGGTGTTTTAGTCGATGTATATGGTGTCGGTGTGCTTATCACAGGTGAGTCTGGTATCGGTAAGAGCGAGGCGGCACTTGAGCTTATAAAGAGAGGACACCGTCTTGTAACTGATGATGCTGTTGAGATAAGAAAGGTCAGTGATGAGACATTAGTCGGAAGTGCGCCGGGAGTTACCAAGTATTTCATCGAGCTTCGCGGTATCGGTATTATCGATGTCAAGACACTTTTTGGTGTTGAGAGTGTCAAGGAGACACAGGAGATTGATATGGTTATCAAGCTTGAGGACTGGAATAAGGACAGAGAGTATGACAGACTCGGACTTGAAGAAGAGTACATAGAATATCTTGGCAATAAGGTTGTGTGCCACACACTTCCAATCAGACCGGGACGTAATCTTGCGGTTATCGTTGAGTCAGCAGCGGTCAACCACAGACAGAAGAAGATGGGATATAATGCAGCTAAGGAGTTGTACAGAAGAGTACAGGAGAACCTCATGAAAGGTGGAGAGGACGACGATGAGTAAGATTGTATTTGGAATCGATGTCGGAGGAACGACCTGCAAATGTGGTACATTTTCTGAGCAGGGTGAGCTTATAAGAAAAGAGGAGATTCCCACAAGAAAGGATGAGGGTGGAAGCCTGATTCTTCCTGATATAAGTGAGTATATCAAGGGTGTTCTTGCGGATATGAACCTTACAGCAGAGGATGTGTCAGGAATCGGAATGGGACTTCCTGGGGCATGCCTTGAGGATGGAACTGTCAACAAATGTATCAACTTAGGCTGGGGTGTATTCAATGCAGCTGACGAATTGTCTAAGCTTACAGGCATTCCTGTTAAGATTGGCAATGACGCTAACATGGCGGCACTTGGAGAATTCTGGGTTGGCGGCGGAAGCGAATATAACAGTATGGTTATGGTAACAATAGGAACAGGTGTTGGCGGCGGCGTTATTATTGACGGAAAGCCTCTTTATGGATTTAATGGGGCAGCAGCCGAGATTGGACATCTTCCTATTGTTGAAGGTGAGACAGAGAGCTGCAACTGTGGCAAGAAGGGCTGTCTTGAGCAGGTGGCTTCTGCAACAGGTATTGTAAGAACTGCTAACCGCATGCTTGCTGAAAGTAATATGCCATCTTCTTTAAGAAATGTGCCATATATATCAGCTAAGGTTATATTTGACGAGGCAAAGGGTGGAGACGCTCTTGCTATACAGGTTACAGAGTATGTGTGTAGATATCTTGGAAAGGGACTTGCATGCGCGGCAGGCATGGTTGATCCGGAGGCATTCGTAATTGGCGGCGGAGTTTCTGCTGCAGGGGAATATTTTATTAATCTTATTGATAAGTATTATAAGGAATGTGTGTTCCATGCGAGCAGACAGACTAAGATAGTCAGGGCTGTGCTTGGCAATGATGCAGGAATGTATGGCGCAGCCAAGCTCATTTTTGGAAATTAGTGTGAAAAACTGGTAAGAATGGAGATTAGTGTGACGCAGGCATCACAAATAGCTTTTATCGCAGAGCCAAATCTGACATTTGG
>CAVKBP010000194.1:0-3967 GCA_963654395.1 Ruminococcus sp. CAG:382
GTACCAAAAGGAAGAGGAGCATTCCATTTGACTACCATATGAATTTACACTACTCTCAAACCTCAAATCCGGTTTTCACCGAGTAAACATGTTCCTACATAACATGGGTAAATTCATATGATATCATCAAATTCTAGCTTTTATGAATAACACACATATCTTTATCTATAATAGTTATCCTTTCTTCCTCTATGATATCATCATTATCATGATTTTCAATCAGCAATATGTATATTTTTTCATAGAACATTTTCTTATATAGCATCTGCAATTCATCTTTAGTAAGATATGCTTTTATATTGACTAAAATAAATATGCGTTTTCCATACACATTATTAATCACACATATATAATCAATCAGTCTTTCCAATAAATTTTCAGGATTAATCTCAAATTTAACATCTAGTAATTTAAACAAATCCATTATATTGCTATCCTGATTACATTGCAGCATATACGGCATACTATCCATTATATTATCTGCCATACTTAGTATTGATGAATATAAGTTTTTCCATTCATTCTGCAATTCACTTTCCACAACATTCTTTTCCATTGTTGAATATAATTTTGTCAGGATTCGTTTTTGATTTAGTTCTGTATCAAATGGATTAATTATCATTTCTATGTTCTTGGCAAAAGATATAATCTCACCGCCATCTGACAATATCCAGCCAAAATCACTGTCTGAAAGTTGTTCTTTGAACTCACTTACTACATTAGTAAATTCTTCTGGTTTTTCCAATATCAAAACAATCACCTTATTTTCTTCAAATTCTATCTGGCACTCAAATTCTTCCTTTACAATCTTCATAATACTATCAGCCTCCTATCGTCATCCAGCGTACAATTAGTATTTTCTCCGACTATAATCTCCATCTTAGAATACTGTTTTTCAGTTAATGTTAATATCTGAACCAAACCCTGAGGTGGCTTATTTTTCTTGACATTAGATACAATCCCATCAACAACCGTAGCATTCAATGCAAGCTTACAATATATAGATTCCTGCATCATAAGAAAACCGCTTTTTATCAAAAACTTTCTAAATTTATTATATTCCCTTATCTGTGATGATGATAAGACTGGTAAATCAAACATTACTATTACTCTCATATATCTATAACTCATACGAATAAAACCTTATTAAAGACACATCATTATCATTAATGGCGTCAAATACGCTTTTACAATATATTTTTATTGCATTTGCAACATAGTTTCTCCTGCCATCAATTATAACTTCATGATTAAGTATATTAACCAGTTGTAATTTTTCTTCTCTTTCAAACTTATCCGGCTTCATTTCATATACCTTTCTATCCACGAGTATCCTGAATGGCTCCATTAAATCTGAACCCAAATTAAACTGGTTAAACATATTATCATGAAACAGTCCTAACTGTGTGATATAACCATTAGATACTATCTCTCTGTTAAAAGCTGATAATATTATTCCATATCCATAATTTAGTGCTGCATTGATAGGTATATCTAAGCTTCTGGAAAAATCCATCCCGAACACCGCATTAAAATAAACTTTAGCAGCATGTCCTTCTCTATTTGTTGTATCTCCCGGCTGAATTTCTTTTAAATACTCAGTCAGCATTTCATTTTCTTTTTTCCCTAAATCCTCTAAAAATCTTTGCTGATTACGGATTTTCTCTGAGACTATTTCCGTCCACATCATACAAAGCTGGTAACTTCGCGGCGCTCATTGACAGACAGGGGCTTATAGTATATAATATTGTGACGCTTGCGGGGTTTTATCCTATGGCAGAGCAGAAGCACATTAGGTGGTAGATATATATAGAAAGGTGATAAGAACATGGCAGAGAAACAGTTTCTTACTAAAAAGGGGTATGACGAAAGAGTAGCAAGACTTGAGGAGCTTAAGGTTGTCAGAAGAAAGGAAGTTGCCCAGAAATTAAAGGAAGCGAGAGAGCAGGGGGATTTATCAGAGAACGCTGAGTACGATGCTGCTAAGGATGAGCAGAGAGATATCGAGACAGAAATCGCAGAGCTTGAAGCAATTCTTGCAAATTGTGAGGTTATCCAGGATAACGATAAGAATAAAGATAAGATTAAGATGGAAAGCGTTGTTGTGCTTCATGATGTAGAATTTGATGAAGATATTGAGTACACAATCGTTGGTTCATCAGAGGCAGACAGCCTTAACAACAAGATTTCTAATGAGTCACCACTTGGTGCAGCTCTTATTGGAAAGAAGAAGGGTGATACTGTTAAAATAGAAGCACCAGCAGGAGAGATTGAATATAAGGTTGTATCTGTAAAGAACGACTAATAATTTAGTAACACATAGAAAAGGAGAACTCATTCATGGGAGATAATAAATCTGCACAGCAGCCTGATGTTAACGAGCAGATTAAGGTTCGTATCGATAAGTTAAAGAATCTTCAGGACGCAGGCAAGGATCCATTTCAGATAACTAAGTATGATGTAACACATCATACAGACGAAATCAGAGCTATCTATGAGGCACACGAGAAGGAGCTTCTCGGTGACAGACCAGCAGTTAATACTGAGGGCTTAGATGAACAGCAGGCAAGAGAAGCAGTTAATGCTGATTATAATGAGAGAAGGGCTATCATGGACGCTTCTCCGATTAATGTAAGCTTTGCCGGCCGTATGATGTTTAAGAGAGTAATGGGAAAGGCTTCTTTCTGTAACATTGCTGACCTTAAGGGCAGAATGCAGGCATATATTTCAAGAGATGCAATCGGTGATGAAGCATATGCAGACTTCAAGAAGTCTGATATCGGTGATATCTTTGGTATTAAGGGATTTATATTCAGAACTAAGACAGGAGAGATTTCAGTCCACGCTGAGGAGATTACTCTTCTTTCTAAGAGCTTACAGGTGCTTCCTGAGAAGTTCCACGGAATTACTGATACTGATATGAGATATCGTCAGAGATATGTTGATTTAATAATGAATCCTGAGGTTAAGGACACATTTGTAAAAAGATCACAGATTATCAAGGAAATCAGAAAGTTCCTTGATGGCAGAGACTTCATGGAGGTTGAGACACCTACACTTGTATCTAATGCAGGTGGTGCCGCTGCAAGACCATTTGAAACTCATTACAATGCGCTTGACGAGGATGTTAAGCTTCGTATTTCATTAGAGCTTTATCTTAAGAGACTTATCGTTGGAGGTCTTGAGAGAGTCTATGAAATCGGACGAGTATACCGTAACGAGGGTGTTGATACAAGACACAATCCTGAGTTCACACTTATGGAGCTTTATCAGGCATACACAGATTATGAGGGCATGATGGAGCTTACTGAGAGTATGTTCAGACATCTTGCTGAGACTGTATGCGGTACAACTAAGATTACTTACAACGGCACTGAAATTGACCTTGGAAAGCCATTCAGAAGGCTTACTATGAATGATGCAATCAAGGAATATGCTGGTGTTGATTTTGACACAGTTAAGACTGACGAGGAAGCTAAGGCTCTTGCTAAGGAGAGAGGAATTGAATTCGAGGAGCGTCATACTAAGGGTGACATCATCAATCTTTTCTTTGAGGAGTACTGCGAGGAGAATTTAATCCAGCCAACATTTATCATGGATCATCCACTTGCAATTTCTCCGCTTACCAAGAAGAAGCCATCTGATCCGGAGAAGGTTGAGCGTTTTGAGCTTTTCATCAACACATGGGAAATGTGTAATGCATACTCAGAGCTTAACGATCCTATCGACCAGAGAGAACGTTTTGTACAGCAGGATAAGAATGCTGAGAATGGTGACGAGGAAGCCCAGCATACTGATGAGGATTTCCTTAACGCACTTGCAGTAGGTATGCCACCAACAGGCGGTATCGGATATGGCATCGACAGGCTTGTTATGCTGCTTACGGATTCGCCGGCCATAAGGGATGTTCTGTTATTCCCGACAATGAAGAGTTTGGATAAATAAACCCAGTGCTTATGCGGGTTTG
>CAVKBP010000195.1:0-3967 GCA_963654395.1 Ruminococcus sp. CAG:382
CTTTATAATTCAATTATGTTACTGAATTCATGAGAAAACATTCATATTTAGCATACATTTATTGAGAAAAGAGGATTGATATGAAGCTAAAGAAATTTGAACCGCAGCCAAAACACGCCGAGAGTATCCCTATTGAGGCTATTGACCTTGATTATGAGAAGGAGCAGCCGCCTAAGCCGGACAAGGCTGTCGCTAAAAATGTGTTCCAGCCTAACAGTAAGTATTTTACAATTGTTGTGTATGGGCTGATTTTTGTTCTGGGTGCGATTCTTATATATAAGTTTATTGGCAACTGGTCTTCGACCGTCCGCACATTAGGAAGAATATTTAAAATCCTGTCACCGTTCCTTATCGGTGCCATGATTGCTCTTATTCTCTATCCATTTATCAAGACAATATATAACAGATTTTTTCTTGGAGTATGCCATATCAAGTCCAAAAAAGCAGCAAAGATTCTTTCTATAATTGTTGCCTATCTGGTTGCTGTAGGCGCATTTGCTGTATTAATCGGCTTCGTTGTGCCACAGATATATAAGAGTATTACAGAGATTGCGACGCAGGCACCTGTGTGGTATGACAATATCCTCAACTGGTTCACTGACTTCGAGAATAAGCACGCTAACTCTTCAATTGATTATAACTTCATTAACCAGAAGATTGAAGACGCTATTCCTAAAGTGATTGACTACCTGACCGGCGCACTTACAAATATTGTGCCTTACATCCTCAATACATCCATGGCAATCCTGTCCGGTGTATTGAACCTTATTATTGCGATTATCGTGTCTGTCTACATGATTTCCGACAACAAGAACCTCTTCTATCATTTCAAGAGATTCTTATACGCTGTTCTTCCTAAGAAAACAGCCGACAACACACGGATTATCTGCAAGAACTGTGCAAGCATTTTTATCAACTACATTATAGGCAAATCATTTGACTCGCTTATCATAATGATTATATGTTTCATCACTATGCTCATTCTTAAGCTTCCATATGCTGTGCTTATAAGCGTAATCGTTGGTGTAACCAATATGATTCCGTATTTTGGTCCATACATCGGCGGTGTGATTGGCGGCGTGATTGTCGTAATAGCAAGCCCTGTGAAGCTGATTGTCTTTGTAATAATGATTATATGCATACAGCAGGCAGACGGTCTTTTCATCGGGCCAAGCATTATCGGAGGAACGACCGGACTTAAGCCGGTCTGGGTAGTATTCTCAATAACTGTCGGCGGCGCACTGTTCGGCGTACTTGGAATGTTCCTCGGAGTGCCTGTATTTGCCGTATTAAGCTACCTTATGAATATCACAGTGCAGCATTTTCTGGATAAAAGAAAAGTCACCGTCCAGCCTTACGACTCGCCCGATGACCTTTAAATTATTTTCTGGCATTAAGGATTCTCACGACATCATCGAGGGAATCCTTAAACCTTACCACTCTGTAATTCGCGCCCTTATGCGCATACATAACTTCTGATACCTTTCTTGCAAATGCCCTGTTTCTCACAGCATTTCTCCCAAAGCCTTTATATAGTATATGCATGTAACAATTCTGAGCCAGCATTTACATATGCATTCATCAATGATTTCTTACCGCAACAAGCTTGCATATCGGGTTGCCCATCTGTGAAAATCTTGTCTCATACTCTGTCATTACATTGCCCTCGTTAAGCACAGCATCGTTATGCAGGTCAAATGTTACAACAGGTAATCCCCAGCCTGCCTCCTTAATCTCCTCTAATGAGAAATCGAACAATGCCTTATTATCTGTCTTGAATTCCACCTGTCCATCCGGCTTTAATATGACATCATACCTTGCCATGAACTGTCTTGATGTAAGCCTTCTCTTGGCATGTCTGTCCTTCGGCCATGGATCTGAGAAATTCAGATATATCCTGTCCACCTCATTTTCTCCGAACACCTCGCATATAGCCTCTGCGTCCATTCTGATGAATCTTAAATTAGGAAGCTCAAGCTCATCCTGCTTCTCAACTGCCCTTAAAAGCACGCTCGAGTATTTCTCAATCCCGACATAATTAATATCCGGATTATTGGCTGCCAGCGTTGTTATAAATGTGCCTTTTCCCATTCCAATCTCTATGCGCACCGGATTATCATTGCCAAAAACCTGTGCCCATGTGCCTTTCATGCCCTCCGGCTCTGTAAATACATATTCATTTTCTATCATGACTTCCCTTGCTCCGGGTACATTTCTAAGTCTCATGCTATCTGCTCCTATCCTGTTATCTAAAAATTCATAACTATTCAAAGCCAGCCTCCAGAATGCTTCACTTGGCGCAATCTGATTTGTGAAATTTTGCCCGACTCTGAATTGTTACCTGTTATATGTACCATAAATATCACTTTTTGCCAAGCGGGGTTTACTTATAGGCAAACCTGGGCTAAAATGTAAGGGTATAATTTATTAATCGGAGGATATATCCATATAATGAAAAAGCATTTTCTTAAAGGATTACTTATAAAGATAACCAGCGCGGTATCTGCTGCTGTGTTGGTGGGTTCTGCATTTGCAACAGATGCGTCTGCTGCGGTCAGCAACCAGATATATAGCGCAGCCAGCACGACCAGTACAGAGGCGGCATGGCCAGACGCTCCGGAAGTCAATTCAAACAGTTGTATTCTTATTGATGCTGACACTGGTTCTATTCTATTCGAGAGGAATTCTCATGAAAAATGTTATCCTGCCAGCACAACCAAGATTCTCACTGGACTTCTTACAATTGAGAACTGCAACATGGATGATGTGGTAACATTTTCCCAGGCGGCAGCTTCATCCATCAATGTATACGAGGATGCCAATCTTGGCTGTAAGGTCGGAGAACAGTTTACTGTAAATGAACTTCTCCATGGACTTTTATTATACTCTGCCAACGAAATGGCGTATGCACTCGGCGAACATGTAGCCGGTTCTATAGATGCATTTGTTGATATGATGAATGCGAAAGCCAAGGAGCTTGGTGCACTGAATACACATTTTGCCAATGCGAGCGGATTATATAATGTCAACCATTACACAACTGCATACGACATGGCTATGATTGCCAGAGGCTGCTATAACAACGCTTCTTTCGTAAGCATTGATTCCACTGCAGATGCCTATGTTATTCCTGCAACCAACATGTCTGCACAGCGTACGATTAAGCACAGGCATAAAATGCTTAAAGGGCGTTCTTACTATTACGAATATTGCAAGGGCGGCAAGACAGGATATACCGACGAATCGCAGAATACTCTTGTAACATTTGCAGAAAAAGACGGCATGAGGCTCATATGCGTTGTATTCAAGGAAGCAACGGATGACTTACGATATACGGATACCAAGACGCTTTTCGACTGGGGCTTTGCTAATTTCCAGAAATCGACAACTACGGGAAGCCAGCTTGGAGCAATGTTCTCCAATGACAATTACTATAATTCAGCAGTTTTCTCAACACTGTCACTTAATTTCGGACTCAATGCATCATTTATAACGATACCTAACAAGAGTTCCCTGTCAAATGTGACTATGACCGTAGACGATAACTACGAGATGACTAATGAGAACGGTGTTATGACAACGCATTTGAAATTCCTGTACAACGATAATACTGTAGGAACAACTACTCTTAACATATCCGCTGCCGGAACTGATACAGGAAGCCTGCTGCCATATCTTAAGGACGAGGTTTCTTCAACCTATAAGCCTAAGACATGCCTCAAGGTCAATATATGGATTCTTGTCGGCGTAGCAGCCGTTATAATGATTGTTATATACATATTAAACGAGCGCGCCCGAAACAAGCGTCTGAGAAGACATTACGGCAGACGACACAGATTATAAAAAAGGTGGTCGATAATTATCGACCACCTTTTTTAGGACTCAGAGCCTAAGCCCTGAATCCTCTATTTACCATATTACCATCTGTCTGCGTTTCGTTGCCGATTCCGCCCCGCGAATATGTAAG
>CAVKBP010000196.1:0-3921 GCA_963654395.1 Ruminococcus sp. CAG:382
AAAAAATAAGAAATGCTTATTGAATGACAATGCCAGAGGTAAATGCTGGCATTGTCATTTTTTTGGATTGACTGATATTGGTTTAGCAGAGATATTTGCTGAAAAACTCTATGAGTTGCGAGACATCCGCTTGATAGGTTTAAATGTGGTAATAAAATCGGTCAATTAATATTTATAGAAATAGACATGACAATTATAGAAATATGTATTAAAATGGATGAAAATATATGTAAACAGGGGGTATGGATGAAAGCTCACATTACTAATGCATATGGATTTATTAAGGATAAGGCAGCAGAGGAGAAGCGGGTTGCAAGAATTGCCAGAGCAACAGGGTTTTATGAGATGGGACTTTATATAGATGAAGTATCATCTGATAATGAAGCTATAGTTAATGAAGCTATAGTTAATGAAGCTATAGTTAATGAAGCTATATTGTCGAGAAAACTAGACGGAATTATAGCGTCTGTGGAAAGGGGAGATATTGTTATAATGCAGTTTCCTACAGGCAATGGGGAATTGTATGAAGAACGGTTGCTGCAAAAAATCTGTGTGTACTCGAATAATAAAGTGATTGCTGTATGGCACGATGAAGAATACTATCTCGAACATAAAGAAAGATATTCGGAATACATAGAGAATGAATGTGTGATAGAAGACATTGATTCATTATCAGATATGGAATTGGCAAGCATGCTTATTAATGCAGTTACAGCCTCAGAAGGAATGGATAGAAATTTAGTAGAAGAAGCTGACTGCTATCAGGATAAAGAATACATACATATAGGATTCGGGCTGCATGATAAATCAGGCGATTATAGTGTGTGGGTAGGCACAGTGATGCAGTCAATAATAGAACATACGGATGAGAAATTATGTTTTCACATTCTGCATGATAATACACTATCAGATGAAAACAGGGAAAAGCTTATAAATGTGGCATGTGCAGGAGGGGAAGCAATAGAATTTCATCTTTTGGATGTTGAACATTTTGATTCTGTGAAAGATATGATGAAACATTTCACAATTGGCACAATGTTTCGGCTAATGTTGCCGGACATTCTGCCACAGTTAGACAGAATCATATATCTGGATGCGGATCTTTTCGTGAACAGAGACATAAAAGAATTATGGAATACAGATATAGGTAACTACTGTATTGCGGCGGTTAGAGACAGTGGAACGAAAAAAGGACTTGCTGAGCCATATCCAGTAAGGGCTAATCAGATGAACCGCGAGGAATACTTTAATGCTGGAGTTCTTTACATTAACTTGACAAATGTACGGAAAAATGGCGACATGAAAAGTAAAGTTGTTGAATATCTTAAAGAAAATCCGGATGCACTTTGGCCAGATCAGGATGCCCTCAATGTAATATACAGGGGAAAGTGTCTATATCTTGATGAGTCATGGAATTGTTTCGTTCGGGAAATACGAAAAAAAGAAAATGCCACTTTAAAACCAGCAATATATCATTATGCAGGAACATTGTGTGTGTTATATTATGGTAATCCTGTAGAGCAGGCTTATTACGAAACGATTCTAAGAACACCATGGGGATTAGAAGTGGGACGGAATTTGATGAATAAGTCTATGGGAAGAATATGGGACAGAGCAGAACAACTTAAGTCATTGTTGGAACAGATTTCGACATATGATAAGGAATATGTCTTTTATGGTGAAATGAATTGGGTAATGAAGAATATGATGTCACTTATAGGGGCAACTCCGGAAAAATGCAGGTGTGAGAATAGTTTTGAAAAGCTTTCACTTGATGGTAAGGATAAGAATATTATATTTGTTATGCCACAGGCAGATAATGGAGAGGCAATTGGAAAATTGGAGCAGCAGGGATATAAGAACAGAGAAGACTTTTTTGTTATTTCATGTTTGCTGAACGCAGAGGAAGGAGGATACATATGCTAGGAAGAAAAGTACACATTACCAATATATATGGATTGCTGAAAAACAGATATATCGCGGACAGACAGAAAATAATAGCGAAGCATGCACATGAGCTAGGCTGGCTGGAAATGGGAGTATATGTGTATCCGACAGAGACTGACAGTCAGGAAGAGCTGGATAAAAGATTAGATGGAATAATAAGTGCAGTAGAACAGGGAGACATAGTTTTCCTACAGCTTCCAACAGAGAATGGAATTGAATTTGATAAGAGGTTATTAAACAAGGTGCGTACATATCCTGATGTGAAGATTGTTCTAATGTGGCAGAGTGAAAAATACTACACAGAATATCATTATCAGTTGTCCTATATGGCAGATTATGAATGCAGACCAGAAGAAATATTTGACACCTTAAAATATTCCAATAATCTTTTTGTAAAGAAATTGCTTCTTAATTCTGCAGCACAGGCTGTGTCACAAAAAAAGGTGAGCGGGAATGCAATTCATATTGGAATGGGAATACATGACAGAGATGGAAATTATAGTGCATGGGCAGCAACTACAATACAAAGCATTATACAGAACACAGAGGCAGATGTGGTGTTTCATATAATACATGACAGCACAGTGAATGAGACTATTAAAAGAAAGTTGAATTATTCAGTGTCAGGGACAAAACATATGATATGTTTTCATGAAATAGATACTGATATTTTCGGGGCGGATAAAGAGCTGATGGGCATATATACAATAGGAGCATTATATAGAGTATTATTGCCAGAGATATGTGGCGACCTTCCGCGAATTATTTATCTCGATTCTGAACTGCTGGTTAATTGTGATGTACAGGAATTATGGGATATTGATATAAGTGATTATTTCCTTGCAGCAGTACCAGATAAAGATGTGGTGGAGGGCAGAATATGGGCTTATCCGGTATCGATTCATGAAATGAAACGCGAAGCATATTTTAATTCTGGTGTTATATATATGAATCTGAATAAGATTCGGGAAAATGGGAATATGAGGAAATTGGTTGAAAATTATCTGAAGAATAATAAAAAAACCAATTTGTCAGATCAGGATGCATTAAATGTAATCTACCAAGAAAAAGTATTATTACTGGATGGAAAATGGAATCGTTTTATGAGACATGTCAGCAGCGCAAAAGAACAGAAGCTACAAGATTGTATTTATCATTATGTCGGAACAGTTCCTATATTGTATCTGAATTTAGAATCATATCAATTATATTTAGAAACCATAAGTAAGACTGCATGGGGAAAGGAAAAAAGTAATGATATAATACAATCATCAATTGGAAGACAATTAGCAAGAGAGAGTTCTTTGCGTAATTTAATATATCAGACAGCATGCAGAAGAAAGAAATATATTTTTTATGGAGAAGAGACATGGGCGATGAAAAAAATGTATAAATTGCTTTCCGCATCTAAAGAAACGGATTATCGGATTATGAATGATGCCAGCAATAACTTTGGAGAGCTTCCTGCTAAAAATCTGGATGCGCTGGATAAAGAAACAAAAGGTGACTATATAGTATTCGTACTTCCACAGACAGATCAAGGACATGCAATAGACAATCTGTGTGAGATGGGGCTTCAAAGGGAACAGGACTTCTTTGTTATACCGGTTGTATTGAGTGTTTTAGATGGTGGGTATTTAAAGTGAACTGTACAGGCTTAAATAATAAAATTTTCTTATAATACAGTTTTAGATACGCTTGCTGTTGTATTCCCATCTTTGACACTTTTTAGGCTAAAAATTGCCGCAAATGCAGACGGTTACTGCGTTTGCGGCTTTTATGATTTTTTCGTGACAGCGTAATGTTTTGCGTAATGCTTATTGAATGACAATGCCAGAGATAAATGCTGGTGTTGTCATTTTTTGTCATTGTGCTATTGACATGTATGTATATTAATTATATAATGAATATAAGCAAAGGGGAAATCCTATCCGCTCGATATATTAAGTAAGGAGTAGAATTGGGAGAGAAAGA
>CAVKBP010000197.1:0-3890 GCA_963654395.1 Ruminococcus sp. CAG:382
AAAGGAAGCAGAGCTTAAATGGAGCACAGAGCTTACATATAATGGTGCAGAGCAGAGTGTAACAGCGGAAGTTGCTAATGCGGTTGGTAACGATACATTTACGCTTGACTATGAGGGTAACAAGCAGGTAGATGTCGATACATATACAGCCAAAGTAATATCTCTTGGAAATGATAATTACAAATTACCAGCTAATGCGCAGATTAATTGGAAGATATCATATCTTACACAAGGAACTGCCACAATTTCAGAGATTGATGGTAATGCTGGATGGCATGTTTCAAAGGTTACAATCACACCAGAGGATGGATATCAGATTTCTGCTGATGGTTCTACAGATTGGAAAGATAAGCTTGAGTATACTGAATCGAGAGAATACACAGAAAAGTATTATTTAAAGCAAATCGATACAGGATATATCACAGATAAGAAAACGGTAGAATTTAAGATTGATACAAAGGTTCCAACAGGAGAAATCAAGATTAAGGATAATCGATTTACAGAATTTTGGAATAACATTACATTTAAGCATTTCTTCAAAAATACTGTAGATGTAACGATTACAGGAGAAGACAAGGCAAGCGGTGTTGCAAAGATTGAGTATCAGAAGGTAGCAAGTGAAGGCGATTATAAGGAGAACGGACCATGGACAGAAGGTAAGTCATTCTCTATGAAAGCCAACGACAAGAGTATAATCTATGCAAGAATCACTGATAAAGCAGGCAATGTTGCAATCATTAATTCTGATGGAGTTGTTGTATATACAGACGCAAAGGCAGAATCAGAAGAGACATTTACTAGGACATCCACAGCAGATGTTACAACAGGAATTACAGTAAATGGAAATACTATCGCTTCCGTTATGGTAAAGAATTCTGCTGATGAAAATGCAGCACTTGTTGATGAAAAGTATTACGAGATTAAGGATGACAAGCTTGTATTAAAGAATGATTATTTGAAGACTCTTGCAGCCGGAAAATACACATTTATTGTACGCTACAATCCTTTTGGAGAGACTTATGAAAATGTAGATGGCGTTGATAATGACGCACCTGCTACATCAGAGATTACACTTACAGTGAATAGGGCAGATGGTAGTGTTACAGAAATTTCTGATATTTCAAAGACATATGATGGAAACTCTGTGGCAGCACCTACATTTGTAACAACCAATAACAAAGGCACAGATAATGACAAAGTTACAATTGAATATAAGAAAAAGAGTGAAGATAACAGCAAATATACTTCAACAGCACCAACTAACAGCGGCGATTATGTAGTTCGCATTACTGTAGAAGAAGATGAGAATTACAAGGCTGCATTTGAAACTAAGGATTTCTCTATAAAGAAAGCTGAAAATGCTACAAAGGTATATATGACTGGATACAGCTATGGTGGGGAAGTGAGTACACCATTGGTTTCAGGGGTTAAAGAAAGTGCTAATGTCACTTATTACTATTCTACAGAGAATAAAAATTCTAATGGAACAGAATGGACTGGCATTGAGAGTAACTCTCTGAAGCCGGGAACTTATTACATGTATGCAGTACTTGCAGAGACAGATAACTATGCTGCATATACAACAGCACCTGTCAGCTTTGAGGTAGTGAATGGCTCTATGTCAGGCATTACAGCTAACGATGTGACACAGACTTATGATGGAAACAGTTATGGAATTACTGTTAATACGAATGGATTAGCTGGTGCAAATGTTGCTTATGGAACAGTAGAAGGAACATATAACCTTGAAAGTTGTCCTACATATAAGAATGCAGGAACGTACACTATTTATTATAAGGTAACTGCAGAAGGATATGACGATTACACAGGTTCAGCAAAGGTTACTATTAATCGTAAAGATGTAACTGCAAAAGTGACAGCAGATGATAAGGTATATGATGGCACTGATGAAGCAAATGTAAAGGCAGTTGTAGCAAGTAATGATTTAGTATCAGGAGATACAATTGAAATTACAGGTCTTACAGGCACATTTGCAGATAAGAATGCCGGAACAGATAAGACGGTAACAGTAGACAGTTCTAAGAAAGTGATTTCTGGAACGAATTGTGACAACTACAATATAACGATTGCTGCAGAGACAACAGCTTCAATTAAGAAGCTCACAGCAGAGCTTACATGGAGCGATACAGAGCTTACTTATAATGGTGCAGAGCAGGCTGTAACAGCAGAGGTTTCTAATGCGGTTAGTGGTGATACATTTGAACTTGCATATGAGGATAACGAAAAGACTGCGGCTGGAACTTACACAGCTAAAGTAACAGGTCTTGGAAATGATAATTATGCATTACCAGAAGACGCTTCTATGGACTGGAAGATTTCTTATCTTGAAAAAGGAACTGCAACCGTTTCAGGAACTAAGGGCAATGACGACTGGTATGTAACTAAGGTTACAATCACACCGGAAGCTGGCTATCAGATTTCGGCTGATGAAAAGAACTGGAAAACTGAACTCGAGTATGAAACTAGTCAGACAGTAACATATTATCTGAAAGAAACAGCTACAGGCTTTATTACAGATAAGAAAGAAGCAACATTTAAGATTGATACTGCTGTTCCAACAGGAGAAATCAAGGTTAAGGATAATGGATTTACAGAATTTTTGAATACCATTACATTTAAACATTTCTTCAAAAATACTGTAGATGTAACGATTACAGGAAGTGATGCGGCAAGTGGTGTTGCAAGGATTGAGTATCAGAAGGTGGCTAAGGGAGAAACATTTGACAAGGATGGAAAATGGACAGAGTACAAGTCATTTTCTATGACAGCCAACGACAAATGTGTAATCTATGCAAGAATCACTGACAATGCAGGCAATTCTTCAATCATTAATTCTGACGGAGTTGTTGTATATACAGACGCAGCAGCGAAGGCAGAAGAGACATTTGTTAAGACATCAATAGCAGATGTTACAACGGGAATTACAGTGAACGGAAATACTATTGATTCCGTTATGGTAAAGAGTTCTGCTGATGAAAATGCAGTACTCATTGATGAAAAGTATTACGAGATTAAGGATGACAAGCTTGTGTTGAAGAATGCTTATTTGAAGACACTTGCAGCGGGAACATACACATTTACTGTAAGCTACAATCCTTATGGAGAGGCTTATACAGCGGACAGCAAGGGTGATGCGCCTGATTCGTCTGTAATCACACTTACGGTGGATAAGGCAAAGGCGACTGTGACTGTCGATAGCGCGGCAAAGCATATCGGAATGGCTGATCCTGAATTTACTTATAAGGTAACTGGACTTGCGGAAGGAGATTCTCTTAAGGACATTTCGCTTGCAAGAACAGCAGGAGAGGAAGCGGGAAGCTACGATATCACAGCAACAGCTAAGGACGGTTCAAATGAAAATTATGATATTACATTTGTAGCTGGAAAGCTTACGATTGAGAACCATGTAAGACCGGAGGCGCCTGTAACAGAGAACAGGGTTGAGGCAGCATGCACGACGGACGGTTCTTATGACGAGGTATATTACTGTACTGTAGATGGCTGCAAGGCAGAAATCGAGCGCAGTCCTAAGATAATCAAGGCAACTGGACATACAGAGGTAGCAGACGGCGCAGTAGCAGCGACATGTACAGAAGCGGGCAAGACGGAAGGAAGCCATTGCTCGGTATGTGGAGTTGTGATAAAGGCGCAGGAAACTGTTCCGGCAGTTGGACACACAGAGGTAGTAGACGGCGCAGTAGCAGCAACATGTACAGAAGCTGGCAAGACAGCAGGAAGCCATTGCTCGGTATGCGGAGTTGTGACAAAGGAACAGGAAGTAGTTCCAGCAACTGGACACAATTATGGAAATGTTTCATACACATGGAACGACGACCATACAGAGTGTACAGCCAAGAGAACATGTACAG
>CAVKBP010000198.1:0-3890 GCA_963654395.1 Ruminococcus sp. CAG:382
GACGATACCTGTCGCCTTATTGCCCCATACGCTGATTGTAAATGATGTGGCTAATGCAGAACAACTGATATTGACAATGTTATTGCCAATAAGAACAGCAGAGAGCATCTTTGCAGGCTGGTCAATAATCTTAATAACAAGAGCAGCCCTCTTATTACCCTCTTCAACTAAAGAAAGCAGCTTGATTCTGTTCACAGTGATAAATGAAGTCTCTGCAGACGAGAAAAATGCTGATAATAACAGTAAAACAACGATTGCGATAAGCTGGATAATACTATCCGAATCCAAAAAAAATCCCTCCAGTCAAAATTAAAATATTTCTTTACATTCTACAGTACATACACCACATCGTCAAGCGGAGAAAACAAATGTTAATCATAAGATAATATTTTTAAACATACAATTAATAAAAAAGGACAACGAGGCAGCAGATGGATTATATAAGAAAAATGGTGAAAGCACTTATTGCCGGGTATGTGATTACATTTATTATGCTTTTAGTACTTACATATCTTATTAATAAGATTACACTGAATGAGAAAATGGTTGATAACATTATAGCCGGAATATATATTGCAGGCAGCTTTACAGGTGGAATGCTGTCTGCCTGGATGATTAAAAGGAAGAGAGTTATAGCTGGCAGCTTATATGGAATGATATACATTGCCGTGCTTCTGACAATGGCAGCCTTGATGAAAAAGGAGCTGCCGGACGATAATGGAAATATGCTGCTTTCGGTGGCGGCTGGTGCTGTGGCAGGCGCTTTTGGTGGATTTTTCAGCCCGTAATGTTAGTAAAATATATTTTCCAGACTGAAAATGTTGAAAAAATTTAAAAATAAAAAAAGGAAAATCAGGTTTTCTGTTGAATAATTAAATTGTGAGCGTTAAAATTAATGTTTCAGTGCGGGAGGCGCATGCTGATGAACATAAGAGAGGAACAGGAAAAAAGAGAGCATCTGATATTCAGTCCGTACGCAGCTTTTTCCGACCAGTCGAGAGGCAGGGACAGGGAAGAGGAACAGTGTCCGATAAGGACTATATATCAGAGAGACAGAGACAGAATTATTCACTGTAAGGCGTTCAGAAGATTAAAGCATAAGACGCAGGTATTTCTTGCGCCAGAGGGAGACCATTACAGGACGAGACTGACTCATACCTTAGAGGTTGCCCAGATTGCAAGAAGCATTGCAAGGGCGCTTAATCTTAATGAGGATCTGACAGAGGCTATAGCACTGGGGCATGATCTGGGGCATACACCTTTCGGACATGCAGGAGAAAGGACACTGGATTCGCTGTGTCCAATGGGCTTTGCACATTATAAGCAGAGCATAAGAGTTGTTGAATTGCTTGAAAAGGATGGAAAAGGTCTTAACCTCACATGGGAGGTAAGGGATGGAATAGTGAACCACAGAACCTCAGGTAATCCCTCAACACTGGAAGGGAAAGCGGTAAGGCTTTCAGATAAGATAGCATATATTAATCATGATATAGATGATGGAATAAGAGCTTGTATATTAAAGGAGAGCGACATTCCATCTGAATTTACAGAAGTGCTTGGCAGGTCAACCAAGGAAAGACTTAATACCCTGATTAGCGATATTATAGCGAACAGCCGGGGAAAGAATGATATTATCATGTCAGAGCCGGTGCATGAAGCGATGACGGGTTTGAGAAAATTTATGTTTGAAAGTCTGTATCTTAATCCTACAGCCAAGAGCGAGGAAGCTAAGGCAGACAAGCTTATAACTGAATTATACAGATACTATGTTGCTAACACAGGCAAGCTGCCCGATACATATAAGAGATTCATAACTGAATTTGACGAAAAGCCGGAGCGGGTTGTGTGTGACTATATAGCTGGCATGAGTGACCAGTATTCAATAAGCAAGTTTCAGGAAATCTTTGTACCAAAGGCCTGGAAGGGATGAAGCAATGTATTCAAGAGAAGTAATAGATGAAGTAATATCCCGGAATGATATTGTTGATGTCATATCCGGGTATGTAAGGCTTAAGAAGAGTGGAAGCTCATATACCGGACTGTGTCCGTTCCATAATGAGAAATCACCATCATTTTCAGTTTCAGGACAGCGGCAGCTATATCACTGTTTTGGCTGTGGAGCTGGTGGCAATGTCATAACATTTATTATGGAATATGAGAATATGACATTTTTAGAAGCCGTTAAGATGTTAGGTGAGAGAGCCGGAGTTGCGCTGCCGCAGACTTCGATGTCTGAACAGGACAGGAAAGAAAGAGGAATAAGGGAGCGGCTTTTAGAGATTAATAAGATTGCCGCGACTTATTATTACAGACAGCTTAGGAGCGAGAATGGAAAAGCCGGACTTGCTTATCTTAAGAAAAGAGAGCTTTCCGACAGCACAATCAACAGCTTTGGACTGGGATTCGCAGGCCAGTCTACAGGCAGTCTGTACAAGCTGCTTAAGGAAAAGGGGTATGATGACGATATCCTTAAGGAGTCGGGACTTTTTACCTATGAAAGAGGTATCCATGAAAAGTTCTGGAACAGAGTAATTTTTCCGATTATGGATATTAATAATAAGGTCATCGGATTTGGTGGAAGAGTTATGGGTGATGCGAAGCCGAAGTATCTTAATTCACCGGAGACGAGGCTGTTTGATAAGAGCCGGAATCTTTATGGGCTGAATATAGCGAGGACATCAAGAAAGCCTGATATGATAATATGTGAGGGCTATATGGATGTAATAGCAATGCATCAGGCGGGCTTTAACCAGGCGGTTGCATCACTTGGAACATCACTTACGCCGGGGCATGCTAGACTCCTTAAAAGATATACGGATAATGTTCTTATAACCTATGACAGTGATGAAGCAGGAGTTAAGGCAGCACTGCGGGCGATACCGATTCTTAAGGAAGCGGGGCTTTCGACTAAGGTAATCAATATGCGGCCTTATAAGGATCCGGATGAATTCATCAAGGCTATGGGCGCGGAGGCTTTTCAGGAAAGAATTGACAATGCAGAGAACAGCTTTATGTATGAGATAGGAATACTGTTAAGAAATTATAACAGGGACGATCCGGAAAGCGAGACAGCATTTGAAAGAGAGGTTGCGGCAAAGCTTGTCACATTTAAGGAGAAGCTGGAAAGAGATAATTATCTGAAGGCAGTGTGCAGACAGTTTATGATACCAGAGGATGGAATGAGACAGATGGTATCAGGGCTTGGCAATCAGGAGGGAATAATCCCAAGGAATGCCGGAAGCAGAAGCACACAGCCGGCAGAGGAGCGTAAGCCTAAGAAGAAGCGGGAGGATGGCTTAAGACAGGCAGAGAAAATGCTTCTTACATGGCTGATAAGCGATAAGGATATATTTGACAGGGTTTCGGAGCATATAAAGCCGGAGGATTTCATAGATCCGCTGTTTGCAGGTGTTGCAGGGAAAATATATGAGCAGTATGCAGGCGGCAGTATAAGCCCGGCTGCGATTATTGCGGATTATGCAGCAACGGATGAGCAGCAGGAGGTTGCGGCGATGTTTTGCGCAGACCTTGACGAGAACCTTAATAATCAGGAAAGAGAGAAAACTCTTAATGATATTGTTATAAGGATTAAGGCGAACAGTCTTAATGATGAGCTTAATAAGACAGTTGATCCAAAGCGCATGCAGGAGATAATAACACAACAGCAGAAGCTGAACCAGATTCATATTAAGTTATAAATGTAGTATAGAGCGCGTTACGCGAAGAAGAATGGAGAAGAGAAATGGCTAAGAAAAGTGTAGAAACAGTTGAAGAGAATATTAAGGAGACTAAGGAAGAAAAGAAAACTTCAGCAAAAAAACCTGCTGCAAAGAAGACAACCAAGAAGGACGAAGCTAAAGAAGAAGTAAGAGCAGAAGAGACAGAAAATG
>CAVKBP010000199.1:0-3816 GCA_963654395.1 Ruminococcus sp. CAG:382
GATTTTACCGGAGCATACGCTGATTAATTATGCAAATGTTAGATTATGTGGAATTATAACAGACCGGATATTTTATATAATTGTTATATGTATTATTGGCATAATTTTATTTTCTGCGATTGGTATATTGGAATCCTGCATTATTAAGGCATCAAGGAAAAGAAGTATATTTGATAATATAAGTGCCAGAATTAATACTATCTGGCAGAAATGCGTTGCACAAATGCCTCTTATTATTATGGAGTTATATAAAATACTCTGGGTAAGAAAGGGCATAGTAGTTGTATTATTTGTTATATATATTGTAAGTATCAGTGGTATAAAAAGAGGGTATATATATGACGAGAATATGATAATTGCAACAAACTATTATAATGAAGCAGAAGGAATGCAATTATTGGAAGAATTATATTGCATAGTAAATAAATATGAAGAAGAAAAAGAATACTGGGATAACAGGTTAATTGATATTTCAAATTCATTTGACATGGAATCAGGAGAGTACAGTAAAGCAGATTTTGATGAAGCAAATAAGCAGGCAGCTTTATATAAGACTGGTCTTGATGAAATACATAGAAATATTAATAATTTGGAAGAACTTAAGAAAAAAGATATAAATGGAACAGTTGTCAAACCATATATTGTTGAAGATATGTTTGGAAAAAGACTGTATGATCATGAAAGCAAATATGCGTTAATCGGGGTTATGAGTCTGGCTTTTTTATTACATGGTATTATGTCTGATGATAAAAGGCAGAATGTGACAGCATTAATTCGTTCTGCAGCATATGGGCGTGGCAAGAGAATATTAACAAAGGCATGTTCAACATGTATTGTTGTGGCAATAGTCTGGGGGATTATATTTATACCTGATATTGTAAATGTTACTCATATGTATGGCGTTAAAGATTATACAATGTTAATACAGGATTATCCTATGTTTGGAGCTATAAAGATTCCAATGTCGTTAGGACAATATATAGCTGTAGTCATGATATGGAAGTATATTATAATGGTTGCAATTTCAGCTATTATAGTTTTGATTTCAGATATTTTTGATTATATGCATTCGTTGATAATATCCTTTGCTTTAACAATTACACACATATTGTATATAATAGGATTTAGCAATTTATACTATGTATCTGTAGTAACCCCGTTGCTTGTATCAGAAAATTGGAACAGAACAGGAAATCAATTTAATGGGGTAATAATTGCAGTAATTGGAATTACATGTTGGGGAATCTTATTTTATAGGAATATTAAAGAAAATTAATAATTTCATAATTATATCAGTAATGAGCTGTGGAAATGTCTTTCCCGAAGGTTCACTGATAATAAAGTTTGATGCTGACTGGTTACTGTGAAAATAAAGTCATAAATTGCAAACGCAGGTCTGCTATGATATACTAAACTTGTATGCGGTCCTGTGATGAGCGCATACCTAAATTTTGATATATGAAAGGCGGATACAGGATGAACGACAGATATCAGACACCACTTGCAGAAAGATATGCGAGTAAGGAAATGCAGTACATTTTTTCTCCAGATATGAAGTTTAAGACATGGAGAAGACTCTGGATTGCATTAGCAGAGACAGAGCATGAGCTGGGACTTCCTATCACACAGGAGCAGATTGATGAGTTAAAGGCTCATAAGGATGATATTAACTATGAAGATGCCAAGAGAAGAGAGAAGGAAGTAAGACATGATGTTATGTCACATGTGTATGCTTACGGACTTCAGTGCCCTAAGGCTAAAGGTATCATACATCTTGGAGCAACTTCATGCTATGTAGGTGATAATACTGATATTATCATCATGACAGAGGGCTTAAAGCTTGTCCGTAAGAAGCTTATTAATGTTATTGATGAGCTTTCTAAGTTCGCAGATAAATATAAGGCACAGCCTACACTGGCTTTCACACATTTCCAGCCAGCACAGCCGACTACAGTTGGCAAGAGAGCTACATTATGGCTTAATGAACTGGTTATGGATCTTGAAGACCTTGATTATGTACTCTCTACAATGAAGCTTTTAGGCTGCAAGGGCACAACAGGCACACAGGCTTCCTTCCTTGAGCTTTTCAATGGCGACCAGGATAAAATCCGCCAGATTGATGGCAAGATTGCAGAAAAGATGGGATTTGACGCATGCGTTCCGGTTTCAGGACAGACATATTCAAGAAAGGTTGATACAAGAGTACTCAATGTGCTTGCAGGAATTGCTGCGAGTGCGCACAAGTTCTCTAATGATATCAGATTATTACAGCATCTTAAGGAAGTTGAAGAGCCATTTGAAAAGTCACAGATTGGTTCCTCAGCTATGGCTTACAAGCGTAATCCTATGAGAAGTGAGCGTATGGCTTCACTTGCTGATTTTGTTATAAGCGACGCACTTAACCCGGCTATAGTTTCATCTACACAGTGGTTTGAGAGAACACTGGATGATTCAGCTAACAAGAGAATGTCAGTTCCAGAGGGCTTCCTTGCAGTTGACGGAATTCTTGACCTTTATTTAAATGTTGTTGACGGACTTGTTGTATATGACAAGGTTATCATCAAGCACATGATGGCAGAGCTTCCATTTATGGCAACTGAAAATATCATGATGGATGCAGTTAAGGCTGGTGGAGACAGACAGGAGCTTCATGAGAAGATAAGAGAGCTTTCTATGATTGCAGGAAAGAGAGTTAAGCAGGAAGGTCTTGATAATAACCTTCTTGAGCTTATTGCAGCAGAGCCAATGTTCGGCGTTACTCTTGAAGAATTACAGTCTAAGCTTGATCCTATGAAGTATGTTGGCCGTTCTAAGGAACAGGTTGATGAGTACCTTGATGGTGTTATCAAGCCTATACTTGATGATAACAAGGATGAGCTTGGCATGAAAGCAGAGATTAATGTTTAAACAGAAAAGAGGTCAGTGTGAAAAATGTTATTTTTCACACGCGAGTTTGTGTCTGCGTGCACTTGACACAAACTCGATATGCGAAAAAAGCGTGCGCAGAAAAGAGGTATTAACATGAAGGTTGTATTAGTTAATGGCAGCAGAAGAGATGCAGGCTGTACATATACAGCGCTTTCTGTTGTTGCTAAGGAATTAGAGGCACAGGGAATTGAGACTGAGATAGCTGCAGTTGGCAGCAGGGTTGTCAAAGGCGAGCTTGATGAGGTTGTCAAGGAGGTTGGAGCTAAGGTAACTGATGCTGACGGACTTATCGTTGGTTCACCTGTATATTATGCTTCTCCATCTGGCGAAGTCATGATGTTCCTCGACAGATTATTTGGTGCATATGGTAACGAGCTTCGTTACAAATGTGGTTCTTCAATTGCTTCAGCCCGTCGTGGTGGAACAACATCAACAATTGATGTGCTGAATAAGTATTTTCAGATTAACCAGATGCCAGTTGTATCATCTAATTACTGGAATATCGTGCATGGCAATACACCTGATGAGGTTGTAAAGGACGAAGAGGGCATGCAGATAATGAGACTGTTAGGTCAGAATTTTGCATGGCTTGTCAAGTCAATAGACGCAGCTAAGAAGCAGGGAATAGAGCTTCCACAGGGCGAGAACAAGATAAAGACTAACTATATCAGATAATGGATGACATGCACTGAAAGCAGCAGAAAACCTGTGAAATACAGGCTGGAAAAATTTTTTAAAAAAGTTTCAAAAAGTGCTTGACAGATGTTGCATTTTGATATTATAATAGCAGAGCAGTTTGCGAGAGAAAAGAAATCAAACGAATTGCTCTGAATGTGGGGTCTTAGCTCAGCTGGGAGAGCATCTGCCTTACAAGCAGAGGGTCACAGG
>CAVKBP010000200.1:0-3811 GCA_963654395.1 Ruminococcus sp. CAG:382
AAAAATTTAACGGAATTGATGATGCCTGTGAAATTCTGGACATTTCACGCAAAGATTATGATGATGCTAAAGCACTTTTAGAAAAAACTCTTGTAGTCTAAGCTCGCACATATAACTATTACTAACTTAGGGAGTGTCCTTTGCGGCACCCCTATTTTTCTTGTACAGAAACAGGAATGATTGTTGCTGTCTCATCACCTTGCCGGCATAAGGTTGTCGCAGTAGACACTATCTGTAACCTTATAAGTCAAAAATTCTCCTTGTCCAGCTTGTGTGCTGTCACATTGACCTTGTGGGATGTAAGTAAAAGCTTATACGAATGCCAGGAAAACGCCTTATTTCCTGCGTTTATGAGTATTAAGAGAAAAATATATCCTGATTTTGTCAGAGAATATGGATTTTTTTCAGAAAATTGGGAAACTGTTTCTTTTTTTGGGTAACGCACAAAAAATTAAAATGGCATTAGCCTATAAAAGTATGAGTGAGTCTGAACTTACAAAGGCTTTAGACAAAACTCCTCAATCATTCAATCAGAGGATGAAAACAGATAAATTTTCAACCGATGGATTAAACGCAATAGCTGAAGCTCTTGGCGGTTCATATGATTTTTTTTACTTTTCCCGATGGTACAAAAATATAGTTTGTGAATGAATGCGCTCCAACTGTTGCCAATAGTGAAGAATAAACGGTCACATTATACGCATATTTTATACTTATATTTATTGACATGCGCATAAAACAGGAGTATAATAACAGATGTGAGGAGGATAAGACATGACAGCACGAGAGATACTAAAAGTACTCTACAAAGATGGCTGGTATGATGTAGATCAGGATGGTTCTCATCTACAGCTTAAACACCCTACAAAGCCCGGCAAGGTAACAGTTCCAAAGCATAGCAAGAAGGACATACCTCCGGGAACGCTTAACAGCATATTAAAGCAGGCGGGGCTTAAATAGCCCCCTAATGCCTGCATTGTTCAATAGAAAGGAGCAGGTTACTATGTTAAACTTAACTTATCTCGCAGTATTAGAACCTGGAGAAGATGGCAGTTATGGAATTTCCTTTCCTGATCTTCCGGGATGCTACAGCTACAGCGATACATTAGCAGATGCCGGACAAATGGCAGCAGAAGCGGCAGAGCTTCATGTTTATGGTATGGAAAGAGACGGGGAAACAATTCCAGAGCCATCTGCTTCACTCTTGCCAGAAGCAACCGCTGGAATGATTGTTATGCCTGTCACTATCCATCCGGATATGTACCGTTTAAAGCGTGACAACGAACGCATTAAGACAAATATAACTCTCCCTGCTTGGCTCAAGAGAATGGCAGAAGAGCAGAAAGTAAACTACTCCCGATTGTTAGAGACTGCCCTGCTTGATTATCTGCATATATCGAATGCAAACAGGTGAAATAACTGTTTCTGTCACCTCAAAGAGTCTCATTTCTATGCTTTTTGTGTAGGCATGTTGTGGTCAGTTCCTTTCCTGCTTATCAAATAGCCATGTTTTTTTCAGAAAATTGGGAAACTGATTGAATTCCACAACTGCTTATGTTATATTAAGCATAAAGAAAGGCACCTGCTACGAACAGATGCCCTTCCATGGAACTCACTCCAAGAGTGGAGTTCCCAAGTGAGTTTTTAATGTCCTTACGGACACCGCCTAACCTGGTTGTGACAGGTTAGGCATTTTTTATTTACGCCTTCTCTTATCGAGAAAGGTAAGTAATGCTAATAGCAAGCTACAAGCAGACATTGGTAAACCAATAATTCCGATGATAACCATAATGGTTTCATAAGCTGTCATAAGCACACCCCCTCTCCTATGTATTCCGGCAAGCCGGTTTAATAGCTTGGGAGGCTGCCACCCCTGTCGTGGGTTCCATGAATCAATTTTAACATATACATCTAGTTCATTCAACAAAAATATGTTCGATATTGTCTAGGTTCATCTTAAATCACCACGATACAACTGTCAGGAAAATGGTGTGATATTCCTCAATTCAGACAGAAGCTAATAAATTGATTATTTTAACACTGGGAAGTAATGTACGATTGTGCTATTTTCTATTGAAATCAGCACAGTTTCGTGTTATATTAAGCATAAAGAAAGGCACCTGCTACCAACAGATGCCCTTTCATGGAGCCCCACTCCAAAAGGTGGAGTTTCCCGACTAGGTGTTTATCCTCTTACCTAAGAGGCGCCCGTCCTGGTGTCAACAGGGCGGGCATTTTTTAATGCTTATTTCTCTTATCGAGAAAGGTAAGCAATGCTAACAACATGTTACAGGAAGTTATTGGCAAGCCAATAATTCCAATTAGAATCTTTGTTAACGCCAGATATTGCGACGAAGACACAACAGATATTGGTGCGTTAATGAAATGCTTCATGCAGACCAATATCACAGATAATAAGTTCCCTAGTCTGGCAGGCAGACTTAATTATTTCAAGAACAATCAGGAAGGAGTTGATTCTATGTGCAAAATTATTGAAGAATATGGCGACGAAAGAGCTGCTAATGGTATTGCCTATGGCAATGCACAAATTTTAGTTAAAAACATCGAGTCAATTGCCAAAAAAATTAATGGAATTGATGAAGCTTGTAAAATGCTAGATGTTTCACGCAAAGACTATGATGATGCCAAAGCACTTTTAGAAAAAACTCTTGTAGTATAAGCTCGCACATATAACTATTACTAACTTAGGGAGTGTCCTTTGCGGCACTCCCTTATTTTTCTTGTACAGAGACAGAAATACCTCAAGAACAGTCCTTAACGCAAAAAATCCCTCTCCCTAATGTCCACTGACAATCAGTCTAATTAAGGAGAGGGAATAAACTGTTAATCAAATCCGATTAAGCCCAAAACCAGATAAGTATGGTCAGGTGCAAAAGACTAATCAACAATCTCTTTTTCTGAAGCTTTCTTCCAGATAACAAAACCTATGATACCCAGGCATATAAGCACTATAACTGTGAAACTGCCTACCACAACCGGATTCTTAAATATCTCAAAAAATCCTGTCTTTGTCTGCTCCTCCACAGCAGGCTCATCAGTTACAAGCTCGCTTGATAGCTGGTATGTAGCTGTTGCCTTGATTTCATAATATGTCTTGTTGCTGGCTGCGTCTGCTTCGTAGCTGGCTGTGTAAACCATATTGGCTGTAGGATAATTAACCGTAGCCACATATGTTGCTTCGTAGTCAGCTATCTGCTTATGTCCTGTTACAGTTGCCTGTCTGCGGATCATTCCATCTTCGCCCTCTTCCGGTTCTCCGCTCCATGCGATTGATTCAATCGAATAGATATCCTCAGATAAACCCAAATCAGCCAAAATCTGATCCTTAAACTGCATGATGTCCGGATCAGCCTCGTCATACTTGACAAGGTTGTCTTTGTACATGTAGTAAGCTCCTTCATCACTTAAATCCTCGTGAGCTGTAACCTCGATGCCGCTCTGGAAGAGCTTCTCGAATACAACCACCGTTCTGTTTACCAGATCTTCTCTTTTAAAAGTAAAAGTTACATCAATGCTGCCATCTGCAGTCTCTGGTGTAAATCTTATCTCTTCGGCAATTTCCTTGCCTGTTGCCTTATAGAATACTGACTTACCTGTAGTCTTATCCTTTAAGACACCCTTAATAATATATTCTTTACCAACGATTAAGTTCTTATATGCTACAGTATCAACAATTGTGATATCCTCTGAACCGTTGTTGTACTTAGTACCACTTACTCCATCGTTAGCTGTTGTCTTAATATCTGGATAATGCTCAGACTGGTCTTCATCGTTTATAGTGCTGTGTGTA
>CAVKBP010000201.1:0-3740 GCA_963654395.1 Ruminococcus sp. CAG:382
AGATTTGGCTCTGCGATAAAAGCTATTTGTGATGCCTGCGTCACAAATAGCCGTGTGAAAAATCAGATATCAATCTGATTTTTCACACTAGATTCTCCCTGCTGCCTGATGTAGAAAGAATATTGAGATTATGTCCGTAAAGGAATTCATTGATAATGCCAATATCATATTCACATTTGTTAATCATAATTATAATAGCGGCATCGCGGCTTAGCTTGGAATACAGGGGGCTTAAGCCGGCAATCTTAAGCGCGCGGTTGGTGTCAGTAAGCTTCATATGGCATGCGAGACAGAGCGCAATCACCCTGTCGCGGCTTGGTCTGGTGCGGTTTCCGTTAAGAATCCCGTATGCATAATTCGCCGGAATATCACTGCGTCTTATAACATCACTTAATTCAAGCCCATGGTTTCCTATATACCAGTTGAAGAATTCGCTGATAGTCATCTGTGAATCAGTATTTTCTTCGCTGCGGTATCTGTTAAAATGTTCAGGCTCAACTGAACTTAAGATTTTATCAAGCTCATAGGTCGGCTTTTCGTTCATATCAATTCCACCTTTCGCAATAGGGTACACATTTTCTATTGATATAGTGTATAATAATAAACACTAAATTACAACAAGGATGAGGTTATGACTTTAGAAGAGGAGAGCAGGCTGTCGTTTTACAGGGAACTGACAGCACTTGATGGGAAACAGAATATCGTACTTGTGCAGGACATAAGAGACGGCGGAATATATGTCAAAAAGACGCTTGATATATATTCGCAGGATGTGTATGAACAGCTTACAACGGTAAGAATTGAGGGCGTTCCGGCTGTGATGGAATGTATTGCGGATGATGGCAGGCTGATAGTTGTTGAGGAATATGTGCAGGGCAGAAGCCTTAAGCAGATGTTGGATGAGCAGGGGCTTTTTGACGAAGCGCAGGCATATGACATAGCAGTCCAGCTTGCGGACATACTTGTAAGGCTGCATCAATTAGAACCAGCAATTGTCCACAGAGATATAAAACCATCTAATATAATTATTGAAAAAATCGGACATGTAAATCTGATAGATTTTAATGCGGCGAGACATGTTAATGCGGATAAAAATGAAGATACAAGAATGCTTGGAACAGTGTATTTTGCTGCTCCAGAACAGTTTGGCTTCGGGCAGTCTGATGAGCGAACGGACATATATGGTCTGGGTGCAACAATTAATTATATTATGACCGGTGACAAGCCGGGAGCAGGAATCGCGGAGTGCAGGTTATCAGGCATTCTTAGGAAATGTCTCATGGTGGATGCCAAAGACAGGTACCAGTCGGCAGCAGAGCTTCGCAGGGCGCTTGGCAGTATTGGCAGTGAATTACTTAAGAAAAATGAGGAAAGTGCAGCTGGTGAAGATAATACGGATGAGACAATATCTGGCAAGGATAATACCGGTTCAGTTGAAAGAACATATCGTAATATAAAAGGCACATTTGTTACAATAAACAGAAAACGAGAAAAGAGAAATTGTGACATCAACAATTCATGGCGGCGGTATCTGCTGCCGGGATTCAGGCGGTTAAATGTCGTGTATTGCCTGATGGCATCAGTATGGTACACATTTATTATGTGGATGTCCATAGGCTTTACAGTCACCGATAGCAAGACAGGAATGTCTGTAACCGGCGGAGAGCTTACAATGTATAAGATGGCTGTTTTTCTGGTGTTCTTCGGCTTGACGCTCTGGTTTGGCAACTATCTTGACATAAAAAGAAAAATGCCGGGGATGGGGAAGATAAATGTACTAAGTATGATTCTGACGGTTGTGTATGCGTGCGCATATATGCTTTCACTTTTGATATTTTTCGCGATAATCATGATGATTAGGGGATATTCGTAGAAAAACAGGACATATATTGGGATGACACCTGATATATGTCCTGTTTTTTGTGCTGTCAGCACACAGCTTGCAGCCATCATTGTGATAACATCCAGATTGTGAAAGTAATTACATATCAGAATGAAAATTAAATATTGTATTCATATCACAGTTAAGGATACGGCAGCATGCATAGAGAAAAGAAACAGTCGGGTTCTGTGTTCCTTTTTCAATTCTGTTGTACGAGTAAATTGAGATATCGATGCCATCCGTCTGAAGTCTGGCAATCATATCAGTCTGTTTAATGTTCAGCGATTTACGCAGAGTGGCTATATTATTGCCAATATTAGTATCATTAACCTGAATTATGCGGTCAATACTGTTTTCATTTTTCATAAAATTGCACCTCTATGCAATAATATATGTTGATTTGTAAAAAAATAATTGCACGAGAGTGCAATAAATGATACTATGTAGAAAAGTTAATTATGTAGATTTAGTAAGAAATAAAGGTATATTAATGAAAAAATGTTTCGCATACGCAAATATATCTCTTCCAATACTGGCAGGCAGTCTGCTGTACTATGTAACTTCGCCTGAGGTTATATTTGTAAAGAATATCGACAGGCTGCTGGGTGTCAGTCTGCATGTTGGAACGGAGAACACATTTGTAATAATTATGCGCAGTTATATGCCGGATATGCTGTGGGCGTATGCGCTGGTGTTTTCATTAATGCTGGTTACAGGTAATAGAACAGTCAATGTGTTTAAAAATTTTGCGATAGCAGGCACATTTTCAACGATTATGGAAATCCTTCAGATTACCGGATATGTAAAGGGAACATTTGATGTGATGGACATTGTCGTGGAGATAGCTGCTGAGCTGATGGCTGTTTTTATTATAATAAATCATGATATGAGGAGGAAATCATATGAAAAGAATCAGGAAGTACATAGGAGTATTAGCGTGTCTGATAGTATTTGCTGCAATGGCAATGGGAAGCGGCTCTAGCACAAGTGTAGACAACAGTAACGCAAGCGGAGCGTCAGAAAAGACAAGCGCGGGAAGCGATAATGTTGTTATGGTGGGTGGAAGCTTTGAAAAAGACGGATTAAAGTGTACGGTTGATGATGCAGATACAGAATTTACTGATTATGATGATCCATATGGACTTTACACACCAGCCGCTGGGAAAAAATATGTGAAAGCAGATTTTACATTTGAAAATAGCGGAAAATCAGATGCATATGTAAGCAGTGCGGATTTTAACTGCTATGCAGATAATGAGAGCTGTGATCAGGGCTTTATCGCTTCTGTGGCTGGATTTTCAGGTGATACATTATCAACAGGACGCAAAACAAGCTTCAGCGTATTGTTTGAAGTGCCGGTTGACGCGGAGTCCATCGAACTTGAATACACAGCCAACATATGGTCAAGTGAAAAAGTTACAATTAAGCTTCAATAGGAGGACTTGAAGATGAAGGTTTGGAAATTAGTAGCAGGAATATTATCGATTATATTATTTGCAGTAGTTATGTTTCAGTCATGCGCCGCAGGATTAGTTAATACGATTGAGGATAACGGCGGCGTGTCAGGAAGTGTCGGAGTGATGGTCGGCATACTTATGCTGGCAGGCGGAATAGTTTCAATTGCCACAAGGAATAAGACAGGCAAGGCGCACGATATAGCGCTGATTGTACTTTTCGGACTTGCTGCCGTATTTGGCTTCGCAGGATATGGCAATTACAGCGACCTTGTAATCTGGTCTGTGTGGTGCCTTATAAATGCAGTTTTAGCAGTTGTAAGTATGATTAGGAATAAAAAAGCACAATAAATAAAAATGCCTATCCTGTCTGATCCACAGGATAGGCGGTGTCCTTAAGGACA
>CAVKBP010000202.1:0-3737 GCA_963654395.1 Ruminococcus sp. CAG:382
ATGATATAGTATACGATATTATAGCACTTTATGAAAATAATACATTTGAACAGATTACAGAAGAACTTAAGGACAGATATTCTGTACAGGATATCAAAGAGGCATACGAAGAGATTGGCGAACTTAAGGAAGCAGGACAGCTCTTCACAGAAGATATATATGAACCATATATAGATAATTTCAAGGACAGACCTACAGTTGTCAAGGCACTGTGTCTTCATATAGCGCATGACTGCAATCTCGCATGTAAATATTGCTTTGCAGAAGAGGGCGAATATCACGGAAGACGCGCTCTTATGAGCTATGAGGTCGGAAAGAAGGCTCTTGATTTCCTCGTTGCCAATTCTGGCTCCAGAAAAAATCTTGAGGTAGATTTCTTTGGTGGAGAGCCGACTATGAATTTCGAGGTTGTAAAGCAGCTTGTGGAATATGGAAGAAGCATAGAAGAAGCTAACAACAAGAAATTCAGATTTACACTTACAACTAATGGCATACTTCTTAATGATGAGATTCTTGATTTTGCCAACAAGGAGATGGGCAATATCGTACTTAGTATTGACGGCCGTAAGGAGATTAACGACCTTATGCGTCCTACGAGAAATAATCATGGAAGCTCATATGATATTATTCTGCCTAAGTTTAAGAAGGTGGCAGAGAGCAGAAATCAGATGAATTATTATGTCAGAGGTACATTTACACATAATAACTTAGACTTTTCAGAGGATGTGCTTCATCTTGCAGATGAGGGCTTTGAGCAGATTTCTGTTGAGCCTGTTGTCGCACAGCCGACAGATTCATATGCTATAAGGCAGGAGGATATACCATTCCTGTGCGAACAGTATGATATCCTTGCGAAAGAAATCATTAAGCGAAAGAAGGCTGGCAAAGGCTTTAATTTCTTCCACTTTATGATAGATATTAATGGTGGTCCATGTGTTGCCAAGAGATTGTCAGGATGTGGTTCAGGCTGCGAGTATCTTGCAGTCACACCTTGGGGAGATTTCTACCCATGTCATCAGTTTGTTGGCAATGAAGATTTCCTTATGGGTAATGTTGATGATGGAATTGTAAGACCGGACATCAGAGACATGTTTAAGAATAGCAATGTCTATTCCAAGGAAAAATGTAAGAATTGTTTTGCAAAGTTCTATTGCAGCGGAGGCTGTGCAGCTAACTCATACAACTTCCACGGTAACATCAATGATGCGTATGATGTGGGCTGTGAGCTTCAGAAGAAGCGTATAGAATGTGCAATAATGATTCGTGCAGCCATGGCTGAGGAAGAATAAGTAAAAGGGAGAGTTTTTAACATGAAGTACAGTTTACCTAAGAAGATTATTTATACAATAATCGTTGCTGTTTTACTTGTAGGACTTGTATTAACAGCATTTTTCGGACTTAACGGAAAGGGATACGGAAGCACTTATGATATAGATCTTGGTCTTGATCTTGCAGGTGGTGTAAGTATCACATACCAGATTAAGGAGGATGACTTTACCTCACAGGATGTAGAGGATACTATCTACAAGCTCCAGAAGCGAGTAGAGGGAAAGAGTACAGAGTCACAGGTTTATAAGGAAGGTGACAACAGAATTACTGTTGAGATTCCGGGTGTAACAGATGCCAACGAGATTCTTAAGGAGCTTGGTACACCGGGTTCATTGGAATTCCTTGATTCTACAGGCTATACAGCATTTGCACAGGGAAGTGATTATACAGCACTTCTTACAGGCTCAGATGTTAAGACAGCACAGGCTTACACTGATTCTAACAGTACAGACGATACACCTTATGGTGTACAGCTTACATTTACAGATGATGGAGCTACCAAGTTCTATGATGCGACATCAGCTAATGTAGGCAGCAGAATATATATTGTTTATGATGGAGAGGTTGTAAGTGCGCCTAATGTTAAGACTGCTATATCAGGTGGTACAGCTACTATCACAGGTATGGAGTCCTTCGACGAGGCTGACAATCTTGCAACTTATATAAGAGTTGGTTCAATTCCTCTTACACTTGAAGAGGTAAGTTCTAACATTGTTGGTGCACAGCTTGGACATGCAGCTATACAGTCAAGCTTAATAGCAGCAGCTATCGGTCTTGCACTGCTCTGCATATTCATGATTGTTATGTTCAGGATTCCTGGACTTGTTGCTACATTATCACTTGTTATCTATACAGCACTTGTTCTGTTCCTCGTAAGTGTATATGACCTTACTCTTACACTTCCGGGTATTGCCGGTATTATTCTTGGTATCGGTATGGCGGTAGATGGTAATGTTATTATCTACACAAGAATAAGAGAGGAGATTGGTGCAGGAAAGTCTGTAGAGAGTGCGATTCTTTCAGGCTACAGCAAGGCAACATCTTCTATCGTGGATGGTAATGTGACAACTCTTATCGCGGCTTTAGTACTGTACATATTCGGTACTGGTCCTGTTAAGGGCTTTGCTACAACACTTGCAGTTGGTAATATCGTATCAATCTTTACATCACTTGTTATCACTAAGGTTATTATGAAGCTCTTATATAACTTCGGTGTAAGGGATGCCAGGTGGTATGGTAAAAATGTATACAGAAGAACACTTAATGTTCTCAGTATCAGAAAATGGGCTGCAATCGGTTCAGCAGTTGTTATTGCTGCCGGAATCATTACTATGGCAGTTCAGGCTGGTCTTGGCAACAGAGCGTTGAATTTCAGCCTTGAGTTCGTTGGAGGTTCAACAACAACATTTACATTTGACGAAGAATACACAGCAGAAGAGATTGAGGATAATATTATTCCTGTAATCAGGGAGGCTGCCGGAATTACAGAGGTACAGCAGCAGAAGGTTGCAGACTCAACACAGGTTTCCTTCAAGACATCAGACCTTTCACTTGAGCAGAGAGAAGCCATTGAAGAGGCAGTTACAGCCAAGTATCCGATTAAGGATGGAACAATCGTTGAGACAGATACAATCAGCTCATCAGTATCGGCAACAGTTAAGAAGGATGCAATTCTTTCAGTTATACTTGCTACTATCTGTATGTTAATATACATCTTTGTAAGATTCCGCGATATCAGATTCGCAGTAGCTGCTGTATTAGCGCTTCTTCATGATGTATTGGTAGTTCTTGCTTTCTATGCATTTGCAAGAATTCCGGTTGGAACAACATTTATCGCCTGCATGCTTACAATAGTAGGTTATTCTATCAATGGTACGATTATTATCTTCGACAGAATAAGAGAGCAGTTAAAGACAGCTAATTCTAAGACTAATATTACAGAGCTTGTTAATTCTTCAATCACAAGCACAATGTCAAGAACAGTATATACATCTATAACAACACTTATCATGCTTATTGTTCTTTTCATTATGGGTGTAACCTCAGTTAAGGAGTTCACACTGCCACTTATCGTAGGTATCGTAGTTGGTGCTTACTCATCAGTATGCTTAACAAGTGCTATGTGGTATGTAATGGGTGGTAAGAAGAGAGGCGTTGTAGAAGAGAATAATAAAAAGGCTGCTTCTAAGAAAAAGGTTTTTGAGGACGGTTCTCAGGTTTAATTAAATTAAAGGATTATAGTTTTATGGTGCGGCGGGAATCAGGTGACGGTTTCCGCCGCATTTGGTGCAGACCAAAAGCAGGCAGGAAAAGAGGAGCAGTGTGAAAAATCAGATTGATATCTGATTTTTCGCACGCAAGATTTGTGCTTGCGCACAAACTTGAGATGCCTTGAAAAGCAGGCAGGA
>CAVKBP010000203.1:0-3578 GCA_963654395.1 Ruminococcus sp. CAG:382
GCACAGCCTAATTGTGCCCTTTTTCCGTTGAATGATATTGTGAATTTAATAGCTTTAAATATAAGCATCGGTTGATGTATGCAGAGAATACCTGCATATGTCAGCAGGTGCTTTTTTGTTGTTAAGATTAATGAATTGAATCAATATCCACAGATTTTCCTGCATTAACTAAATACATTGATTCAGAGCAAGTTTCCAAGACGCAGTTCTGAACAATTACAAATAATTACGAAAGCGAGGTAGGGATATGAGTGTGAAGAAGAGGTTGAAGAAAGGAACCGCGATAATTCTGTCTCTGGCAATGACATTGGGGATGATGCCTGCAATGACAGGAGGGCTGGTGAAACCTACGGAGGTTAAGGCGGCAGGGGGAAGCTCAGAGCCTAGTGTTACAGCTTATGCAACTAAGGCACAGCTTATGGATGAAGATAGAACAATATTCAAGCCTAATAGCGATGGGACAGCCGCGAATATTGGAAAGATTAAGTTTGGTAAGAATAGTGATGGGAATGCACAGGAATGGTATGTGTTGGGACTGGATGACAATGTAGACAAAGATAATACTGCTATCTTTGCAGCGAGTGCGATTGAAAATCAACAGCCATTTCAGGGCAGCAGTTCGATAGATATTTCCAAAGGAGATTATGGAACATATGGCACTTCGCCAACAGCAGTTAATTTAAATCATTATGGGGCAAGTGAGTTAAGAGATTGCTTACAGAATATGACAAGCGCTAAAAATACAAAGTATTTCTCAACTGCAGAGATGAATTTATTGAATGCCACAACTGTCACAACGAAGGACTCATGTAATGATGTGGATTATACCACATCTGATAAGTTGTATGCTCCGAGTGGTGTGGATAATGGTCATGAAATAACGATTAGTGACAATATTAAATTGAAACTGGAGAAATATTGCACCAGCGAAGAAAACTTTTGGCTTCGTTCTCCGTATATAGGGAATGATTCAAATGCGCTTGTAGCATTTGGGACAACTGGAATTGATGATATACCAATTACCGACGAAGCAAAATACGATGTTCGTCCAGCATCCAACCTGAATCTGACATCAGTCCTTTTTGCATCATCTGTAGAGGCAACAGGTGACTATGCAGGTGGTGAAATTGGTGGTGGTGATGCCATGATATTGCGACTGGACGGAAGCGAAAAGAATATCGGTAAAATAACATATAATGCTAATACAGGAAAAATCAAAGGAACCAAAAAAGGAACCTCAACAGCATACATAGTTGTTCAGGGAAATAATAATGGAACAGATTGGTATTACTATAAGAAAATCAGTAGAAATGCTGCTACAATCACGACAGATAATATCAAGGATAAATTGACTGGGCTTGTAGATATATCTGAAATCAATCTGGATAACTGCAAAATATGGCTTGAGACAACAGATAGTGATGATGGTATGACCTATGCGGTAAATGCTGTTAAACAGGAAAGTGGAGAGGGCGATACTGTAGTCAAGACTATTGAAGGACTTGGACTTGGAACAGATGCAATAACTAATCCGGAAGTACCTGAAAGCACTAACAGTGCATGGACAGGAAGCTATGTTTATTTTGGATCATATGGTACAGATGATAAACCTGTAAAATACAGAGTTCTTGATAAGAACACATCAGTATTTGGTGGAACAACCATGCTTCTTGATTGCGATAGTATACTGTGGAAGAGTAAGTTTGACGATAGTAGTAATGTATGGTCGACCAGTTATATAAAGAGATTTCTAAATAGCGAAAAAGACCCTGATGCTAATTATGACTATAGTTCAGATGGCTTTCTGACTAATACTTTTACTACAGCAGAACAGAATGCCATAGCAGAAAGTTATAAGGCTGAAGCAAGTGGATCAGATGGGTACGGTTGGCCCAATTATTTATTATATACAGCCCTTAATGGAGAAAAAATATTTTTGCTTGACGCAAAGGAGGCAACCAAGCCGGAATATGGATATAGTAATATAACACATGGCAATGTAAAAAATAGGAATAAGAATGGTGCTTGGTGGCTGCGTTCTGCAGTTAAAGATAAACCTATATATGTCGGTATGAATACAATTGATACTAGTTTAACGTCTGAGTCTAAAGAGGAAGAAGGAGGTGTCAGCCCAGCCCTAAACATCAACCTGTCATCTGTCCTCTTCTCCTCAATCATCTCAAGTAAAGCTAATGAGACAGGAGCAGAATATAAGCTGACTATTTTAGACGATGGCTTAACTATAACAAATGGCGGAGTAACAAGAAAAGGAAATATCTTAACAGTAGGATATAATGTTACGGGAGATCCAACACAGGTTTCCATGCTTATATTGGATAAGGAATACATAGCAGGTAACACCAACGGAGCTAATATACTTGCCTATGGTGCGTTGAAAGACAATCAAATTGGCTCAACTGGCTCAGGAACAGGTACATTTGAACTTCCAGAAGCCCTTTCTGATAAGATATGTGGTAGAGATTACTATGCATATATCATTGCAGAGGATGTGAATGGAACTTATGAAACAGATTATGCAAGTAAACCAGTTTCAATCGCGATACCTGATAAGGAAGTAAATGCTATAAATATCGGCACAACTGGAATTAAGAATCCGGCAGTACCTGCAAACACTAACAGTGCATGGACAGGAAGCTATGTTTACTTTGGTAAATATAATGGAAGCCCTGTAAAATACAGAGTACTTGATAAAGAAACGACAGACTTTAGTGCAGGAGATGCTGAGGAAGAAAAGACCAAGACCATGCTTCTTGACTGCGACAGCATACTTTTTGAAAGTAAGTTTGATGAAAGTTCGGATAAATATACATGGGCAGATAGTGCTATAAAAAAGTATCTTAATAATACATTTTTGTCACAAGCATTTACCACATTAGAGAAGAATGCAATAGCATCAAGCAGTACATCGGAGAAAACTGGTTATAATTCATATGATTATACCAAGCTAGATAATGATCAAATTTTTCTGCTTGACGCAAGTGAAGCTACGAATTCAAGTTATGGATATAGCAATGATAGTTGTTCCTCTGCTAATAGGGAAAAATACTTGAATACAACAACTTTATATGGGTGGTGGTTGAGGTCTTGGATAAATTATGGTAAATATTATGATTTTGTGGGAAATATTTATAGTAATGGATATCTTTCGTATGAGTTTTCAGATTGGTCTGAAATTGGTGTCAGTCCTGCATTAAACATCAACCTGTCATCAATCCTCCTCTCATCAGCGATTGGAACAGAAAAGACGGTTGCATTTAATAAAAAAGTAGATACAACCACAGCAACAGACTGGAAGCTGACTTTAAAAGATGAAAATAAGGAGATTAATGTTACAGAAGGCGAATATGTTACTAAGTCATCAGGCGATAGTGGCACAGTAATCACAGTTCCATATACCTACAAAGATTCTGCTACAACAAATGCAGCAGAAGTAAATCAGATTTCTGTTATGATTACTGATAAAACATACACAGACAGTACAGCTTCAATCTTATACTATGGCGCATTGCAAGATGTGGGTAATGTAAGTAACAGAACAGGTATAGGAACATTTATAC
>CAVKBP010000204.1:0-3568 GCA_963654395.1 Ruminococcus sp. CAG:382
ACATAAGCAGGACGGTCATTATGTATAATATGTAATGCGGAAACAGCCATACAAGAACCATAAACACTCCGCCAGCCCCCTGATACATGACAGCCTTGGTCATGCACAGCCCCAGACAGAATCCGTTATACAGGCACAACCAGTACACATACAGCTTCTTGAACGGCGTAAGCATGAATATTGCAAATGTTATGAATTTCCTTATTCTGCCTGCAAGCACCTCCTGCCACACATCAGCATATGCAACATTAGAACTGATATATGCAATCAGACATTCCGTCGAAAACAAATCCCCATACTGCCACATTTTCACAAAGCCTGTACCCAGTATAATACCAGCAATAATTAAAGCTGCATATCTTATATTCTTAATTAACCATAACAAAAAAAACCTCATATATATCCGTCAAAATGTACTTTGAACCAATATATGAGGACTCTGTCTTAATTATTCTTTTTTCTGTTAAGTAATGCATCGTAAGCAAGTACCGCTGAGATTGTCTTGGAATCCTGAATTGTTCCTGCAAATATCATATTTTTCAGCTCCTCAAGCGTATAGCATTCTACATCTATAAATTCATCTTCATCAAGGTGCTGGCTTGTTTTCTTAAGATTAGCAGCCAGATATACATCAATAACCTCATTACAGAAAGCGACTGCCGTAACAACAGATATAAGCTTTGTAAGATTATCTGACCTGTATCCGGTTTCCTCCTCAAGCTCTCTTGCTGCTGCATTGATTGTCGGCTCATCCCAGCCATTAAGACCGCCTGCCGGAATCTCAAGCGTCTCCCTGTCAAGCGCATCCCTGTACTGTCTCACCATCAGAAGTCTTCCATCATCTAACACTGGGACAACTGCCGCAGCACCGCGGTGCTCAATATAATCCCATTCAGCCCTGTGCCCCTCCGGAGTTTCTATGACATCTGTATACATTTCAAGCATAGAGCCTTTATATTTAAGGATTCTGTCAACTCTTTTAATATGTTCTCTCATAACCAGTCTCCATTCTTGCTCGTTTTTCAGAGCATCTCAAGTTTGTGCGCAAGCACAAATCTTGCGTGTGAAAAATCTTTGATTTTTCACACTAATCTCCATTCCGCAGGCACAAAGTGCCGGAGGAATCGCGAGCCAAATGTCAGATTTGGCTCTGCGATAAAAGCTATTTGTGATGCCTGCGTCACAAATAGCCGTGTGAAAAATCAGATATCAATCTGATTTTTCACACTAGATTCTTTACGATATTTTATTTAATACTTGTACATTTGTCATAGCAGGCATCTGTAGCTTTAAAGACAGCCTTTCTGAAGCCATTCTCTTCAAGTGCGGACACAGCCTGAATAGTAGTTCCGCCGGGTGAGCATACCTTATCCTTAAGAGAAGCCGGATGTTCTCCTGATTCAAGCACCATCTTGGCTGAACCTAAAACAGTCTGTGCTACCATCTTATATGCGTCATCTCTCTTAATGCCATACTTTACAACGCTGTCAGCCATTGCCTCAATAAACATATACACATACGCCGGTGAACTGCCGCTTGCACACACTACGCCATCCATAAGCTTTTCATCAACATAGACAACCTTGCCAAATGAAGTGAAAAATTTATCTATAACATCTCTCTCGTCAAATGAGAAATCTGATGTATTGAAAGAAACGCCTGTCATTCCCTCACCGATAAGTGCAGGTGTATTAGGCATTGCCCTTACAACCCTTATATTGCTTCCAAGAGCATTCTTTATTGACGCAATTGTAATACCCGGAGCTATTGATATAATAACACTCTCCTCTGTCACAACATTTTCTATATTCTTAAGAACTGTCTGGTACATCTGTGGTTTAACCGCCAGAACAATATACTTTGCATTATTACCACATTCAGCATTGCTTTCTGCAAATCTTGTTCCTGTCTCTTCAGCAATCCTTAAACACTTTTCCCTATCCGGTGATGAAAATATAATATCTGATGGTGTAAATGCTTTCAATGCACCTTTAAGCATTGCATATCCCATGTTTCCCATTCCAACAAAACCAATCTTAGCCATATATATCTCCCTTCAAGTATGTCCGATTATTAAATAAGCTTGCTTATAAAAAGCAAGCCTATATTAATTATATTCATTTAATTATTTATTTTCAAGTAACTTTTCAACACTTACAAGCTTAACGCAGAGAACGAAAAGATCAGCAGCCTGCTTCATTTCCTCTGGAGTCGGGAATGACGGGGCAATTCTGATATTAGAATCCTTAGGATCCTTTCCATAAGGGAATGTTGCACCTGCACCAGTAAGCTTAACACCTGCTTCCTTACACTTGGCAACTATTGCCTTGGCACAGCCGTCCATTGCCTCAAATGAGATAAAGTATCCGCCCTTAGGCTCTGTCCATGAACCAATTCCAAGACCGCCAAGCTCTTTATTAAGAACCTCCTCAACTGCCTCGAACTTAGGTCTCATGAATTCAGCATGCTTTCTCATATGCTCCTTAAGTCCGTTGATATCCTTAAAGAATCTTACATGTCTTAACTGATTAATCTTATCATGTCCGATTGTCTGGATTGTAAGCTGTTTCTTGATATCTGCAATGTTATTAGCAGATGTGGCAAGTGCTGCAATACCTGAACCAGGGAAGCTTACCTTAGATGTTGAGGCAAACTCAAATACCATATCCGGATTACCAGCCTTTTCACACTCGCTGATGATATCAGCAATATCATCCTTCTTGTCATCATATAAATCATGGATAACATAAGCATTATCCCAGAAAATTCTGAAATCTTCAGCAGCAGGCTTAAGCGCAGCCATTCTCTTAACTGTTTCTTCAGAATATGTATATCCCTGAGGATTAGAATACTTTGGTACGCACCAGATACCCTTTACAGAAGCATCCTTGCTTACATACTCTTCTATCATACCCATATCCGGACCAGACTCTGACATTGGAATATTAATCATCTCAATTCCAAATCTTTCTGTAATTGCAAAATGTCTGTCATATCCTGGAACCGGGCATAAGAATTTAACCTTATCAAGCCTGCACCATGGTGTATTGCCAAGAATACCATGTGTATATGCCCTTGAAACCTGGTCATACATGATGTTAAGACTTGCGTTACCATACACAATAACATGATCTGGTGTTGTGCCCATCATATCTGCCATAAGCTTCTTAGCTTCCGGAATACCATCTAATACACCGTAATTTCTGCAATCTGTACCATCTAAGGTCTTAAGGTCTGATGAACTGTTGATTGTATCAAGAAGTCCCAATGAAACATCAAGCTGCTTAGCTGATGGCTTACCTCTTGACATATCTAACGAAAGACCTTTTGCCTTAGCTTCGGCATATTCCTTGTTAAGGCTTTCCTTTAAAGCTAAAAGTTCTTCTTTACTCATATCATTGTACTGCATAATCTTCCTCCTAATGAACATTTAATCATTGTCATCTATTCTACATTGTACGGTTCATAATTGCAAATATTTTTGAAATTAACTTAATATTTTAAAACATCCTTTAAAATAACTTAATTATATTAAAGAGATAAAAAGCTACGATTTCAAAATCAAAAA
>CAVKBP010000205.1:0-3557 GCA_963654395.1 Ruminococcus sp. CAG:382
CAACAGCGCCATCGGCTGTCTCAGCAGTAAATATTGTTTCTGCAGTTATTCTCTTTCCCTCCGCATTCAGGAGTGCTTCTCCTGTTTCCTTAACCATCAGATAGCCGCTTATTGTATAGCTCTGTCCGACGATAAGGTTTGTGCAGTCAACTGTATCTATGATAGCTGCAGTTTCCTCCACTGTTCCAACATGATCAAGTGTGTTCCTGTCATGAGCTCTTGTCTTTAACTTAGGGTAGTGAATTGCCTGACCTTCATCTGTGATGTCTGAATGTGTTGCCACCTTTACATCATTGTGAATGAGATCCTCAAATACTACCGTTGTAAGACCTTCCATAATTGTTGAATCAAATTCAAAAACGATATCTATTGTACCGTCTTCCTCTTCAGCCACAAATGTCTTTGAAGCTGTTATCTTACCTCCATCCTTATCGAGGAATGCTTCACCAGTCTCCTGGTTCATAAGAACACCGCTTATAGTGTATTCCTTTCCAACAATAAGGTTTTTATAGGTTACTGTATCAACGATTGTTGTTTCACCTACCATACCAACATGGTCTCCTGTGTTACCATCCTTGGCACTTGTCTTAATCTTAGGATAGTCTCGCTGTCCTTAGCTGTTGTACGAAGCTTGATATAATGGATTGACTGCTCCTCATCACCGATATCGGTATGTGTCGCAACCCTGACCCCGTTATAATACATATCCTCGAACACTACGAGCGTGTTATCCTCAAGCAGTGATGAGTCAAATGTAAATGACATCTCAATGCTTCCGTCAGTCCTGTCTGCCGTAAATGTCTTTTCAGCAGCGATTCTGTTGCCAGACTTGTCTAAGAATTCCTTACCGGTATCCTTATCCATCAGGTAGCCCTTTAAAGTGTAAGTATTTCCAACGATTAAGTTAGTGAAGTTTACTGTATCAACGATAGTTGATGTTTCAGCAATAGTACCTACATGATCCTTTGTCTGGCTGTCCTGTGCCTGTGTTCTGATCTTTGGATAATCTACCTCCTGGTTTGAATCAGTGATATCTGCATGAGTGAATATAGTTACACCCTTCTCAATCAAATCCTCAAATACTACTGTTGATTTTCCCTCTAAGTTTCCCTTGAAGTTAAACTCAACATCTACAACCTGATCCTTAACTGTTGCGGTAAATGTTGTAGTACCTACAATCTCTTTTCCGTCTGCGTCAAGGAACGCCTTGCCTGTAGCCTTATCCATTAACTTTCCGTTGATTGTGTATGTCTTACCCGGCATAAGGTTGTCGCAGTAGACACTATCTGTAACCTTATATGTCAAAGCCTCGTTATAAGAACCCTGGTTATCCTCAGTCTTAAAATCTGCCGCCTTGGTCTTTAATATTACAGTCTGTTCATCAACGAATACCATATCGAAGTCCTGTGTTGGAACCTCTCCATAGCCATAAACCTTTGAAGCATTTGCACGCTTCGTTTCAAATGTGTTTCCATATCCGATTGGAGAATAATCTTCCTTTACTTCATACACATAACCTATAGGAAGGTCATATCTTGAAGAAGCCTTACCCTCTGCATCAGTAGTTATTGTCTCTAACTTGTCGCCCTTGTGTGCAAGAACTATACCGTCTCTTGAGTAAATATCTGCTGTTGCATAGATACCAAATTCTGCTCCCGCGAGTGGTTTTGAATTCTCCTTGTCCAGCTTGTGTGCTGTCACATTGACCTTCTGTCTTGTATCGGTTCTTGTAACATCCGTAACAATAACCTCTGCGTTACTGTCAGTAGTTATCTCAACCTTGTAGACATTAAGGTCTAATAAGAATCCATCCGCTGCCTTTGCTTCCCTGATATAATATGTTCCAGCCTTGTACTCATAAGCTGATTCTGCCCATGTATTTTCCCTGGTAGTAATCTGCTCAACAAATGCGTCGTCAGAGCACTCTTCGTTTAAATATACCTGATAAGCACATCCGCCTATGAATCGTTCCTCATAAGTAAATCCGCCCTCTGCGGTATATCCTGTTACAACCTCACCTCTCTTGTAGATGTGAAGCTTTGAATACTTCTGCTTATCGTTTCCGCTAAGCTCGTAAGTCTTTCCATGCTCGGTTACAGCAACCTCCATGTCGTCAACAAGTGTAAGGTTCTCCCCACCACTAACCTGGTGAAGCACATATGTGCCGTATGGTAAATCCTTAGTAGTTGCAAGACCGTCAGCTCCTGTAGTAATGACATCCCTCACAGCGTCTGCAGCATTCTCGTAGCTTCCGGCAGACTTAAGATAAATCTGGAAAACTGCTCCCTCTTCTGCTATCGTCTTTGACTGCTCGCTCTTCTGTGCCGAGAGAATCACCCTTGCATTATCATCCTTGGTAACTGTCTTTGTCTTCTTGACAGAGACCTTTCCCTTGATTTCCTGCTCAAGGTGGATTACTGTGTCGGTGGCTTCCTGGTAGGAAATAGCATTGTTCTGCTCTATACCATTAACATAAACCTTACTATTAAAAATATTAGTTACAAAAACTGTGCTATCTGCAAGATATCCTGTAGGTGCTTCATACTCCTGAACCGTTAATGTTCCGAGCGGGAATACTACATCCCCATCTTTAACAAATAGCTCATCTCCACCAATGTAACAGCCAGACTCATATAAATTAATTCGTCCATTCTCATCAGTCTGAGCATACCAGGTATACTTAGCACCCTCACCTGAAGCTGCAGGATCAGTTGTCGTGTTAACATCGTAGTACTTGACTACATACTTAGCCCCCTTAAGAGAGCCATCACCATATGTTACCTTTCCTGTTTCCTTGTTGTACTTACTTAAAAGTATTCTTATAGGGTCGGTCTGTGGTGTCTCCGGTGAACTTATTTCATAAGCCGCAGTTGAGTTGATGAAGCATTCAATTACATCTTCATTTAACAGGTAACCTGAGCTGGCACTGATTTCCTTGACATAGTACTTTCCATACGCAAGCTCTGCTGCATAAGCATTACCATCTGTATCAGTTGTCATTGTTGTGACCTGCTGTGTACAGCCGGCATCTGAGTACACTCCGTATACAGCACCTCCGAGGGAATAACATCTGTTTCCATCAGTTATATCTGGGCGTGATGAATATTTCTTAAGTGATATCTTTCCCTTTTCAGGTTCTTCTCCTGCACGCTTAGTTGATATAGCTGCTGTCTGGCTGATAGTGCATGTAAGCACCTCATTGCTTACCTTATAACCCGGGCTGGCGCTGATTTCCTTGACATAATATGTTCCATACGCAAGACCTGATACTGAAGCTTTACCCTCCTCATTTGTTTCCATCCGGGTAACCTCATTGTTACAGCCAGCGTCTGAATACACGCCATATACAGCTCCCTTAAGTGAATAGTTGCTGTTGTTATTAGTTGCGTTAGTATCTGTCGAGTACTTATCAATAGCTATTTCTCCGGTTCCAGGTTTTTCTCCTGCATCTACAGATACAGCTACTGTTGAACTGACATTACATGTAAATACATCATTGCTCACCTCATAACCCGGGCTGGCACTGATCTCCTTTACATAATATGTTCCATACGCAA
>CAVKBP010000206.1:0-3483 GCA_963654395.1 Ruminococcus sp. CAG:382
TTGTGTTACTTAATCTGTATAGAACAACCTCCAGCTTTCCGCCTGCAACCTTCTTCAATCCATCTCCCATAAGCTGCATTCCGAACAGGAAAAGCGCTATTCCACCGAGAAGAATTACCAAAATGTGTATCAATTCAAAGCTCACGAAAACTCCCATCTGCGCATAAAAGTCACGGTCGGACAGCATATTGGGTACTTCTACATCTATGCGCATTAACATAATCAGAATTAATACGCTGCCTTTCTAATAATATCAATGCTAACAATAATTTTCAAGAAAAAATTACCTATATTTTACATTAGTTTACATATTCTACATAAACATCAAAATTATCAATTGCAGATTAATTATGTTTATGTATAATGTATATTGACTTATCTGATTTTTCATATGCTGTGTTGTCGTCAATATGGTATGTGCAGTCAGAAAAACAGGCAAGTTGTTGGGCTATTCATTTAGAAAATTACCACTTGGGAGGACATAATTATGCTGCTATCAGATTCACATATACACACCATGTTCTCTTCTGACTCAGAGGAGAATCCGGAAAATGTGGTTAAAAGGGCTGTTCTGCTTGGCTTTAAGCACATCTGCTTTACCGACCATAACGATTTCGATGCGCCGTTAGAGGATGGCAAGGTAATGTTTGACCTTGATTTCGTGGAATACATTAAGTATTTCCAGAAGCTAAAATGTTTATACAGAGATAAGATAAATATACATATCGGGGTTGAACAGGGACTCATGCGAAGCGTAGCCGACAGAGTCAATTCCTATGATTCATCACACCAGCTTGACTTTATAATAGGCTCTTCCCATCTTGTATACGGGCAGGATCCATACTACCCTGAATTCTGGGAAAATCGTCCGGCTAAGGATACCGTATTAACCTATTACGAAAGCATTCTTGATAATCTTGGCTGCTGTGATAACTTTGATGTATACGGTCATATTGACTACATTGCCAGATACATTCCGAAACAGTCTTATACATATGACTGGCATGATTTCGATGATTTAATCCATGAAATCCTTAAGACAATCATTGAAAAAGGTAAAGGAATAGAAATTAACACCGCCGGACTGAAATACGGAATGCCTGAGCCTAACCCATGCCTTGACATTGTAAAAATGTATCACGACCTCGGAGGTGAGATAATCACCGTAGGCTCTGATGCCCATGAAGAAAAGTATTTCGCATACAGATTTGACACTGCAGAGCAGATGCTTCAAAATGCGGGCTTTAATTATTACACAGTCTTTAACGGAAGAAAACCGGAGTTTATCAGGCTTTAAGCCTGAGGCTCCGGTTTTTGTCCACAACTCATATGCATTTGTAGAATCTGAAGCTATACGCTGGAAGCACGATTTTACCTGATAAATCCTCTTTCTCGCCAGTTATAAGATTCAGCGCATCCGCACATTCCGTATCAAAGTAAGCTGTATACTCGTTCTCATCCGCATTGATTGCAACGAGCACCTTTTCGCCATCTACTTCCCTTTTGAATACATACTGCCTGTTAGTGAGCACCTTCTTAGTGTAGTCACCATAGCTCAATGCCCTGCTGTTATGATACATTTGTCCTAAGGCACATATTATGTCAGTCAGTTCGTTGTGCTCTGGCTTGTCAAATGCAGGGCGGAGTATGTTGTCATTGCCACTGCCCTTTACAGCCTCACAGCCCCATTCGCTGCCATAATATATGCATGGAATTCCCGGCATTCCGAACATCAGCGCATATATAAGCGGCAGATGTGCCTTGTTGGTAAGCGTGCTGGCAATCCTTGAGACATCATGATTGTCGACAAATGTAAGCAAATGCTTTCCTGTGTAGAGGCACCATGGCTCTTTTCCAAACTGTCTTTCTATGCTGTGTGCAATCTCGAACATGTTCATTGAATTAAAGCTTGAATACAAGCCCTTGTAGCACTCATAATTAGTTGCACTGTGAAGACATTCATCATTGATAATTGTGTTGTAATCTCCATGAAGCATTTCTCCTACGAGGAAAAATTCCTGCTTCATCTGGTCTGTCTCATATCTTAGACGCTTAATAAAATCCCTGTTAAGGCAGTACGCAACATCAAGCCTGATTCCGTCAATATCAAATTCATTAACCCAGCCGCGCACTGACTCTATAAGGTAATTAACCACCTCCGGATTATTAAGGTTGAGCTTTACAAGATTGTAATAGCCCTCCCAGCCCTCATACCAGAAGCCGTCATTATATGATGAATTGCCATCAAAGCTTATATTAAACCAGTCCTTATATGCAGAATCCCATTTCTTCTCACATATATCCTTAAATGCAAAAAAACCTCTTCCGACATGATTAAACACACCGTCAATAACTACCTTTATTCCTGCTTCATGAAACTTTGCCACAAGCTCTGCAAAATCCTTGTTAGTACCTATTCTTTTATCTATCACACGATAATCCCTTGTATCATATCCATGATAATCGCTCTCAAAAAGCGGTGAAAAATATACCGCATTAGTTCCCAGCTTCTGCAAATGCGGTATCCATTCCGCAAATTCTGATATGCACCTGCGCATAACTCCGTCATTGTCTCTTAATCCATCACAAAATCCAAGTGGAAATACCTGATAAAACTCTGCCTCTTCGTACCACATGTTACTTAACCTCCGTATATATCTATTGCTTTAATTTTAAGCCAGTTCGCGCAATCTGGCAACATCTTTCTTAATACATTCAACGACATAATCAGCCTCCCGGTGCGTTATCGTATGATTAATTGTAAGCCTCAACGAGCCTTCTGCAATTTTTTCGTCCAGTCCAAGTGCAAGCAGCACATGCGAAGGCTTTCCTGAACCGGATGTACACGCCGAACCCGCGGACGCACATATTCCCTGCTTGTTAAGCATCACAACAAGCATGCCGCCATTGACATACTGAAAGCTGAAATTCATGTTGCCTGTAGCACGGCATTCCCGGCTTCCATTAAGTCTCGAATATGGAATCTCTCTTAGTATCCTTTTAATTATATAGTCACTTATTCTCTTCTCCTGCCTTGCCCTGTCGCAAAGTGTTTCATGTGCAATCCGCGCCGCCGCCGCAAGCCCTGCAATACCAGCTACATTTTCAGTGCCAGCGCGAAGTCCGTTCTCCTGCCCTCCTCCATGCATGAACCGCTCCGGCTTTCCGCCCCTGACATACAAAAATCCTATGCCCTTCGGTCCGCATATTTTATGACCGCTTACATTCAGGAAATCCACTCCCAGTTTCTTAACATCAACATTAATATGTCCAAATGCTGCCACTGCATCAGAATGAACCTTTGCACCATGACTATGCGCAATTTCACATACATTTTCTATTGGCTGGATAGTTCCGATTTCATTATTTGCAAGCATAACTGATATTAAAAATGTATCATTTCTAATCATTTTTTCTAACTGTTCCAGCTTAATTATTCCCTGTTCATCAACCGGTGCAAATGTTACATCTATACCGTAATTC
>CAVKBP010000207.1:0-3403 GCA_963654395.1 Ruminococcus sp. CAG:382
TACAGGCACATATACAACACAAACAGCACTTGACAAAAAGCTAGAATCATATGCAACAACAGCAAGCCTTGATTTATATATCAAAAAAGATGATACAGGCACTCTCAAGAGCAGTATAGAAGCTATTGCTGATACGATTAACATAACCGCCAGAGGTGGGCTTAACTTAAGCGGTAACCGATTCACTCTTAGTAGTGATAAAACAACAATTACAGCGGACGGAAGTATAACATGTAGCAGTTTGACAGCCACAAATGCTAGTATCAGTGGCAAGATTACAGCGACAACAGGAACAATAGGTGGATATACTCTTAAGGAACATGAATTAGTAGGAAATAATGTCGGTATAAGTAGTTTAACAGGATACGGATGGGCATTTTGGGCTGGAAGTAACACTGCTGGTTCTGCACCTTTTAGGGTTGGACATGATGGCGCCTTATACGCTTCTAATGCAAATATCACAGGTACAGTTACAGCAAGTGCAGGTAAAATCGGCGGTTTCACTATTGACAGCTATTCTATATATTCTGACGGTTTAAAGATTAGTTCATCTTTAAAAACTATAGAATCAACATCTGGCAGTTATAAATCGATTTTATCTGATGGCGCATTATCTTTTTATAAGGATGACACTAAAATAGCTTTATATCGAGCTACTGAGTGGAGCAACACTTCTGTATGGGGAACGGCTGTTAATAGTTTTACGAATGGAAAGTTTATATCTTTTGGTAATAAAGATTACGATTCTCAATCCAGCTTTCTAACAAGTTTTTTGATAAATTATGGATTAAATCCGAACGGACGCACCGAAGATGTGATGGTATACGGCACTCAGTACACTAGTAATGGGTTAAATGTTGGTGGGAAATTAAGTCTTATTTATGACAGTAGTACAGATGTAAGTATGAACGCTACCTATGTAACTTCCGGCTGGTATGCAGTTAAGGTAAACGGCGGACTTTATGTCGGCGGTAATTTTTATGTCACTGGCGACAAAAACCGAGTAGTTAAAACCGATAATTATGGAATGATTGGTATGTCTGCTTACGAAACAACAACACCTTATTTTGGCGACATAGGAAGTGGAATATGCGATGATAGCGGATTGTGTTATGTGTATTTAGACGAGATTTTCAAGGAAACTGTAATATTAGATTACAAATATTATGTATTTTTACAAGCATTCGGAGAAACAAGAGTATCTTTAATCGAGCAGAATCATGATTATTTTGTCGTTAAAGGTGAACCAAACCAAAAGTTTAACTTTGAGGTAAAATGCCGTCAAAGAGGGGTTGACGATACTCAGCGAATGGAAAGAATTTGTATAGAGGAAAGTGAGGTATAACAATATGACAAACAAATTAACAAATTTTAATTATCAAATTGTACCAGAGGGAGTTAGATTATCTTACATGTATTCTGAACTTAATTCAGATGGAGATATTGTCAGTTCTAATAACAGGAAATCAATAATTGTATCTGACGAAACTATGTTAGGAAAATTAAAAGATATTAAGGAATATCTTGAAAATACTATTTAAAGGTAGAAAGGAAACGAATTATGTTAAGTATTTCAAAATCAGTTAGTTTAAGTGGAACATCTTCAATCGGAGATAAGATAGCGATGACGATGTTTGCAAGTGTACCGGATAGCGGCGCTTTAACAATTAATCAGACTATCACTAATAAAGAATTATATGTCGCAAATAAGACAGAATGTGACAAAGACTTTGAGGACTTCAAAACAGAGGTCGATAAGTTGATTTCAGAGTAATATGCGAACTGGGCGTGGGTTTATCTCACGCCTTTAATTTTATTTTTCAAGGAGGTAATTTATGAGTAAGTTCGGAATTGATACAAGCAGATGGCAGGGCGACTTTGATTTTGCGCAGGCAAGAGACAGTGAGGGTATTGAATTTACAATTATTAAAGCCGGCGGCGCAGATGATGGACTTTACAAGGATAGGGAATTTGAGAACAGCTACAACAAGTTAAACGAAGCCGGGATACACAAGGGAGCATACTTTTTTGGAAATGCCTTAAGCATTGACGAAGCTGTTAATGAAGCTAGGTATTTTGCACAACTTTTAGCCGGTAAATCTTTCTGCTATCCAGTGTTCTATGATGTAGAAGCTACTATGGTTACAGGAAATGACATTACAGATATCATCATGGCATTCTTAGACGAAATGAGAAATGCTGGATATTCAAATGTCGGCTTATACTCTTATGAAAACTGCATTAACAATTATGTAGACATTTCTAGAGTAAAAGATAGCGGTTATGCTGTTTGGGTTGCTAAGCATTCAAGCTTTGAGCCAAATATTGCTAGTAATTATGATATATGGCAGTTTGGCGGCGGCGTAAACTTCCTTAGAGACACACAAATAAACGGACAGACTGTAGACCAAAACTATTGCTACACAGATTTCTGTGAGGAGCATGTCGTTGATGAAGTGACAGTGCCAGACTATCAGCCAGTATCTAACGGAACATTCCACAAGGGCGATACAGTTAGAGTTGTTAATGCTGTTCAGTATGATAATGACAGTTCATTCGCTACATATTATGACGAATATACAGTTATATCTGTTAGTGGCAGCAGAGTTGTTATCGGCATTGGTGGAGTTGTCACAGCGGCAGTACATGAGGATAACTTAAGCCTTGTTAATTGCGTTGAGGGTGAAGTTAATATCGAACCTTGCAATACTGCTGATGGCAATGGAAAAACTGTCAGAGTGCTTGATAATATCGACTACAACGGCAATAGATTCACAGTATATTATGATTCTTATGATGTAATCGAGGAGAACGGAGAAAGGATTGTTATAGGTATTGGCAGCACAGTTACAGCGGCGGTCAATATCGCAAATCTTGAATTTATCGGCGGAATATCAAACGATAATTCAGATGATACACCTACTGAAATCCCATTCAGCGAAAGCGTATCAGAGGGCAGCACTGTTAGATTTATTGGCAGTACAGACTATGACGGAACATCTATAACAGCTTGGCATGATGAATACACAGTGTCAGAGCTTAGCGGAGATAGAGCAGTGCTTACGCATGATGGAGATGTATTTGCGGCTGTTAATGTGAATGACTGTGAGTTAGTCTAAAAATTAAGGGCATAAAAATACCGGGAGCGTAATACTCCCGGTAAATTCTTTTAATTATTCAAGTCTATCATAACAGCCATAACAACAGGAATGGTTGTTATAGTACCGTTAGGATTTTTAGATTCCATTCCACCCTCAAGAAGTGTTCCATACATTGTTACACTGTCGTCAACAAGCAAATTATAATCGAAATCATCTCTATAATATGTCAAAACAACAATATCATCATTATTGCCATTAACCGCTAAACAATAGCAAGCTACATACTCGCTAGATTCTTCTCC
>CAVKBP010000208.1:0-3401 GCA_963654395.1 Ruminococcus sp. CAG:382
CATTTGGCTTGCGATTCCTCCGGCACTTTGTGCTTGCACACAAACCAGAGATGCCTTGAAAAGCAGGCAAGAATGGAGGAGTATTATGAAAACACACATAACCACACTTAACAACATGGGCGGGACAGCCACTCTTGCTCATAGGAGAGTATTGAAGGTGGCTCAGGATATGGGCTGTCATGAGATGGGAATAGCACATTATCATCTGCAGCCGGATTTCTACAAAGAGATACATAAAAGGCTTGATGGCATAATTGCACCGCTTAATTATGGAGATATAGTAATATTCCAATATCCGAGCTGGATAGGAGTTAATTATGACCAGTGCTTTGTTGATAAGATAAAGTCATATCAGGACACGAAGCTGATAATCTTTGTGCAGGACATCCAGCAGCTTATGTTTAATTCAGAACCGTTTGTACTGGATATGGAAATAGAAGCCTTGAATAAAGCAGATTTGCTGATACTTCCATCAGTTAAAATGCATCAATATCTGTTGAGCCATGGTCTGAAGGATAAGAAGGTTATATATCAGAGTATATGGGATATGCCATCTGATATGTGCTTTGAAAATCATGAAATAAAGAGGTGCCTTTATTTTACAGGTTCTTATACAAGATTTCCTTTCCTTGCAGATTATAGGGGAGCGACACCGATTCTGCACTATGATTTATATAAGCCTGCCAGGGCAGATGATGAAAGCTTTATCTGGTGCGGATATCTTGAACATGAGAGATTAATGTATGAGATATCCAAAGGTGGTTTCGGTCTGGTGTGGTGTGACAAGGAATATTTTGACAGATATTATTCCATGAACCAGCCATACAAGCTGGGAACATATCTTGCAGCCGGAATACCAGTAATTGTTAGAAAAGGCTGTGTTCATGAGGAATATATTACAAGGAATGGTCTTGGCTTTGCCGTCAGCACATTGGAAGAGGCTGACAGAATAGTGCAGAATATATCTGATGAGGATTACAGAAAGCTATACTCAAATGTGCGTAATATCCAGAAGCTTATACTGGAAGGAGCTTATACAAGAAAAACCTTGCAGAATGCAATAATAGCAGTTCTTGAAGATTCATGTGTAACAGTGGAAAACAAATGGGATTCAAGGACAAGCTGATACTCCTGATGCTTGGACCAACAGCAAAGGTGCTGTTGAGAAGTTGAAGCTGCGTAATAAGCATACTGCAGAGCATAATTTTGATCAGGACATAGTCTTTGAATATGACAGGAACTACGAGTCACAGATAGTGGAAATAATTGTTGGATAAAGGAAGAATATGAGCGTACACATTACTAAAACATATAATATAGGCGGATTGACAGGTCTGCGACAGAATGCTGTAAGAAATGCAGGAGAAGCACTTGGATATAAAGAAATGAGTCTGTTCAGATTTCCTGACAGATATGATACTGATGAAGAATTACATGTGAGAATGGATGGGATTATTTCGGCACTGCGCGCAGATGACATAGTGATATTTCAACATCCTAGCGGAGAAAGCCCGAGATATGACAGCTTTCTTTTCGAGCATATCAGAAGATACAAAGGAACTAAGATTATATCATTTATTCAGGATGTGGCATCACAGATGAAAGATAATGAATATAGTCTGGAAAAAGAGATGGAATTATTGAATAAATCGGACATCCATATATTTGCTTCGGAAGCCTTAAGAAAATATTACATGGATAACGGGCTGGAGGAAAAGCCGTTTATCATACAGACAGTACCTGATTATATGACGGACATGTCTGTAAATAAACATAATCAGCATAATATATATATGCTGGCAGATACGCAGAAGAAGGAATGTCCGGATATTCCAATTAATACAAATGTGATTCCTTATGATGAATATCACACTACGGAAATGTTTATGAAAATATCAGAAGGTGGCATGGGGCTTATATGGAATATGGATGTTCAGGCTCTTAGTATATATATGGCTGCTGGAATACCGGTTATTGTAAAAGAGGGACTGCCTTGTGCAGACTATGTGTTATCTCATGGAATCGGATGTGTTGTGAAGAATTCTGATGATATATGCAATGTATTTAGTCCTGAAAACAACAGTAACATCAGTCAATATTATGAAAATGTAAAGAAATTGCGGAGATTATTTACCAATGCCATATACACGAAGAAGCTATTGCTGGATGTAATAATTATGACTGTCGATAAACTCTGATGCGATAGAGATACATGTTTAAACATAAGGACAGTTGGAAATACACTTTTGGATACATGAAATATGGTATACAAGAAGTAAAATCTAGAAGTGTATAGATTTCTATTATGTAACAGAGAAATGCGTTTTGAAAATGGAGAAGAGGAAAGGATTATGAACAGAAAAAAGATAAATAGTGTCTTAAAAGGTGTCTCTGCTGTTGGTTTTGCAATCGGCGGCGTGAGTTCAATTCAGGGCGCTGATATGGTTATGGCGGCAGTAAAAGATTCGAATTCAGAATCTGATTCAAAAACAGGTAAAGCAAATGAAAATGAATATGATAATAATGGTGCTATGTCTGAGTCGCAAGAGGTTCGAGCGTTTTCTGCTGGAGAAGAGGATGTCTCTGCGGCTGATAATGGAAGGGCAGTAAATGATGAACAGGATAATTCTGCTTCGCTGTCATCATCAGAATCTGCATCTACCAGTGTATACATTTCAGAAAGTGTATCCGTAGGTGATTCAATATCTGCTTCAAATTCTGCAGTAACATCAGAATTAACTTCAGAGTATGATGTGGCTTATTCACAGTTTATGGAAGATAAAGCTGGAGACAAGATTCTTGAAGACTTGATTACGAAAATTAATCAGTATAAGGAAAAATTAAATGATGAATTAACATGGTATAAAAATAATAGTACAGCGTTAAATGTGTGGCATGATGGTAGCAGTTACTATTCAGTAGCAAATGAGCTTGCTAATCTATTAATTCAGTACAGCTTCTATCAAGATGATATCGTTAGTTCGCCTGAGAATATTAAATATAGCGCATGGGATATGTCAGGTAATAAGCTCAATTCTGTAAAAGCTACTTATACTGATAAAAATGGACAGCAACAAGTTGCATATTTTGATTATGTAAATGTAGATAAGGACGGTGTTGCATTAGCTACAGCTAATGGAGATGAAGGAGCTGGCTACCATGATGCTAATAAGGTATCAGGTATCATGATTGTAAAAAAGACAGTTGTTTATGAAACTGACGATGGAAAAGTACTTACTATTGATTACCAGGATGGAAAGACAATATATAAGGTAAATGGTAATGAGATACCAAAAAATAGTGAAGTGACATTAAATGATGATGGAACATACACTGTTACTTACACGACAGAGACAACAACTGGTGGTGGGTCTACTACATCTACCGTTACATATCAGGAA
>CAVKBP010000209.1:0-3345 GCA_963654395.1 Ruminococcus sp. CAG:382
GGTATACGGTCAGACAGAAGAAAAATACAGTCTGAAAAATATAGAGACTATATGGGGAGATAAAAAGAATGCACAGAGTAATTATCCCAAATGTATAACTACAAGATTACATAACAGCTCCAAAAGAAAAGATATTAAAGATAGAAATGTATCAGAGATATTTGTTGAGATTGCAAATGTACAGAATCTTGATGTATTAGAGAAAAATTGTAGTATAAGCTTCAGACAATTCAGGGAAGATTATGAGAAATTATTAAAGCATGATTTAGGAGATTTTTAATGCGCGAAATGTTGAATCAGGAAATGTTGAAAAGGGTATTAACAGATGTTCTGACAGCGCTATACGAGCCGTTCTGGTTTGCACTGCTGTCAGCATTTCTGCTTTCAATTGCATATATGTACTGTTACGAGCCTGATGGAGCAGGAAAGGGCTTTAAGCCGATGATAGCTTCATGGGTTGGGAAATTCACGAAAGATACACATTTCAGGGAACTGTTCATCTGGTTCCTGCTGACAGTGATTATTCTGTTCCGAACGATGATTAACAGGACATTGTGGGCAAATCCGCTGTCCAATGTGATGGGCGGCTGGAAATTCGTGGATGACTACGGCAACATCATGGTAGATTCAACAGAGAACATAATAATGCTCATCCCATGGACATGGCTGTTAATTGCGCTGAAGAACAAGAAAAATGTTGTAAAAATGCCTGTGTTATATGCGATAAAAGCCGGATTTCTGTTCTCATTAACAATAGAAAGCGTGCAGCTTATGCTAAGGCTTGGCACATTCCAGATATCAGACCTGTGCTATAATACGCTGGGCGGAATGATTGGTGGAATCATGTGCTGGATAGTTGGATTAATAAGAAAAATAAAATAGCAAAGAGATTCTCCTGGTGGCTGGTTCATCAGGAGTTTTTTACTTTACGGGTAAAACACTTGGCAATTTACCCCAAAAGTAAAAATGCGCTGTAAGGTTGCGCTACAGAGGAATGAAAATGTGCCGCCAAAGCAATCCGCCGCAGGAGGAGAATCCAGCCAGCAAGAATATATTTAAGTGAGGAGAATGACAGATGAGTGGAAGGAATATAACTAAAAAATTAATAAAAACATACAAGCAGAGACTTGAGGATGATGAAAAAAGTATACATACAATTGAAAAATATGTCAGGGATGTAAGGAAGCTTGCAGATTATCTGGATGGCAGACAGCTCACAAAGCGGCGGATGATAGAATACAAGCAGCACCTTGAAAAATGTGGTCTGTACTGCATATCGAGCATTAATTCATTCCTTGCCGCAGCAAGTAATCTATGCAAAACATTTGGATGGACAGGATTAAGTGTCAGGACGATAAAGGAGCAGAAAGATACATTTGTACCAGAAGAAAAAGAGCTTACAAAGGAAGAATATAAGCGGTTGGTCGGGGCAGCCACCGCGGATGGGAACGAACGGCTGGCAATGATAATACAGACAATTGCCAGCACCGGAATAAGGATAAGCGAGCTGGAATTCATAACGGTCGAGTCGTTAAAATGTGGCTTTGCAAATGTGTACAATAAAGGAAAATCAAGAAAAGTCCTGCTGCCGGATAAGCTACGGAGAGTTCTGCGCGAATATGCAGCCACAAAGGAAATCAAAAGAGGCATAATATTCCGTACTAAAAATGGAACTCCGGTAGACAGAAGCAATGTCTGGAAAGAATTGAAAAATCTATGCGGTAGTGCGGATGTCGCTGAAGAAAAAGTACATCCACATAATCTCAGGCATCTATTTGCACGGACATTCTACTCAATCAAGAAGGATATCGTGCGTCTTGCTGATGTGCTCGGTCACAGCAGTATCGAAACAACAAGAATCTACATTAAATCATCAGGAAAAGAACATAGAAAATTACTGGATAGCATGAATATGGTATTGCCCAGAAGGCGGCGGAAAAATAAAAAGAGGAAATGTATAACGAAAAGTACAACATAATGAATATTATGTAGTGTGCGAAATCTGTCTGCACTGATACATGCTGAGAAGTGGCGTTATTACTGGGTTTTATTCAATTCCGGGTTAGCTGCGATTACATATTAATAGATTGAAAATGCAGAATTCCGCCGATTTATTCCGACATAGTTTGATATAATTAGATACATTAACTATTGCAATTCACTATCAATTGTGGTAAAGTGCGTGAGATGGTTAGCTAGTACAACATAATATTCATTATGTAGTAAAGCACGCTGACCTTCAGATCCAAAGTTAAGAAAAATCTGGTAGGAGGATATATGTGGTATGCAGTTTTAGCTGGCAAAGGCAGAGAAAAGACCGCCATCGAAAAATGCAGAAATGCATTGAGTACAGATGCTGCAGTCGATATTTTTGCGCCTGCATATCAGTATCTTAAAAGATACGCCGGACAGTGGAATCTTGAGGAGGCTGTGTTGTTCCCCGGATATGTATTTATTGAAAGTAATGCACCGGCAGAGCTTGAAAAGCAGCTTATGAGAATTCCCACTACTGTCACGCCCGTCCGCATAGGTGGAGGGTTTAATCCTATATATGATGAGGAAAAGAGCGTCCTTAAGGCTCTTATGGATGAAGCCCACTGTATAAGGATGTCTGGCGGAGTGATAGTTGATGACAGGCTTGTTATCGAATATGGACCACTTGACAAATGTATCCCAAGAATAATACGGATTGACAGACATAAGCGTATCGCTGAGCTGGAAATCGAACTTTGGAAAGAACCCCGCCACATAAAGGCAGGGCTGGAAGTAAAAGCAAAATTAACCGCCGAAGAGTATAAGGCGGGGTGGAAGATTTAAATAAGAATCTGTATGATATAGGCTTTTTAAAATTGATTCTGATAGGAGTTATGCGTGATGAGACATGTAGCAGATACGAAGAATCTGAAAATCTGTTTAGTAGGTTCTTCAGGTGGTCATTTGACACATTTATATATGCTTAAGCCATTCTGGAAAGATAAGAATCGTTTTTGGGTGACTTTTGGCAAAGAGGATGCAAGAAGTCTTTTGGAAGGTGAAAAAGTGTATCCTTGCTACTACCCAACAAATAGAAACATAAAAGCTTTAATCAAGAATACTGTTATCGCATGGAAAGTATTGCATAAGGAAAAACCAGATTTGATTATTTCTTCAGGTGCTGCTGTAGCTGTACCATTCTTTTATCTTGGAAAATTGATGGGTGCGAAGCTTATATACATTGAAGTGTTTGATCGCATCGACAAGCCTACAGTGACTGGAAAAATGGTTTATCCGATTACCGATAAATTTATAGTGCAATGGGAGGAACAGAAGAAGGTATATCCTAAAGCAGTCAATTTAAATAGTATT
>CAVKBP010000210.1:0-3333 GCA_963654395.1 Ruminococcus sp. CAG:382
AAATCACATTTTGACTCGGATTTTTTATACAATACCTACCTGTGCTCTATCCCTCTTGATTTTAAGGAGGTTCCGCTGCACTGGCATAACGAGATGGAGCTTATATATATCAAGAAGGGCTGCATGGTTGTAAGCGTTGACCTTGAATATTCTGTTGTAAATGCGGGGGATATTGTTGTTGTCATGCCCGGACATATCCATTCTATTGTCCAGAACGAGAATGATTCATGCGAATATGAAAATATAATTTTTAATCTCGATATGCTCATCAGCAGGCAGTGTGATTATGATACCTCCAGCTTTTTTGACGGAATTGCCGGCTTTAAGGGCTGCTGCCAGCCTGTTATCAGAAATACCTCGCCACACTATTCTGATTTGATTCATTATATCGATGAAGCAGATAATATATGCAGATATTTTCCCGACGGATACCGGCTTAAAATCCGCGCGTGTCTTTTTAACTTCTTTTATGAGCTTAATGCACATTTTTACAGCCATGCAGGGACTACTGCGCAGCTATCTGATGATAAAATGGATAAGCTGAAATTAGTCCTCAATTATATTGAGAAGAATTATTCACAGGCAATATCCATTGAAGATATTGCAAAATGGTGTCATTTCAGCCAGTCACATTTCATGAAGTTTTTTAAAAGCTGCACCGGCACTTCATTTATTACCTACCTGAATGACTACCGCCTCATTATTGCCGCAAGAATACTAAAAACCACAACCCAGCCCATAATTTCAGTGGCTTCGGATTGTGGTTTTGACAACATTTCTTACTTTAACAGGAAATTCAAGGAAAAATATGGCGTGTCTCCGGGGGGATTCAGAAGATAAAAAATCCTGCTTTCCAGAACTGCTACATTATAATCTCTCCCGCAAGCAATGCAAGACAAGGAAGTGTAATTATGCTTATTAATGTCGATAAAGTAACTGCGCCAACTGCCAGCTTCTGGTCATGTCCGAATTTTATGGCAAAAAGCGTAGTGATAGCTGCGCATGGACACGCTTCAAGTATAATCGTAATAACAGCAACCATGCCGCGCGCATGGATAAGGTACATAACAAGCGTACAGATTACAGGTATTATGAACATTCTTAAAATTACTGTAAAATAAACTCTCTTATCCTTCAATATGCTGAGCAATGGGAACTGTGAAATTGTAATTCCAGTTATAACCATTGAAAGCGGAGTGTTCATTCCTCCAACAACATTAAATGTATCCTTAAGAACATCTGCTACAGGGATTCTTGCAAGGAAAATAACAAGACCGATAGCCACCGATATAATCGGCGGACATGTAACAATCTTCTTTAACAGTTCTTTAAAGCTCATGCTTTCTGAAATGTACACAATTCCAACAGTCCACAAAAGAATATTGAACACTGTAACATATACACTCGCATATAATACACCCTCAGAACCGTACATAGCCTGTATCAGCGGAAATCCCATATATGCCGCATTAGAAAATGTAGTTGCAAATCTTACAATGCCGCGGACTTCCTTTTTCATTAAAAATGTTATTCCGATTGACAATCCCATTCCTATAAATATGGTGAGTATGCTGTAAAAGAGCATTCTGCCCATATTCTTAAGAATCTCAGCATTATATCCTGACATATAAGAATTGATAATCATAAATGGAACAACGAAATATATAAGAAGATTAGAAAGCATTCCCTTGCCTTCCTCATTAACCATCTTAATCTTTCCAATAACAACTCCACACAATATAAGTATGAATAATTCAAACACCTGCTTCGCAGTAATAATCGCTAAATCCATAGCGCCTCTTGTCCTCCTTTTCTACACGAAAAAACATGTTATATATTTCATCATCTGAAATATATAACATGTTACTAATAAAGTCAAGATATCTTTTTAGAATCTTTTAAGAATTAATCTGTGCATGCACCTTCCGGCGCACAACCATAAAGCATATTACCTGCATAATTATTGTTGCTGCCCACGATGCCGGATAAGATATGAACAGGTCATACAATGTCCTGTGGCTTGGAAATACAGCGAAAATCCAGAATATACGCATACCTACTGTACCAATAACAGAAAGTATCATAGGTACAAGTGAGTATCCCATGCCCCGGAGTGCGCCCGGGAACAGATCCATTATTCCGCATAAGAAATATGGCACTGTTGTAATTGATAATATTTCAACACCACATTTGATAACATCCTCACTGTTGGTATATATCATAAGAACCTTATCACCGAAAATATATGCACCACAGCCAAATACCAGCGATACGCCGACTGAAAGTATCGCACAGTCTATAAGTATCTTATCCATTCTCTTTAACTTTTTCACACCATAATTCTGGCTTGTAAAGCTCATACATGCCTGCGTTATTGAATTAATTGAAGCATATAGAAAGCCCAGAATATTGTTAGCTGCCGTATATCCTGCCATTGCTGTCGAGCCAAATGAATTGACCGATGACTGCAGCAGTGCATTAGAGAAATTAATAACAGTACTCTGTATTCCAGCCGGAATTCCGACCTGGAATATCTGCTTAAGATAATAGCTCTTAAGCGTCAGCTTAGAAAACCTTAACTGATAGCTTGCATCCGTCTTATACAGACATCCAAGCACAAGCACGCACGATACAAACTGTGAAAATATTGTTGCAATCGCTACTCCCGCAACACCAAGCCCGAACACAATAACAAGAATCAGATTCAGGCACGCATTTATAATGCCTGCCACAATAAGAAACATCAGAGGTCTTTTGGTATCACCTACTGCCCTGAGCACCGCCGCACCATAGTTATAGAGCATGAAAAACGGCATGCCAAGAAAATATATTCTCATGTAAAGCGTTGAAAGATTAATTACATCGTCAGGTGTTCCCATAAGCTCAAGCGCAGGCTTTGCCATCAAAAGTCCTATAAGTGCCATCGCAACACCGCTTATTGCTGCAAATGTTATGGCAGTATGAACGGTTTCCGACATTTCCTTATGCTTTCCTGACGCATAAAATCTTGCTGCCAGCACATTTGCACCTAAAGAAACACCAATGAAAAGATTGACAAACATGTTAATAAGCGCTGTTGTTGAGCCAACGGCTGCAAGCGACTGGCTTCCAGCGAATCGTCCCACAACAATTATATCTACCGCATTAAACATTAACTGCAATATGCCCGAAAGCATAAGCGGTACAGAAAATGATATCAGCTTGTCCATAATCGTGCCATTGCACATATCTATTTCGTATTTATTCTTACTCATCGCACAATTTCCTTATAAAGAACCTTATTATAAAGTAGCTTAGTGTGAAAAATCAGATTGATATCTGATTTTTCACACG
>CAVKBP010000211.1:0-3325 GCA_963654395.1 Ruminococcus sp. CAG:382
AGGGGCAGAATGATGAGCTTGTGGTGAGAAATGATGAACTTGTGGTGAAAAATGATGAGCTTGGGGCGAAGAATAATGAGCTTACAGGAAAGGTTGATGAACTGCAAGCGGAAAAGGATGAATTAAAGCAAAAGCTGAAAAATCAGGATGAACTGCAGGAGCAGAAGGATAAGCTGCAGGCAGAGGTTGAAAGATTAAGAAAGCTGTTAGAAGAGCAGAATAAGTAGTTGTAATAACTTCTTTGGTTTAGGGGAAGATTTTCATTGGCGCGGCTGACGGTCTATATCCGATAGTGAATTTAGCTGCATAGACTAGCGAACTGGCGGGCAATGATAAAGAGTCATAAAGGGAGACGCACAGCACTGTGGTGTTGTAGTCTCCTTTTTTTAATTTTTGCATTAATCAATTAAAACATAAGTTCTGGAAATTAATGAAAATGAAAGAAAAATCAAATGATTTTGTGCCAGTTTGATTTACCGTTCGCGACGAAAAAACGACCGTTCACGACGAAAAGCCTACGGATTACGACAAAAACCGACGGATTACGACATGCTTAACACAAAGGCTGAAAAAAGTGCTATACTTATCTCATTGGGAAAATAATTACAATGGGGGTTAAAAATGTTAGTATTTAATTTGTTTAACAAGAAGGATGAAATGTGTGTATGTTTTGAGAGATATTTTCTGGCAATGGGGAATTCGCTGGAAGATTTCTGGAGCATTAATAAGAAGTACATGCAGGAATTTTCAAGAGAGGAGGAAGAGGAATACATAGGGAAATGTAAGAAGGTTTTAGTTGTTATGTCTAAGGAATATGTGACAGATATGTTATCTTTATATTATCTGGATGTAATAAGAAATCTTAAGGAACGCGGAGTTATAGAAGTCACAGCAATGGTTGGAAATGATGTCAGCCTGCCGTCAAGGTATGAATGGATTAATGATAAGGATGTCAACAGAATAGCTTTTTATTAATATTTGCTTGCAATTATATGCGGGAATCTCTATAATCAATTTTGTATGTTTGTTTTTATAATAGAGTATAACTATTATGCGTATTTTTGGAGGATATTAATTAATGATTAGTGCTAACAATGTAACACTTAGAATCGGTAAGAAGGCTCTTTTTGAAGATGTTAATATCAAGTTCACAGAGGGTAACTGCTATGGACTTATTGGTGCGAATGGTGCCGGAAAATCAACATTTTTAAAAATTCTTACAGGACAGATAGAACCTAGCAAGGGTGATGTGTCTATCACACCGGGACAGAGATTATCTTTCCTAGAGCAGGATCATTTCAAATATGATGAATATAATGTTCTTGATACAGTAATCATGGGTAATGACAGACTTTACCAGATTATGAAAGAGAAAGAAGCTATATATGCCAAGGAGGATTTTACTGAGGAAGACGGTAACAAGGCAAGTGAGCTTGAGGCAGAATTTGCTGATATGAATGGCTGGGAGGCTGAGTCGGACGCTGCACAGCTTCTTAACGGACTTGGAATCGGAACAGATCTTCATTATAAGACAATGGCTGAGCTTAATGGTAGTGAGAAGGTTAAGGTTCTTCTTGCCAAGGCGCTTTTTGGTAATCCTGATATTCTGCTTTTAGATGAGCCTACTAACCACCTTGACCTTGATGCGATTGCATGGTTAGAGGAGTTCCTTATTAATTTCGAGAATACTGTTATTGTTGTATCGCATGACAGATATTTCCTCAATAAAGTATGTACACAGATTGCAGATATTGATTATGCCAAGATTCAGCTTTATGCTGGTAATTATGATTTCTGGTATGAATCAAGCCAGCTTATTATCAAGCAGATGAAGGAAGCTAATAAGAAGAAGGAAGAAAAGATTAAGGAGTTACAGGACTTCATACAGAGATTCTCTGCAAATGCTTCTAAGTCTAAGCAGGCTACTTCAAGAAAGAGAGCACTTGAGAAGATTGAATTAGATGAGATTAAGCCATCAAGCAGAAAGTATCCATATATTGATTTCAGACCAGCAAGAGAGATAGGTAATGAAGTACTTACAGTAGAGGGAATCTCTAAGACAATTGATGGAGTAAAGGTGCTTGATAATGTTTCATTTATCGTAAACCATGACGATAAGATAGCATTTGTCGGATCTAATGAGCTTGCAACAACGACACTTTTCAATATTATTACAGGCAACATGGAGCCAGATGAGGGCAGCTACAAATGGGGGGTCACAACATCACAGGCGTATTTCCCTAAGGACAGTGCTGCTGAATTTAACAGGGAAGATACTATTGTTGAATGGCTTACACAGTATTCACCAGATCCAGATCCTACTTATGTAAGAGGTTTCCTTGGAAGAATGCTTTTTGCCGGAGATGACGGAGTTAAGAAGGTTAAGGTATTATCCGGAGGAGAGAAGGTAAGATGCCTTATCTCTAAGATGATGATATGTGGAGCAAATGTATTAATATTTGATGATCCTACTAACCACCTTGACATGGAGTCAATTACTGCACTTAATAACGGACTTATTAAATTTTCAGGTGTGACATTATTCACATCGCACGACCACCAGTTCATCCAGACAACAGCTAACCGTATTATGGAAATCGTTCCAAGCGGACAGCTTATTGATAAGATAACAACTTATGATGAATATCTTGCAAGTGATGAAATGGCAAGAAAGCGTCAGGGCTTCGCAGAAGCAGCTTCTGATGATGAGGACTAAATAATATTAAGCAATATACAGCCGCACCCTGTGTGCGGCCTTTTGCGCGAGTAGCGATGAGAATGTATATTAATCTATGTCAGTCATGCTTGCATGAGCTGATATAGATTAATATACATTCGAGGAGCACCGCGACAACGCCGGAACGAAGTTCAGGCGTATGAGCTACGAGCAAAAAAGGCGATGAGAATGTACATTAACCTATGTCAGCCATGCTTGCATGAGCTGATATAGGTTAATGTACATTCGAGGAGCACCGCGACAACGCCGGAGCGAAGTTCTGGCGTATGAGCTACGAGCAAAAAAGGCGATGAGAATGAATATTAAAAGTTCAGGTGTATGAGCTATGAGCAAGAAAGGTGTATGAGCTATGAGCAAGAAAGATTGACAAATACAGCACATTTGTTATACTTATCACATATTATATTTGCAGGGGAGCATAAGGGCTGCACAAGCAGTGGCTGCTGAGAGGGATTAAGTTCCGACCCGTAACCTGATGTGGATAATGCCACCGTAGGGATTCTTTAAAGAGCTTTAAGGCTCTTCATTTGATTGTTTCTATATCGAATTTCCACAATGGTCTATGCGCAATGGTTTACGCGTAATGAT
>CAVKBP010000212.1:0-3321 GCA_963654395.1 Ruminococcus sp. CAG:382
GTATGTGTATTCCCATTTATTGGATTCGATATAGCTAAGATTGTAGTTGCAACACTTCTTGGAAAGACAGTAAGATATGCAATAACTAAGGCTGGCTTTATACAGAAAGCAGCATAATAAAAAAGGTGTCCCCGCATACGAACGGGGACACCTTTTTAAGTACAATATGGAATTAATTATCTGAGACTCTTAACATACTCAGCAATCTTTTCATCCTTGCAGTTAGCAAAGAAAAGCTCTGCAAACTTCTCACCAGCAACAGCACCCTTAACGAGCTCTGAATCAAGTCCTTTAAGAACCTCTACAAGATCCTGCTTAAGAGTAACAGCTCTTACACCGTCAAGAATCTTCTTGTTTCTCTGCTCTGGTTCAACTCTTTCCTTAGGATATCCGCCACCTGGTTCACCCTCGAAAAGCTTCTCAAAGATATATGTGAGGTTAAGCTCAGCGCCCCATCCGAAGCCCTTAGCGAATGGAAGTGATATAGCATTTCCATCGTTAATCTGCATGAACATGTAAGCGTCTGAAGGATCTACAACATGTCCACAGAGTACTCCAGGGAATGAATTGAGTGCTAACATAGCGCCCTCGCCAGTTCCACAGCCTGTTACTACGAAATCAGCAGCGCCGCTGTTTAAAAGAATAGCAGCAAGGATACCGTTCTGTACATATGTAAGCTGTGCCTTGTCATCAGCAGAATACATACCATAGTTATCAACTGTATGTCCCTTGCTTTCAGCAACCTTTTTAAGTGCTGCATAAATCATGTCATTCTTTGCAGCCTGGCTGTTTTCATTAATTAATGCGATTCTCATTATGAAATCTCCTCTTTTCTTAGATTTATTGTATCTATCCATGATTCCGGATAGCCACAATATATTTACATAAAATATAAGCTGTGGATTTGTATTTGTCAAATGTATATGAAGAGAAAATGCATTTACCAGACGGCTGCATTTGTGTTATATTATACACTATGGATTAAGTTGAAAGAGGTTAAATAATATGGCAGTAAATAAAGATTCGCAGGCAGCATTTATGGAAGCTGTCGGAAGTATTAAAGAATATGCGAAGGTTAATGGAAATGTAGTTACAAAGGAAGATGTACACAGCTTTTTTAAGGATATGGCATTAGATGATGCAAAATTTCAGATGATTTCAGGCTACCTTATGGCTAATGGGATAAAAATTCAGGGCGAGGACAGCATAGATAATGAATTCTTAAAGCTGATGGAAAATGCCACGGATGATAATGACGATGATGGAGAACACATTTCTAAGGAGGAAGAGGACGACAGGAGAGTTGCAGATGATATTGTAAAGCACCTTGATTATGAAGAGGATGAGAAGTACCTGAAAATGTATCTTGAGGATATATCAGGAATACAGCCTATGACTGATGCTACAAGGTCATATCTGCTTATGAATATAGTCGAAGATAATGACAAGGAATCACTTAAGCTTCTCACAGAAAGCTATCTTGAAAAAATTGCTTCCTGGATAGAACCCTTCAGAGGAAAGGGCGTTCTTGCCTGCGACCTTGTGCAGGAGGCTAATCTGGCTATGACTGCGTATATAGGGCAGCAGGAGTGGCTTAATAATTATGAGTGGAAGGAAAAGATTAAAGAGGGTGGACAAGGCGACCTTCTTAATGTGATTAATGAAATAGATACAGCAGTCAGAGAACTTATTGAGGGAAGCTTAAATATGCTTATAGATGAGCAGACAGATGTTAATATGGTTTCGGGAAAAATTCTCAATAAAGTTAATCTTGTCAACGACTGGGGAATCCGTCTTAAGGAAGAGCTTGGAAGAAAGCCTACTGTCAAAGAGGTTGCAGAGAATATGGGAGTAGCAGAAAATGTGGTGCTTGACGCGATAAGCCTTTCAAGTGAAACAATTGAAGACATCCAGTATGAAAAGACTGCGCCAGAAAAGTAACAGATTAATAAAATTAGTAAGCGACGGATTTCGCGAAAAATTTAACAATTTTTTATTGATTTTAATTATTGCTTGGTATAGAATTAAAGGGAATTTTGTAATAATTTACAAGAAATTATAAGAAAAGAGGTTTATGTAAGATGGCAAATATCGATTTAAGCAAGTATGGCATCACAGGTGCTACAGAGATCGTCTACAATCCTTCTTATGAATTATTATTCGAGGAAGAGACTAAGTCTACTAACGAGGGGTATGAGGTTGGTAAGGAAAGCGAGCTTGGAGCTGTCAATGTTATGACAGGTATCTACACAGGCCGTTCACCTAAAGACAAGTATATCGTAGTTGATGAGAACTCTAAGGACACTGTATGGTGGACATCAGATGAGTATAAGAATGATAACCACCCAATGCCAGAAGATGTATGGGCTAAGGTTAAGGACATCGCTAAGGCAGAGCTTTCTAATAAGAGACTCTTCGTAGTAGATGCATTCTGTGGAGCTAACAAGGACACAAGAATGGCAGTTCGTTTCATCGTTGAAGTTGCTTGGCAGGCACATTTTGTAACTAATATGTTCATCAAGCCAACAGCAGAAGAACTTGAGAACTTCGAGCCAGATTTCGTAGTATATAATGCTTCTAAGGCTAAGGTTGAGAATTATGCAGAATTAGGTCTTAATTCAGAGACATGTGTTGCATTCAACATCACAAGCCATGAGCAGGTAATCATCAACACATGGTATGGTGGAGAGATGAAGAAGGGTATGTTCTCTATGATGAACTACTACCTTCCATTAAAGGGTATGGCTTCAATGCACTGCTCAGCTAACACAGATATGAACGGAGAGAACACAGCAATCTTCTTCGGTCTTTCAGGAACAGGTAAGACAACACTTTCCACAGATCCTAAGAGACTTCTTATCGGTGATGATGAGCATGGCTGGGACGACAATGGCGTATTTAACTTCGAAGGTGGATGCTACGCTAAGGTTATCAACCTTGATAAGGAATCAGAGCCAGATATCTATAATGCTATTAAGAGAAATGCTCTTCTTGAGAATGTTACTCTTGATGAGAACGGAAAGATTGATTTCGCAGATAAGAGCGTAACAGAGAATACCCGTGTATCTTATCCGATCGATCATATTAAGAATATAGTAAGACCAATTTCTTCAGCTCCAGCAGCTAAGAATGTAATCTTCCTTTCAGCAGATGCTTTCGGAGTACTTCCTCCAGTATCTATCCTTACACCAGAGCAGACACAGTACTACTTCCTTTCAGGATTTACTGCTAAGCTTGCTGGTACAGAGAGAGGAATCACAGAGCCTACACCTACATTCTCAGCTTGCTTCGGACAGGCATTCCTTGAGCTTCATCCTACAA
>CAVKBP010000213.1:0-3263 GCA_963654395.1 Ruminococcus sp. CAG:382
TTTCTATGTTTTCGTCAATCTTCAGGCTTTCATCAGCTTCAATTCTTTCATTAACTTCTATGCTTTTGTCAATCTCCCAGCTCTCATCAATTTCCTGAAGCGCTTTTAGAAATCTGTCGTAGTACTCCTGCTTATCCGCAACTGAAGTCATTGCAATCGCATATTTAAAGGATGCCATCTCAAGCTGCACCTTATATTCCTTCAAAAGCCTGTCATACAGATACTTTCCGTCATCGCATATTAGAATTATCTTAGAAATGTCATCGTTTTCAAGTAATTTTATATTATTAAGTCTTGCTATATTTTTTCTTAATTTCTTAAGTTTATCAATATATTCCTTAAAAATGTAATCTCCCTGTTCTTCAATAATTCCCATGCACCTGTCAATGCTTGCCATAAGTATATAGGATGGACTTGTAGTCTGATAAATGTTCCAGAATCTTTCCACTTTATCGTAGTCTACATAATTGCCAGAAATATGTAGAAGTGCTGTCTGGGTAAGTGCCGGCAGCGTCTTGTGAATACTGTTAATCACTAGATCTGCTCCTGCCTGTACTGCTGACTCCGGAAATTCCTCACTAAACTTAAAATGCGCCCCATGTGCCTCATCAACTATAAGCGGTATTCCCTTTTCATGCAGATAAGACGCAATCTCCCTTACCTCTGAGACGATACCTTCATAAGTTGGTGAAGTAATGATAACAGCCTGTGCATCTGCATTTGCTTCAACACATTTTCTAATCTGTTCTACCGTAAGTCCTCTGTATATGCCGGTGCTCTCATCAACCTCCGGTATAACATATATGGGTTCTAGCTGCGCCATAATCAGAGCATTATACACAGACACATGGCAGTTTCTTGCAACAATAATCTTTTCCTTTCTTCTCGTTGCACCGCATACCGCTGACAAAATCCCTGCTGTACTTCCATTTACCAGCATAAATGTCTTATCTGCACCATACAGCCTTGCCGCCCTGTCAGACGCATTTTTAATAATTCCCTCTGCATTATGCATATTGTCAAAACCGTCAATCTCAGTAATATCAAGTGCCGATGTGCTTGCAAATTCAGTATTGCGCTTTCCTCCCGGCATATGCATTGGCACATAACCGGCTTTGGAATACTCTTCCAGCTTTGCCAGAATATCCATATTTCCCATTAATCCAACTCCATAACCTATTACTCTGTAACCGTAAGCTTTACAGTCACCTCGTCGTGGTTTCCAATTGCGTCCGTAACTTCATACTTGATATCATAGGTTCCTGCCTGGTCAAATGTATATCTTCCAACAGTCACAATCTTCTCCGTTATGTCATTGCCACATGTATCAGTTGCAGTAACACCTGTCAAAACATTTATACTCTGACCAACCTTAGTCTGGATATCCTTTGCTCCACTAATCTTGGCACTGTATGCATTCCATGGATTGCTGGCATCTGGATCAGTAGGATCCCAGCCCGCATAAGCGCTGTCCTCTGGAACCTTAATAGAATCAGGCTTTCCAAGAGGTCCCGGATTATCCGCGTTGTCATATATTGTTACCTTTGTTCCTGAAGGGCAATTGTCATATATCCATTTAACATCTCTTACACACATTCTGACACATCCAAGAGAAGCATAATCTCCAAGCTTATTGTACTGTCCATCCTCTAAATCACCTTTATTCATTGAATAGTAAGGAACTGAATGGAACAGATAACCTCCACTTATTCTGAAAGCGTAGCGTCCATAAGTACCGTCAACCATATAGCCCCATTCGTATTTATCAGATGTCACATAATTCTCGCCGACAATAGTTTCATTTCCTGCTCTTCCGCATGATGTTGCAAATGCTTTAACAGGTATACTATATTCTCCATTTGCGTCAATTCCATATACTGTAGCGCAGTTAGCAGCTCTGTTTACCTTAATAAAATATGGCAGATATACTCCTTCGGGCGCAACATAATCTACCTCATTCGATTCTGGCTCTTTATTATCAATCCACACAACCTCTCTTGCTGCTGTAGTTGCTTCTGTCTGGGTAACTGTCTGCTCTATCCGTTCATTATCGCCACCATCATTGCCAGCCTTATTCTTCTTACCAGAATGAGATAACATAATTCCGGCTGTAACTGCCCCTGCAATAGCAATTACGGCAATGACCGCAATAATAATGACTAGCGGCAGATTTCTCCTAAACCATGATTTTCTTCTTTTCAAATATTTATAATTAATGTTACCTTTTGACATAATCGTCCTCCATTCTTGCCCATTTTTAAGAGCATCTCAAGTTCGTGCGCAAGCACACATCTTGAGTGTAAAAAATCAAAGATTTTTCACACCATTCTCCTTTTTGTAAAATGTGCGTTTTGTAAAATATGCGGCTGTCCTCAACAACCAGCCTTTAAAATATTAATCTCTTTCTATATAAAATGTCAATAACAAAAAAGAACCCAGCCTTTTAAAAATAAAGTTTCCTATGGGACTGCCTAATATAGCAATTGATAATCCTATGAACAAAAAAAGGAGTCCAACCTTACGAAAAGTTGAACTCCTTGACTTAGTGCCTAGAACCGGAATCGAACCAGTGACACGAGGATTTTCAGTCCTCTGCTCTACCGACTGAGCTATCTAGGCTTAGTAGCGGGGACAGGATTTGAACCTGTGACCTTCGGGTTATGAGCCCGACGAGCTTCCGAGCTGCTCTACCCCGCGGCATTTACTATATATTATGTTGAATAGATGTAAAATATACATCAAAGTGGGCGGAGAAGGATTCGAACCTTCGAAGGCAGTGCCAGCAGATTTACAGTCTGTCCCCTTTGGCCACTCGGGAATCCACCCATCTATTAAATTAATATCAATAATGCATTCACATTAATGATATAGAGCCGACTGTCGGAGTCGAACCAACAACCTGCTGATTACAAATCAGCTGCTCTGCCATTGAGCCAAGTCGGCGAATTAATGGGGCCTACAGGGCTCGAACCTGTGACCCTCTGCTTGTAAGGCAGATGCTCTCCCAGCTGAGCTAAGATCCCATTTATTAAATTGTTTTGAAACTTTTCAGCTTCAGCGACCCGGATGGGGTTCGAACCCACGACCTCCGCCGTGACAGGGCGGCGCTCTAACCAGCTGAGCCACCAGGCCAATTGCTTTCGCAATTAAGAGAAAAACTCTTATGAAAGATTGCTCTTTCAAAACTGCATATTAAATATATCATATTGTATCTGTCTTTGCAAATACTTTTTCATCCGATTACTCTTAAGAATAACTCTCTT
>CAVKBP010000214.1:0-3230 GCA_963654395.1 Ruminococcus sp. CAG:382
GACTTACATTGGCATATCCATAGCCCGGAAGGTCAACTAAATACATACTGTCATTAATGTTATAGAAATTAATCGTCTGTGTCTTACCCGGCTGTGATGATATCCTTGCATATGATTTTCTGTTCATTAATGCATTGATAAGTGATGATTTGCCTACATTTGACTTACCTGCAAATGCAACCTCCGGAAATGCTGTTTCTGGAAGTGTACTTGTGACTCCGACTACAATGTCCAGATTTACCTTTTTTACTACCATATGCTCCTCCTTTCATTCAACGCATTAATGCCTGATTAAATACTTCCATTGCTGTACCCACATATATGATATTCATGCCTTCTGTTATCTCTGTGTCAAGCTCTTCCACATCTGCCTGATTATCCTGTGGTACGAAAACATCATTTATACCAGCCATCTTAGCTGCAAGCAGCTTTTCCTTAAGACCACCTATCGGAAGCACCCTGCCTCTTAAGGTAAGCTCCCCTGTCATGGCAATATCAGCCCTTACAGGAATACCGGTAACTGCTGATAATACTGCTGTTGCCATTGTAACACCTGCTGACGGTCCGTCCTTTGGAGTTGCCCCCTCCGGAATATGAATATGAAATGCATGCTTCTGGTAATATTCAGTGTCTACTTTAAATTTTCCTTTTTCTGTAACTGACCTGACATACGAAACAGCTATCTCTGCTGATTCTTTCATAACATCGCCCATATTACCGGTAAGCTTAACCTCGCCCTTGCCAGACATAGCTAAGACCTCTATCTCAAGAGTATCGCCTCCTGCCTGTGTCCATGCAAGACCTCTTACCACACCTGTTTCACCCTTAGGGTTCTTCTTATCTGGTCTGTATTTAACCTTTCCCAGATAATCAGTAATATTCTTATCTGAAATATTAACGGTTTTCTTTACCTTCTTATCTCTCGTTCCATCCGGTGCAAATACGCCTGCCTTATATAACTCACTGACTGCCTTTCTCACAATCCTTGCAAGCTGTCTTTCAAGACCTCTGACACCGGCTTCTCTTGTATAGGAATTGATTATCGTACTGATAACCTTATCTGTAAATTTAATATCAGATACAAGCAGGCCATTCTCCTTAATCTGCTTCTTGATAAGATGCTCCTTTGCTATATGGAATTTCTCATTAGCAGTATATGAGCCCACCTCTATAACTTCCATTCTGTCAAGCAGAGGACGGCTTATCTTAGATAAATCATTAGCTGTAGCGATAAAAAGCACATTTGACAAATCAACTGGCATCTCAATGTAATGGTCTGTAAAATCAACATTCTGCTCACTGTCTAATACTTCAAGAAGCGCAGCAGAGGTATCACCCTTATAATCACTGCTGATTTTATCTATCTCATCAAGAAGCATAAGCGGATTATTGACCCTGGCGCTCTTAAGTCCCTCGATAATTCTACCCGGCATGGCGCCAATGTATGTTTTCCTGTGCCCTCTTATCTCTGCCTCATCTCTTACACCGCCAAGACAGATTCTCACATATTCTTTTCCAAGCGCCTTTGCAATCGACCTCGCTATAGATGTCTTACCTGTTCCCGGAGGCCCGGCAAGGCATATTACAGATGCTTTTCCACTGCTGGTAATATTTCTTACTGCAAGTGATTCAAGAATTCTATCCTTGATATCCTTCATTCCGTAATGGTCCGCATCAAGCACCTTTGCAGCATTATCTATATCCTTATTATCCTCAGATGCCACATTCCACGGCAGCTCAAGGCATGTCTCTATGTATGTCCTCTCAACATTAGCCTCAGCGTTATTACCTGCGATTGTTTTTAATCTCCTGATTTCCCTGTTAAGCTTATCCTTTACATACTGTGGGGCATCCAGCTTTTCAACCGCTTCCGCGTATTCCTCTGCCTCCGTTATATCCGTTCCGTCTAATTCATCATTAATTGCCGCAAGCTCTTCTCTTAATATATATTCCTTCTGATTCTTGTCAACTCTTTCTCTTACAGCATTTCCAAGCTCTTCCTTAATCCTGTAGGCATTAATCTCGTTGACAAGCAATGTTGCTGCAAATGTGTACATCTGCTCATAGTCTCCGGCTTCGAGGAACTGCTGTCTCTTATCATAATCCATCATGAATTCCTGCGCAAATTCCATCATCAGCTTTTCTGCACTATTATAAGAAAGCCATCTTTTAACCGTATCCTTTGCAAACTTAGGATTGACATGCGCATACTGTGTTAAAAGCTCTCTCATACCAACAATAATTGCTCTTGAAATCACATCATCTGGCTTTTCAAGACCATCAATAACACTTACATCAGCAATCGTCATTCCAGATGCTTCTTCAAAGCTGTTCACAAGCGCCTTTTCAAGTCCTTCCACCTGTACTCTTAAGATTTTTCCCGGCATCTTAATTATCTGCTTTATCTTCGCTATCGTTCCTACTGTATATAAATCCTCTATCCCCGGTTCGCTCACCTGTGAATCCCTCTGTGTCACAAGATATATAAGCTCATCAGCCTCCATAGCAGCCTCAACAGCTTTCACAGATTTCTTCCTGCTTACATCAAAGTGCACCACCATTCCCGGAAAAACCGTCACATTTCTTAATGGAATAGCTGGATAATGTCTATTATAATCGTTATTCATATATTCCTCTCTATCTAAAAAACGGACCGTCCTTTACGAACAGTCCGCCTGAATCTATTCATTACTGTGCCTTTTTAACAACATCTGTTCTGTATTCCAACAGAGGCTTTGCATTTCCTTCTACTGCTTCCTTAGTAATTATACATTTTGCAATTGTCTCATCTGATGGAATCTCGTACATAACTTCATTCATGACTGATTCTAAGATTGACCGCAAGCCTCTTGCTCCTGTCTTTCTCTCAAAGCTCTTGTGCGCTACCGATTCAACAGCTTCATCAGTAAACTCAAGTGCCACCTCATCTAATCCGAAAAGTGCCTGATACTGCTTGATAATAGCATTCTTAGGCTCTTTAAGAATTCTTACAAGTGCTGCTTCATCAAGTGAATCCAGTGAAACAACAACTGGAACTCGTCCTACGAACTCAGGAATAAGACCGAACTTAATAAAGTCCTGTGGAAGCGCCTTATGGAACATCTCTCCAACATCTTCATTACTCTTTTCCTTAAGCTCTGAATTAAAGCCAATTGAGCTTTTATCCATTCTTGACTCAATAATCTTTTCAAGTCCGTCAAATGCGCCGCCACATATGAAAAGAATATTAG
>CAVKBP010000215.1:0-3197 GCA_963654395.1 Ruminococcus sp. CAG:382
AGCCAAATGTCAGATTTGGCTCTGCGATAATTTCCTCCTCGTACACTAATTTTGATAACATTATATCACTGTGATAAATATATGTTAATAAAAAAAGCGAATAAATACAGCATTAAACTGCATCTATCCGCTTAGAATTATTTCTCAGGCACCTCTGCGTCCATGTTCTGAGGCAATACAAGATTTAATATGATTGCCACAATAAATACTACTGCAACACAGTTCTGTGCAAATACTGTCTCAATAATCTGTGGGAATATTGAGAACAGGTCATCACACTGTGTAAATCCAAGACCGATACTTAAAGACAACGCTGCAATAGTGATATTTCTCTGTGAGAAACCACATTTGCTTATCATCTGCAGACCGCTGACAACGATAGTTCCGAACATCATAATTGTGCAGCCGCCAAGAACCGCCTCTGGCAGTGTTGATAAAAATGAACCAAATATTGGGAATATTCCTGCAAGTATCATAATTACCGCACCGGTTCCAATTGTAAATCTGTTGATAACCTTAGTCATTGCTACAAGTCCTACATTCTGGCTGAAGGATGTAATAGGAAGACATCCGAATACTGATGATAACGCACTTACAAAACCGTCACATGCAATTGAACCAGATGTCTCCTCTGTTGTAGGAAATCTTCCAAGTCCTGATGATGCAAGCGCTGATGTATCACCAATCGTTTCTGTGGCTGATACAAGGAATATAAGTACTACTGAAATAATTGCGTCTGCCCTGAATTCCATCTTAAATGGCATAATATGTGGAAATGCAATTATCTTAGTTCCCGCAAGTGATGAGAAATCAACAACTCCCATGATAATTGCAAGAATGTAACCAACAACAAGTCCGAAAAGCACTGAAAGCTGCTTGAAGTAAGACTTTGCAAATATATGGAAAAGGATACAGCAAAGCAGTGTAACTGAACCTAATATCCAGTTCTTTGCTGAACCAAAGGTTTCACTTCCGCTTCCGCCACCGAATGATGTTGCTCCAACTGACAGTAATGAAAAACCAATTGCAGTTACAACACTCGCTGAAACAATAGGTGCAATTATCTTAATCCAGTACTTAGCAAATAATCCAAGCACGCCCTCAACGATACCGCCGACAAGAACAGCTCCCATAATCGCGCCATAGCCATACTGTGTGCCTATAAAGCACATTACAGAAACAAATGTAAAGCTGATTCCCATTACGATAGGAAGTCCCGAACCAATCTTGTGGAATATAGGAAATAACTGTACAAGCGTACCGATTCCGGCAATTAACATAGCACCCTGGATAAGCATTGCAAGCTCATCACTGCTTAAACCACTTGCCGCACCTACGATAAGGATTGGCGCTATATTTGAAACAAACATAGCTAGTATATGCTGTAAGCCGAACGGAATAGCCCTGCCAACAGGTACAGCTCCGTCCAGCTTATATATATTATTCATTGATGCATTTTTAAAGAAATTCTTCATCAGTCTGTGCCTCCCATCTTACTGTTTCCTGAATGTAATGCTGCCATCTGCTGCATTCATTCCGTCGACAATAGCTATAGACTCAAGCTGGTATCCAAGATTACGGATAATCTGTCCACCCTGCTGGAAGCCCTTCTCAACTGCAATTCCAATTCCTTCAACTGTTCCGCCTGCCTGATTGACAATAGAGATAAGTCCCTGAAGCGCACATCCGTTAGCAAGGAAATCATCAATAATAAGCACATGATCCTCCGGACCTAAGAACTTCTTAGATATAAGCACCTGATTCTTGCACTTATGTGTAAATGATTCAACCTCGGCAGAGTACACATCACCGTCAATGTTGACACTCTTCGACTTCTTGGCAAATACAACCGGAACATCAAAGCACTCTGCCACTATACATGCAATTCCGATTCCTGATGCCTCGATTGTAATAATCTTGTTAATGTTCTTTCCGGCAAATCTTTTCTTAAACTCTTCGCCCATCTGTCTGAAAAGCTTGACATCCATCTGATGATTAAGAAAACCATCAACCTTCAGGATATTGCCTTCCTTGACAACTCCGTCCTTCATAATTCTTTCTTCAAGAAAATTCATAGTAATGATTCCTTTCGTAAACCGGCAACTGTTCAATGCCATGCAAAAGAACAGCCACCTTTTTGTCATATTATAAGATATAATTCTATCATCACTATGCACGCCGGTCAATCAGTTTTACCGACTTCGTCATAACATTTGTTTTATCGACTAAATCACCACATTTTTAATCAAGAAGCTTACCATCGATTGAAATAGTCACAACCTGCCATGGAATGAACTTGCCGCTGTTCTGTAATGCAGTCTTTGCCGCATATTCAAGCCCTCCGCAGCATGGAACCTCCATTCTTACAATAGTAACACTCTGGATATTATTATTGCTGATTATCTGTGTAAGCTTTTCGCTGTAATCAACATCATCAAGCTTCGGACAGCCGATAATAGTAATCTTTCCCTTCATGAATTCCTGATGCATGTTGGCATATGCATATGCTGTACAATCAGCCGCGATTAAAAGCTTAGCTCCGTCAAAATATGGTGCATTAACCGGTACAAGCTTAATCTGGCATGGCCACTGGGCAAGCTGTGATTCCTGTGGAACTGCATATGAATTACCAGCCTGTGGCTCCTGCTTTCCGGCGCTCTCATTTCCTGCTGCCGCATTCTTAGCATTCCTGTTAAACTGTCTCATCATGCTTCCCGGACAGCCTGAAAAATGTGGTTTTTCTTGTGCAGCACTGCTTCCCGCAGCAGCTTCTTTAGCAGCCTCCTTAGCGGCTTTATTGGCAAGAACTGCAGCCTCATCATATGCTGCCGCTTCTCTTTCAACAAATGTAATTGCTCCTGTAGGACACTGTGGAAGACAGTCGCCAAGACCGTCGCAGTAGTCATCTCTCATAAGTCTTGCCTTTCCATCAACCAAGCCGATTGCTCCCTCGTGACATGCGTTCACACATACTCCACAGCCATTACATTTATCCTCATCAATATGAATAACTCTTCTTATCATCATTTAATCCTCCTGCATTTTTGCATTGATTTCGTGATTAAAGAATAATATAATAAGCATAATAAATATGTTGTTTTAACCACATTTATAAAAAGAATTGGGATTAGTGTGAAAAATCAAAGATTTTTCACACGGCTATTTGTGACGCAGGCATCACAAATAGCTTTTATCGC
>CAVKBP010000216.1:0-3151 GCA_963654395.1 Ruminococcus sp. CAG:382
GACAATAGGGCAGCTTGAAGAATTCAATTCCCAGATAACATTTATTGTGGACGACAAAACTATCGTCTGCCCGAGATTCGCATATGTCAACGGTGAATTAAAGTCGGAATTTTATGATATTAATGATGGTGATAAAATCAGGATGGAGAATTTCTATACTGTAGCACAGCTTTTTGAATTTCTTGATATTGATTATAAAACACTGGATATCACTGTTAATAATGAACCGGCAGATAAGAATACAAGGGTGTATGAGAATTTCACAATTAAGACCGCACCGTCTATGAAAGCTGATGAAAATGTGCTGGAAACAGATAAACAGCCGGAAGCAGAAGAGCCGGCTGCGCCTGTAAAACAGACGGCTGCTATCAATATTATAATTAATGGACAGCCCGTTGCTCTTTCAGGAAAGCCTGATTATATAGTGGTTGACCTGTTCCAGTTTTATGAATTTGACCTTACTAAGGTAAGGGGGAATCTTGTATTTTTACATAACGGAAGCAATGCAGATTATACATCGCCGCTTAAGGATGGTGATATAATCGAGCTTCGCTGGGAGGAAAGATAATATGAGGATGATGCCGATTGCCAGCGGAAGCAGTGGAAACTGTATATACCTTGGCACAGAGGATACACATGTTCTTTTTGATGCAGGAGTAAGCAGAAAAAGAATAGAAGAGGGGCTTAATACAGCAGGCTTAAGCCTTAAAGATATAGATGCAATATTTGTGACGCATGAACATATTGACCATATTAAAGGAATCGGTGTCATATCCAGAAAAGATGGCATTCCGGTCTATTCAACACAGGGTACCATAAGTGGGATAGAACAGACCTCATCCCTTGGAAATATTCCTGACGGCATATTAAGAAATATAAATGCTGATGAAGATATTTCGATTGGTGATGTAACGGTACATCCATTCCGTATATCACATGATGCTAATGAACCGGTTGCGTATACATTTACACAAAAATGCGCTGCAGGCAGGAAAAAGGCATCAGTTGTGACGGATTTAGGATATTTTGATGATTATGTGGTTGATAATCTCACAGAATCTGATATTATGCTTGTTGAGGCCAATCATGACATTAATATGCTGCAGGTAGGACCATATCCCTTCTATCTTAAGAAAAGGATACTGGGGAACAAGGGGCATCTGTCTAATGAGACTTCTGGACAGCTTGTAAATTCCCTGCTTCATGATAAGCTGAAGAAGATATATCTTGGCCACTTAAGCAAAGAAAATAATTATGACAAGCTGGCTTACGAGACTGTAAAGTTAGAGATTGATATGTCAGATAACTCATTCAAATCTACGGATTTTGATATAGAGGTTGCAAAGCGTGATGTTTTATCAGGTATTTGCGAAATATAACAGGGCGCTTAACAGGGTGCAGAAAGAGGAAAGCTATGAAAAAATGTGTAATTACTGTTGTAGGAAAAGATACTGTTGGTATCATTGCCAGAGTGTGTACTTACCTTGCTGATACTAAGGTTAATATCCTTGATATCTCACAGACAATCGTTTCCGGATATTTCAACATGATGATGATTGTTGATATGTCAGGCTCTGCAAAGGACTTTGACGGTGTCAGCACAGACCTTGAAAAACTTGGCGAAGATATTGGTGTTGTAATCAAATGCCAGAGAGAAGAAATATTTGACATGATGCACCGTATCTAAGAAAGCGAGGAGACTTAAATACTATGATTAATATTATGGAAGTTACAGAGACTAACAAGATGGTCGAGCAGGAAAACCTTGATGTAAGAACAATTACTATGGGTATCAATCTTCTTGACTGTGCTGGTCCTGATTTAGCTGAGGTTAATGAAAAAATATATAATAAAATCACAACGCTTGCTAAGGATTTAGTATCAACAGGTGAAGAGATTGCAAAGGAGTTTGGCGTTCCGATTGTTAATAAGAGAATTTCAATCACACCTATTTCACTGGTTGGTGCTTCTGCATGTAAGACACCTGAGGATTATGTTACTATCGCTAAGACACTTGATAAGGCTGCACATACAGTCGGCGTTAATTTTATCGGTGGTTATTCAGCAGTTGTATCTAAAGGTATGACTAAGAGTGATGAGCTTCTTATCAAGTCAATTCCACAGGCACTCGCACAGACTGAACTTATATGCAGCTCTGTCAATGTCGGTTCAACCAAGACCGGTATCAACATGGACGCAGTAAGACTTATGGGCGAGATAGTAAAAGAGACAGCCGAGCTTACCAAAGACAAGGATTCACTTGGCTGTGCCAAGCTTGTTGTATTATGCAATGCTCCTGATGATAATCCATTCATGGCTGGTGCATTCCATGGTGTAACAGAGGATGATGCTATTATAAATGTTGGTGTCAGTGGTCCGGGTGTTGTTAAGTATGCACTTGAGAGCGTGAGAGGAAAGAGCTTTGAGGTTCTCTGCGAGACTATCAAGAAAACAGCATTTAAGATTACAAGAGTAGGGCAGCTTGTTGCACAGGAGGCTTCTAAAAGACTCGGTGTTCCTTTTGGAATCATAGATCTTTCACTTGCCCCGACTCCTGCGGTTGGAGATTCTGTTGCTGAAATTCTTGAAGAAATCGGACTTGAAAGAGCCGGAGCACCGGGTACAACGGCAGCACTTGCCTTGCTTAACGACCAGGTTAAGAAGGGCGGAGTTATGGCATCCTCTTATGTAGGTGGACTTAGTGGCGCATTTATTCCGGTATCAGAAGATCAGGGAATGATAGATGCTGTTAATGAGGGTTCGCTTACGATTGAAAAGCTTGAAGCCATGACCTGTGTATGCTCAGTAGGTCTTGATATGATTGCTATTCCGGGTGATACACCTGCTACAACGATTTCAGGAATTATTGCAGATGAATCAGCTATCGGCATGGTAAACCAGAAGACAACAGCAGTAAGAGTTATTCCTGTTATCGGAAAGAGCGTTGGCGAGACAGTAGAATTCGGCGGACTTTTAGGCTATGCACCTATTATGCCTGTCAATAAATTTGACTGCTCTGCATTCGTAAACAGACAGGGCAGAATTCCTGCACCAATTCACAGCTTTAAGAACTAGGACAGTGAAAAATAAAATATCAGCTATATTGGCGCAGGATGATTTTCTCGTATGCAAGGCGGAGGAAAGAGGCGTA
>CAVKBP010000217.1:0-3126 GCA_963654395.1 Ruminococcus sp. CAG:382
GCTGTGGAGTCTGCTTAAGAGACTTGGCATTCCTGTATTTATATTTGTCAATAAGATGGATCAGCAGGGAACTGACAGAAAAAGAATTATGGAGCAGCTAAAAAACAGGCTGTCAGAGTCGTGTGTGGACTTTAATAATATAGATTACGAAGAAGTTGCAATGTGCCATGAAGAGGCGCTTGAGCAGTTTCTTGAATCTGCAGATGTAGATGATACCCTTATAAGCCGCATGATTATGGAGCGGAAAATGTTTCCTGTATATTTCGGCTCGGCGCTTAGAATGAACGGGGTTGAGGAGCTTATCAATGGAATTGATACATATGTAAGCTGTCCGGTTTATGGCGAAGAGTTTTCGGCAAAGGTGTATAAGATTACAAGAGATGACAGGGGAGAAAGGCTGACACATCTTAAGGTGTGCGGTGGTTCTTTAAAATCAAAAATGCTTATTGGCAATGAAAAAGTCAACCAGATAAGAGTCTATGCAGGAGATAAGTTTACAAGCATTAATGAAGCTGTTGCCGGAACAGTATGTGCTGTGACAGGACTTTCAGAAACTAAGGCAGGACAGTTTATCGGGGCAGACGGTGAGAATAATATACCAGTGCTTGAGCCGGTACTTAATTATAAACTTAATCTTTCAGCAGGGGCAGATCCGGTGGCACTGCTTTCAAAGCTTCGTACACTAGAGGAGGAAGAGCCGGAGCTTCATGTTGAATGGGATGAGAACTTCAAGGAAATACATGTAAGTGTAATGGGACCGGTGCTTATCGAGGTGCTGACTAATATTATAAAGGCAAGATTTGGAGTAGATGTAACATTTGGTGAGGGAAGCATTGTATATAAAGAGACAATTAAGAATAAGGCTTATGGAATCGGGCATTTTGAACCATTAAGACATTATGCGGAGGTTCATCTGCTGCTTGAACCGGGTGAGCCGGGAAGCGGTATGAGATATGAATGCCGCTGCAGCGAGGACATTCTTGATAAGAACTGGCAGAGGCTGGTATATACACATTTGTGCGAAAAAATGCACAGAGGAGTGCTTACAGGTGCGGAGCTTACGGACATGAAGATTACGCTTGTTGCAGGAAGAGCGCACCCGAAGCATACGGAGGGCGGCGATTTCAGGCAGGCAACCTACAGGGCGGTAAGACAGGGACTTATGCAGGCAGAATCAGTACTGTTAGAGCCATTCTACGCATTTTCACTTGAAGTAAAAAGAGACTATGTCGGAAGGGCAATGACTGACTTTGAGAGGATGGGTGCAGCATTTAACATGCAGGAGGCTGATGGCGATAGTGTTGTTATCACAGGCGAAGGTCCGGTTTCGCTGATTGGCAATTATCAGGCTGAGGTTAATGCCTACACTAAGGGAACAGGCAGGCTTACTCTTAAGATGGCAGGCTACAGACCATGCCATAATACAGAAGAAGTTATTGAGAAATTTGGCTATGAGCCTGAGCGTGATACAAGAAATCCGGTAGATTCGGTATTCTGTGCAGGCGGTTCGGGATATGTTGTGCCATGGAATGAGGTAAGAGAGCATGCGCATGTCGAGATAGCAGTGACAGATTCCGGTGTTGCCGGAGGCCAGTCTGACAAAGAGATAAAGCTTACCGCAAAGCAGGCTTCAAGAACAGTCTCTGACGAGTGGATTGGAACAGATGAGGTTGACAGGATATTGAACGAAACATATTTTTCCAACAGCAGGGGCGATAATGAGAGACGAAAGTTATCGAAGAGAAGAGCTGACTCTGCAGTTGGAAGATATGTTACAGGTGGCAGTGCAAATGTTAAGAAAACGCCGAAAGCACCTGAATACAATCCGGTCAGGAAGAGCTTTCTTCTGGTTGACGGATATAATATAATTCATGCATTTAAAGAGTTGTCAGAGCTTGCGCAGGTCAATCTTGACAGTGCAAGGGGGAGACTTCTGGATATATTGTGTAATTATCAGGCGATGAAGGGCTGCGAGCTGATTGCGGTTTTTGACTCGTACAGAGTTCCCGGACATGATGAGGAATTTATAGATTTCCACAATATCCATGTCGTGTTTACGAAGACAGCGGAAACTGCTGACCATTATATAGAAAAATTTGCACATGAGAATGGAAAGAAATATAATGTGACAGTGGCGACATCGGACGGGGTTGAGCAGGTTATTATAAGAGGACAGGGATGCCTGCTTATATCTGCCAGAGAGTTCGAGAAAGAGATAGCCGCGATGGAGGAGCACCTCCGCGAAAACTACCTTAATAAGACATATTAGAAAAACGAGCAAGAATGGAGGATTATTATGAGTACATTGTGGGTTGTTGGTGATTCGACACTTAGTTCTTTTGATGACAAATATTATTATCCAAGATATGGATATGGCACTAAGCTAGGCTGTTATCTTAACAGTAAGGTGGAGGTTAATAATCTTGCACTTTCAGGAAGAAGCAGCTTAAGTTTTACTAAGGAAGATAATTATAAGAAACTTCTTGCAGGCATGAAAGCAGGAGATTTTCTTATAATCGGCTTCGGACATAATGATGAGAAAACAGAGGCTGGAAGATATACAAGCCCGGTAGGCGGCAGGGATATTAAAGGCACATTTGCAGCATCATTATATGATAATTATATTAAGCCGGCACAGGATGCTTCATGTACGCCGATACTGTGCACACCTATTGTAAGAAGGACAGCGACAGGAGAGTGGACAAGGCAGGAGCTTCATATAACTGACGATGCGGCACAGTTTAAGGGTGGTGACTACGCACAGGCAATACGCAGCCTTGCTAAGGAGCTTGGAATCGTCTGTGTTGACATGACAGCGAAGACTAAGGCTTTATATGATGAGTTAGGACCGGAGGAAACAATATATCTTCACGCATGGCCGTCTAATAAAGCGGTCAGTGTTGACAACACACATACTAATATATGGGGCGGCAGGGTAAATGCGTTCCTCGTTATGCAGGAGCTTGAAAAAGCCGGAATATCAGGGCTTTCAGAGAATATAGTTAATATAAGGGCTGATGAACCGCTTCCGGATAAGAACAGATATCTTGAAAAAAATGCTTCATATAAGCCTGTAGTGTTCAGTGACGAGCTTGCTGACAGTAAGTATTTTAAAGACGCATATGG
>CAVKBP010000218.1:0-3065 GCA_963654395.1 Ruminococcus sp. CAG:382
TCCCCCATAAACCCAGCCACAATCTCCTGAACCTCCTCAGTCCAGAACTCACTTCCACCATGGTCTGCGCCCTCCAGAAGATACAGCCTTACATCCTTGCCACACTGCTTCAATCTGTTGTACACATCAACACTGACACGCGGATTGATTGTCCTGTCCTTCGTTCCGTGAAACATCAATACCGGCGGCAATTGAGTATCTTCATCAATATTGCACTCCACAGACAATTTTCGGCAAAGCTGTGGATGTTCACGCAGGTTAACACCGCCCATCTGCTTTCCCTCCGGACTGTCCAGCAGGTGATGATTAATCGTACTTGGCATGCCATCCTCGCGCATCACGCTGCACGCCCCATAAAATGTAATAATACCTTTTACATCCGCATTTATTCCGGGATACAGATTACTGTCCTCCTCATCATCCTTGATAATCTGTGAAAACATTGCCGCATGTCCTCCCGACGAATCTCCGCCGACATACATATTCTCTGTATCAGCCATATATTCAGCACCATGCAGCTTCATAAAACGGATTGCATTTCTTGTATCCAGCGCAACCGCTGGAAATGCAGCTATCTCTGAATTTCTGTATTCTACAACAGCAATTACATATCCTTTTTCTGATAGTCTCGCAAGCAGTCCAAGCTTCGCATTAATATTCTGCTTAAGCCATGCAGACCCCTGAACATACACAAGACATGGATATTTTCTCTCTTTGTTGTCGTTTTTCATGTTGCGTGTCTGCGGTGTGATAATCTGCAAATGTAGTGGAACACCATCAATATTGGCATACTCAACATTAGAATATATATAAGTTCCAATCTCATCTCCGCTTGTAGGAATTCTTTCCGCCCCCTCCACATATTCATCAAATGCTGGATATTCCTCATATGTCCATTCTTTAATCTCCATGCTGCTGCCTTCCTTTCTGACCTATAAAAATGTTAATTAAACACTCATATTGATTATAATTATATCACAAATAGCTATGTGAAAAAATGGTGGAAAGAAACTAATCTTTCCACCATTGTACTCTTGCTATTCTTACTTGTTATAATCCAGATAAGCGTCCTTTATGTTTCCTCTGTTTTCTTCTTTCCATAAGAATCCAGCATACACCTTACGTATAACAGAAGATGTATCAACTCAAGGCAGAATTGATAGTATTGTAAACACCCCGAATTTACCACTTTACATTTATATCAATATGTGCTTTAATATTGCCTGTAAATCAATTATATAAGCAGAGTAGGAATATGTGCGTTAAGTGCCATATGGACAGGGAGTTGCCATACGGACGAAAAGATTTCTTGCGATACATAATCCGCATCCCGCTGCTACATATACTGGTCGATAGCCTCTTATGTAGTGCGAATACTACTGCAAAGGAGGTTAATTTTATGTCAGTTTTAATACGCAATTTTGCATTTTCAGCAAAAGAATTCAAATGTATCAAGTCAATTGTCGCTGCGGCACTCCTCGTCGCACTTCACACTATTTTAGCAGTTTTCGTGTCGTTTAATGTAACCCCTGCGCTCAGAATTTCAGTATCTTTCCTTGCCAATTGCGCAATCGGATACCTGTTCGGTCCTGTTATGGGCTTCATGTGCGGAGGACTTGGCGATATCATCCAGTTCATCATTAAGCCAACCGGACCATATTTTCCGGGCTGGACATTAAGCGCAGCCCTAGCCGGACTTATCTATGGTCTGTTTTTCTATGACTGCAACATTAAGATTTCCAGAAAAAAAACATCTAGTGAAAAGCGTATGCTCTGGGAGATAATAGATTTCAGATTCCTGTTAAGAGTTGTGCTTGCTGTCACACTTGATACATTCCTTGTAAACATTTTGCTTGGAACATACTGGTGCAGCATAATGTACGGCAAAGGCTTCATGTTCTACCTTACAATGAGATTTTCAAAGAATTTAATCCAGCTTCCTATTAACATCTTCTTAACCTATTATGTTATAGGAATTGTCAAAGTGATTAATAACAAAGTGTATAAATATAATTAAAAAACCGCAGGATATATTGATTAACTCCCATATATCCTGCGGTTTTTCTTATATTTATAATTCCATAGAAGCTGCATTCAGCAGAAAATCATACACATTCATTATCAGGATACCCTGCTCAGTATAAAACGGTTTCGGTGTATCGGATGTAATTACAATTTTCTTGAAGGAATCATTTATCTTTAGAAAAGGACGGATTTCCTGCGCCATTTTCTCTTCAGTTCCAAGCATATATGCTGACTGGATATAATATCTTTTAGAGCCTTTACTGCATATAAAATCAACTTCCAGATTCTTCTTTACAGGCTTTGCTTCTTTATTTCTCTCAACAACAGTCAGATTGCCAACATCTACATGAAACCCTCTCATTCTTAACTCATTATATATGACATTCTCCATAGAATGTGTTATCTCTATCTGCCTGTAATGAATTCTTGAATTTCTGAGTCCGATATCCATAAAATAATATTTCAGAGGTGTACCAATGTATGACTTCCCCTTAATATCATATCTATTCGCCTCTTCAATTAAAAAAGCATCCTCCAAATATTCAATATATTTCGTAATCGTAGTTGTCGTAATCTTTGAATTGCTCACACTTTTAAATGTTTTCTGAAGCTTATTAGGATTGGTCAGTGCGCCGATTCCAGATGATAAAACATCCAGCAGAGCTTCCATTTCTCCTACATTCCTGATTTTATTCCGTTTCACAATGTCACTGATGTAGGTTTCCTGAAAAAGATTATCCAGAAGCGCCATCTTCTGTTCATCAGTATCAGCCAGTACAACCAGCGGAATGCCGCCATAAGTAATATATTCGTTCCAGCCATCGTATCTGTTTCCATCATAGCAGTTCATAAATTCAGAAAAGCTCAACGGATACATATGTATTTCGTCACCTCTACCTCCGAATTCAGTCGCTATATCTCTGGATAAAAATTTTGCATTGCTTCCCGTTACGAACACATCACAGTTTTTCTTATCAGCTAATCCGTTCAGTACACTGACAAATTCATCAAGAAGCTGTACCTCGTCTAAAAGGAAATAA
>CAVKBP010000219.1:0-3033 GCA_963654395.1 Ruminococcus sp. CAG:382
AAGGAGCATTTTTCGCGCTTGAACTGACTGGACTTAATGTCTTTCTGCTGCTTGGCTCCTCTAATATGGATAGTGTTATGGCTGCCAGCATTGTCAGCTTATACTTTGTATTTATCACTCCGCTTTTACTGATTCTGAAGAAGAAAATAAGTTTCTTTTCGGGAATTGCCACTGTGATTGCGATTATTGCCTTGGTTCTGATGTTTGGGGCGGATATGGATAAGTTTTTTTCATCAAAGGATGTGCTATACCTAATTATCGCCGACATGTTTTTTGCGGCATATGTCGTAAGTGTGTCTATAGCTGGTAAGGACGAGGATTCGACAGTCTTATCATTTTCACAGATGTTGTTTGGCGCCATATTTGCACTGATTGGATGGATGGTGGAATGTGCATCAGGTCATACCTCAATGTCTCTGCCAGCCGATTGTAATTTCTGGATTAGTGCTTTGTTTATTGGTATTTTTATCCGCTTTGTATATGGCGTAGTGCAGTTTTCAGCGCAGAAATATGTTTCGGCTTTGAAAACTGCTCTTATTTTTTCGACAGAAATCATTATTACGCTTATAACAGATCCGTTTATGTGTCTGATATTTCACAAGGAATATACTATGGCAACGAAATTTCAGGTAATTGGAGCTGTTTTGCTTATTATAGCCACGCTGATGACTGACGATAATGTAATGAGCCGTCTGGGATATGATAATCTGGAAGCTGTAACTGATACAGACGCATCTGGGAGAAAAATCAAGCGTATATCTGTGGTTAGAAAAATTATCTCAATGATTCTATATTTTTCTATCTTTACGCTGATGCTATCTATGGTAATCTGTCTGACTGCAATTCATTTTATACGCGTCACAGCGGTTGAGAATTCGACTAAGCTTGGTTTTGAAGCCTCTAAATCCAGTATGCAGGCAATTGTGCAGGAATTGGAAACAAATATGACGAATCAGGTGACGGATAAAGCTTTGCTTGCAGAACAAAAGATGACTGCTTACTCTGATTCGGTATTGTATGCCGCAACCTATGCCCATACTCTCTACACTGATATGAATTCTTATCCAGACAAGGAGGTCGACATTCCACAGAAACAGAATGCCGGCAAATGGGTTATGCAGAGGACTCTTGCCAATAACAGCATAGATTATGGTGATGTCAGGGATGAATGTGGTCTGTTGGGAAATATGCAGGATATATTTGGCTCGATTATACAACAGCAGGAAAATGTTGCAACTATATACATTGGAACAGAAAGCGGACTACTGATAAGCTATGATCCATATTCTGATACGGGAGATTCTGTCGGAGAAGGATATTATGAATTTCGTGAATCTAACTGGTACCAGCTAGGTAAAAATGCGCAGGACTACACTATCACTGACTCATATCAGGACGAATACGGAAGAGGTCTTACAGTTACCTGTGTTGCGCCTTTCACTGATGGAGAAGGTCATTTTTACGGCTGTATTGCAATAGATATTCTGATGAGTACGCTAAATGAGTCAATGGTTAATGATGGCATTACTGAGCCATCTGAGGCAATATTGATTGACGCTGCTGGCAATATTGTTGCAAAGAATAATGCAGCCTCTAATGCTGACAATCTGGGAAGTATCTTTGATTCTGCCAGTACGGAAGCCCTTCGTATGGCAGGGGATACAATTCTTACTGGTAAAAATGGAATATATAAGAGCGGAGAAGATGAAAATGCTGAATATATTGCATATGCAGCGATTGATTCGCTGGGCTGGAAAATCTGTATTTCTACACCAGTGTCTAATGCAGTTGAGCCAGCAATTCTGATTAAAACAGGCATTGATGATAATACTAATAACATTGTAAATACCGTTGTTCATGGAATTCTGACGGTGATTCAGGGCTGTCTTACACTTAGTGCGTTAATCCTGATTTTTGTCACATTGCTTGTGGGAAGATTTTCAAAGCATATTGTTGCACCGCTTAAAAAGCTTGAGGATGATGTTAAGAAAATAAGCCTTGGAAATCTGGAACACAGGAGTGATGTTGTAACGAATGATGAAATTGGCAGTTTAGCTAATGCATTTAATCATATGACGGATTCTCTGCAGAAATATATTGCTGATCTGACAGAGATGACTGCAAAGGAAGAACGGATAAATATGGAATTGTCGCTGGCTTCCAACATTCAGTCAGGTATGCTGCCGAAAAATTTTGATATTTATTCTTCGCATAAAGAATTTTCGCTTTTCGCATTAATGAATCCAGCCAAAGAAGTTGGTGGTGATTTCTATGACTTTTTTATGACTGATGACAGACATATTGTGTTGATTATGGCTGATGTATCTGGCAAGGGTGTTCCTGCCGCGTTGTTTATGGCAAAAGCAAAGACCTCATTAAAGATGCGTGCGATGATGGGAGGTACTCCATCAGAGATTCTTAGAGATGTTAATGCACAGATGTGCGAGAATAACGAGGAAGATTTCTTTGTTACAGTCTGGCTTGCAATTATTGATTTGCAGACAGGAAAAGGTATTGCCGCAAATGCAGGACATGAGCATCCTGTGCTTCGCAGAGCCAATGGACTTTACGAGCTTGTTGTATATCGTCATTCTGTGGCACTTGCTGCTCTTGAAGGCGTGAAATTCAGGGAGCATGAATTTGAACTTTATCCGGGAGACAGTTTATTTGTATATACTGATGGTGTTCCTGAAGCGGTCACAATGGAAAATGAGGAATTTTTTGGTACAGGACGTATGTTAGAGGCACTCAATCAGGAACCGGATGCCATGCCAGAGGCTGTTCTGCGTCATGTAGAAAATGCGGTAACTGAATTTGCAGACGGAGCAGAACAATTTGATGATATTACTATGCTGTGTATGAAATATTATGGCTCATGAAATGTTATTAATCTCCAAATTAATTGACAAATCGCCTAAAATGCTATAATATTTAGGCGATAAAAAGAGAGGTGGGAGATTATGTACAAAGAATTTGACTATTCCAAGCTTGAAAGCAGAACCTGGGACAAGGAAATTCTGAACTATATAGGCC
>CAVKBP010000220.1:0-3017 GCA_963654395.1 Ruminococcus sp. CAG:382
GGATAAATCTCTATTTTGTTAGCTGAAATATTGAATTTTCAAGGTGCGAACCCCACTTGGGGTATGGGAAGTCTTAGTATATTATTATTCATCTCTCCTCCATCTCATATAAAATAAGAATAATGGTTCCCTGAATGTCAACACATTTTCTTTCCAGTCAAACACCTTATCTGATTCGAATCCACTCTCTTCCAATATTGAAAACATCGCCTTTATTGTTGCACTTATTGTCTGCGCAGTTAATTTGGGCATCTCAGCATTATTGTCTAACAGTCTCTTTGCTCTTTCATATATCTGTGCACTGGTTATTGATTTCATCGGAGGATTCTTTTTCAAAGCTTCCAATACTAAGCCATATCTGTCTACATGCTCCCCACTTTTCAGGTTATATAGTGCTCTTTTTTGTCCTCTTGATGATGGTCCTGCTAATAACTTAGCATACAATTCCTGATATGACAGATAGTCAGCCTTTAAATAGCAGCTTTTAGTGATGTCATCATTTTTTAAAATTCTATCCTCTTTATTAATATAAACCCCTATATTTTCACATATCGACTGCATTGTCTGCGGAGAATCGATGCATTCCATAACCAGTCTGTCTATCATATCATTATCCGCATGAACACTCAGTTTTTCAAATCCTTTTCTCGGTATCTCAGCCAATTCTTCATCTTTCCATGGCTTCATTGTTATATTCAGTATTCTTCCCTGCAGATCAGGATTATTTCTTACCGTCTCATCAACTCTGTGTGGTAATGAAACCACAATAACTTTCAAATTATACCTTATTGCTTCTTTCAACTGACATGCCGCATCATGCTGCATTTTTTCATCTGCATAATGAAAATCGTCTAACAGCAGAACCTTTTCATTATCCAGGAAATAATTCATAACTCTTTCTTTATTAGTTTTATATTGAGACATGTACTTTATTGACTTTTTCTCTCCCTCTGTCTCTATACTGTTTTCATTATATACTTCCCCTGCAACAGGAACATCTATTTTCTTAGCTATCACCGCCCAGAAATCATTATTTCCTCTGAAATCATTTCCTGTCATAGGTACTATTCTCTCTGTACCTATAACAGCTTCGCACAATACAGTCTTTCCTATCTTTGATGGTCCATCTATAACTATAAGATATCCTTTTTGTTCTAAAGCCATCCTTAATCTTTCTTCATAAGTAAACTCTCCTGAACTCTTTCTGCTGACATATGTATACTCTGGAAATGTGGCAGAAGAAAACACTGATGCAAATGTATACTCCATATAGACCCTCCTCTCAGCTTTATATATTATGTACATTTTCCACATTATAACATAGTGAATTTTAAATATATACACCTGTTTGTACCTTTTTTGACCTTATAAAGCCAAAATAATCATTCCAAAGATTTGACATTTAATTTGCAAAATCTCAACTAAGCATACAAAAGGACACTGCATTATCCAACACAGCGTCCTATAAAAGTAACTCTATTAAATTGCCAGTCTAAACTATCTCCAAATCATCTCTGTCCTTCAGCATGTATTTCCTAAGTGGTGTAAGACTTGCCAACCAGTATAACAATCCTCCAAAGATAGCTGTGAAGCCACTTCCTGTTGTCGCAAGGAATACAGGACTGTGTACAACACCTGTCATTGGATTATATACAAACAGCATACTTACTGTAAATGATATAATAAGAACTCCGATACCAACAAGGTTAAAGCCATGTGTGAACTCGTAGGCATCATGACCCTCCATGAAATATGCTGACTTAAGAGATAATTTTCTCTTCTTTACAATCAGATAATCAACAACAATCATGCCAATAATTGGTCCCTGCAGATATGCTGCAAGTGAAATAAATGTTGCAAAATGATCCATTACCCAGCCCCATACAGTAAGGATGCTTACATATACAAATGATATCCATACCAGAAGCTTGTAGCTTACTTTAGGAAGTCCGCTCTTAACTATCATACAGTTAACATATGAACCGCTTCCCTGTGTACCAATATTAGCAAATGCAACCATAAGAAGACTGAGTAATGAGAATACTGGTCCACCAAGTGTTGCGAGCATTACAGTTGGATCACTTTCGTAGTAACCACATTTAACAAACATTGCAAGTGCCATTACACCTCCTGCTGCTACGAAGAATGGAGCAACTATTCCATATGATAAGCTTGTTCCCCAGTAACCTTTTCTCTCATCTTTACAAAGCCTTGGCATTACAAGTGCCTGTGTTGACCATGAGAATGCAAATGCGACATTTCCCTCTGCTGATGTCATGAAGGCAAGAAGCTTGTTACCACCAAAATCGCTTATATCAGGAGTAACTGCCAGTATGTCTGACATAGGAACTGCTGTAAAACATAATACAACAACGACAATACCTACAAAAAGTAAAGCTGTAACAAGCACGCGGCTTGTCCATTTGATTACATCAGGACCCCCAAGTGCAATAAGTGTTCCTAAAAGTACACATAAAACACCAAGTATCGGTTTCCATATCGTAACATTCAGTGATATACCAAAGCAGGCTGCCAGATTAATCATAGATGAAGCAAACAACTGTGAGTCAACGGCATACCAGCCGAAGTTAGCCAGACTTATGACGGTTGCCAGTATCGCAACACCCTTCTTACCAAGCACTGACTTCAACCATATCCACAAATCAATACCATATCTTACAGCAAATAATACCGGAAGACATTCAATTAATACAAATACAATGTTAAAGCAGAATATATTAATAAGCATCTGCCTGAATGTCAGATACTGTGCTACTAACGCTCCCTGAGTGTAACACCATGTTGCAATTGCAAATCCACTTGTTGAAAGGAACAGATCCCAGAATGAATATTGTCTGTCACCTTTAAGCATTGGCACTACACCTGTTATAGTTTCCTGACGGATGTAATCCGCATTTTTAGAACGTGCCATCTTAAACAATCACCCCCGTCATACATAATATAATTAATAAAATACTTACTGATACTCCAGCAACAATGCCTACTACGTCCCATTT
>CAVKBP010000221.1:0-3014 GCA_963654395.1 Ruminococcus sp. CAG:382
GAAAAATCAAAGATTTTTCACACGCAAGATTTGTGCTTGCGCACAAACTTGAGATGCCTTGAAAAGCAGGCAGGAATGGAGATTATTATGAAACTAACATTTTTGGGCGCGGATCATGAGGTAACGGGAAGCTGTCATTTTTTACAGGCAGCAGGTCTTAATATTCTCATAGACTGCGGTATGGAACAGGGCAATGATGTATATGAGAATCAGGAGATTCCGGTTGCGGCATCTGATGTGGATTGTATATTGCTGACACATGCACACATTGACCATTCAGGACTGATTCCTCTTATGTATGTGAATGGATTCAGAGGACAGGTATATTCAACGACAGCTACGGCACAGCTATGTGAGATAATGCTAAGAGACAGTGCACATATCCAGATGTTCGAGGCTGAATGGAGAAACAGGAAGGCTGAGAGGTCAGGTGGAAGACTTAAAGAGTTCGTTCCTCTGTATGATATGGATGCGGCGGTTAATGTATGCAGGCAGTTCGCAGGCTGTGAGTATGATAAGATATACGAGATTGCCGATGGAATTAAGATAAGATTCACAGATGTCGGACATCTGCTTGGCTCTGCAAGCATTGAAATATGGGCTACAGAAAATACAGAGAATGGTGCTGTGACAGAGAAGCTTGTATTTTCAGGTGATATCGGCAATATCAATAAGCCGATAATTAAAGACCCGAAGCACCTTACAGAGGCTGACTATGTGATTATGGAGTCAACCTATGGCAACAGAAGCCATGGAGGAACGCCGGACTATGTGAAGGATTTATCGGATATATTCAAGAGGACATTTGAAAGAGGAGGCAATGTAGTTATTCCATCATTTGCGGTAGGAAGAACACAGGAGCTTCTCTATATTATCAGAAAGATTAAGGAAGATAATCTTGTTGGCAGGGATTTTGATGTATATATGGACAGTCCGCTTGCAATTGAGGCAACCAACATATTTATTAAGAATGTTGAGAGCTGCTTTGATGATGAGGCAGTCGAGCTTGTAAGAAAGGGTATTAATCCGCTGACATTTCCGGGGCTTAAGTATGCAACTACAGGAGATGAGTCTAAGCAGATTAACTTTGATCCGAATCCTAAGGTTATTATTTCTTCATCAGGTATGTGCGAAGCCGGAAGAATCAGGCATCATCTCAAGCATAACCTGTGGAGACCGGAAAGCACAATCGTATTCGTTGGTTATCAGGCGGTTGGAACAACAGGCCGTATCATAGCAGACGGTGCTGAGGAGATTAAGCTTTTTGGCGAACCAATCGAGATAAAGGCTGAGATTGTACAGCTTCAGGGCACAAGCGGCCATGCTGATAAGGAAGGACTTCTAAGGTGGATTAATGCATTTGAAAAGAAGCCAAAGAAGGTATTCGTTGTACATGGTGAGGACAGTGTGTGTGATGAATTCACAGAATGTCTCAAGGAAGAATATGGCTATGATGCCATGGCACCATATACTGGTGGAAGCTATGACTTAATTGCTGACAGAGTTATTTCTGAGGGAGTTAAGGAGAAGAAGTCAAGAAGAACTACTACAACGCAGCGTAATAAGACTGTATTTGACAGGCTTGTTGCTGCCGGAAAGCGCCTCATGACAGTTATTATGCATAATGAAGGAGGCGCGAATAAGGATCTGGCGAAGTTTACAGACCAGATTAATGCATTATGTGATAAATGGGACAGGTGATTATATGATGAAAATGCTGTTTGTTTTTAATCCAAACTCTGGAAAGGCGCAGATTAAGAATCAACTGATGAAGATAATACAGGTGTTTTCCAAGGCTGGATATGAGGTTACTGTGTATCCGACCAAGGCACCGCAGGATGGCTACCAGCACATTATTGACAATGAAGGAAAATATGATGTTATAGCATGCAGTGGCGGAGACGGAACTCTTAATGAGACAGTGGCAGCAATCCTTAAGTATAAGGGTGAAAAGCCGCCGATAGGCTATATTCCAAGCGGAACAACGAATGATTTTGCTGCAAGCCTTGGGATTCCAAGAAATATGGTAAAGGCTGCCATTAATATAGCTAAGGGCAAGAGATTTTCCTGTGATGTGGGAATGGTAAATGGCGAACGCTCATTTAATTATGTTGCTGCATTTGGCGCATTTACAAGAGTTTCCTATGGCACTCCGCAGAATCTTAAGAATATACTCGGACATCAGGCTTATGTGCTTGAGGCGGTCAGGAGCCTGTCTACGATTAAGCCGCAGTATATGCGCGTACATTCTGATGAGATGGATGTTGAGGGCAATTTCGTATATGGCATGATAAGCAATACTGACTCAGTCGGGGGAATAAAGAATATTACTGGTAATGATGTTGATTTGCAGGATGGATTATTCGAGGTGACGCTGATAAAGGAGCTTAACAATCCTATAGCCGTACAGTCATTGGCGGCTGCATTTATTTCCAAGGATTTAAGCAAATGTGACTGGGTAAGTTCATGGAAGACCAAGTCCGTAAGCTTTGAGTCCCCACAGCCGGTTTCATGGACTCTTGATGGAGAGTTTGGAGGAGAGCATACAGAAATAGAGTTCTCAGTCAAAGAAAAGGCAGTTGATTTTCTGATTGGCGGGGCATCTATTGGTGTCTAATCAATAACATTTAATATATAACACTTAATAAAATAAAGTGATAAAACCTTATGGACTAGAAGATTAAGGCAATATCACTTTATTTTTTTATTTATTTTGTGTGGTCTGGCATGAAACAGACACAATTTTAACACAATTCAATATCAAGGCGAAAAAGCGGGTTGAAAATATTAATGCTATAAACTGAAAAGAGTGGTAAAAACTATATAATTCAAACACAATAGTGTAATAAATATTAATATTATCAGATAATTTAGCTATAACTAATAAATAATCAGATAGTCAGACAATTTTAATAAAAAATCATTTACAAAACCTATAGAACTGGAGTATATTATTGCTTAAGCAAAGCTTTAGAATATACGAAAGGATGATTAGACTTATGGAAAATGAAATC
>CAVKBP010000222.1:0-2991 GCA_963654395.1 Ruminococcus sp. CAG:382
CAGTAATCCCATTATTCTTACACATATCACTTAAAAGCTTTAAGATAGTCTTTCCTGTATTGATGTCAAGTGCGCCAGTCGGCTCATCACATAAAAGCATCTTGGGATTCTTGGCAAGTGCTCTTGCAATGGCAACTCTCTGCTGCTCACCACCCGATAGCTGTGAGGGAAAATTGCCTGCTCTGTCAGTCAGGCCGACAGCCTCTATTGTACCTGCAATGTCCAGAGGATTTTTACATATCTGCGTAGCAAGCTCTACATTTTCTTTAACAGTAAGATTCTGTACAAGATTATAAAACTGGAATACGAAACCTATATCATATCTTCTGTAGGCTGTAAGCTGCTTAGAGCTGTACTTGTCAATCCTGTTGCCATCAACAGTAATCTCTCCGGTTGTACATGTATCCATTCCTCCAAGAATATTAAGAATGGTACTCTTTCCTGCTCCACTAGGTCCTAATACAACTGCAAATTCTCCTTTATCAATTGTAAAATCCACGCCATTCAATGCCCTTATTTTGACATCTCCCATCTTATATATTTTCTTCACATTCTTAAACTCTATATATGCCATAAATAATTCTCCTGTTATTCTTGTCTGCAAAAGCTATATAGATAATACATTAAATCATTCATAATATCAAAGCATTTTAATATAATCATAAAAAGATATAATATTAATGTAATTGTTTATGAAGAGAACAAAATATCTGTCAACTATTATATTAGTATCATCATTAATTATAAGCTGCATTTTCCATCCTGTGACAACCCATGCAGCTAATCTTTATTCCAAATACTCTGTGCTTATTGATGCTGATTCTGGCAGGATTCTTTATGGCAGCAATGAGACTGCTTCCGTAAGCATGGCAAGCACAACTAAAATCATGACTCTGATTATCGCACTGGAAAACTGCGACAAAGCATTTATTGCAACAACCTCCGCTTATGCTGCTTCCATGCCTGATGTCCAACTTAATGCCGTAACCGGTGAACAGTTCGTGCTTGACGACCTCTTCTACTCGCTTATGCTTGAATCGCACAATGACTCTGCCGTAATTATTGCAGAAAATGTGGCTTATTATGTGCTGTGTAAGAATCCATCACTAAGATCTGAAACTCCATTTATTAATGACTACAATTATGACTCTTCATTTCTTTCAGAAATAAGCCATGAAGAAAGCGAAAAGCTTGTATCTATATTCACTGGCATGATGAATGAAAAGGCAGATGACCTGCTGTTATCTGATACATATTACCTAACACCTAACGGGCTTGATGACGAGGATGACTACAGCTTTCATCATACCACAGCATATGACCTTGCAAGGACTATGGCATACTGTATCAAAAACGACGAATTCCTACGCATAACCCAGACGGTTTCAATGACAATTTCAGATATAACCGGTAAGCACACTTACCAGCTTAATAATAAAAATCAGTTGTTAAATCCTGACAATGGCATTATATCTGGAAAAACAGGTTTCACAAACAAAGCCGGCTACTGCTATGTATGTGCCTACAAGGATAATGAGCGTACGCTCTGCATTGCCCTGCTTGCATGTGGCTGGCCGCCTAACAGGAATTACAAATGGAGTGACGCTGATTATCTTATTACTCTTGGGAAAAAATACAGCCGCCAGAAATATTTTAATTATGAATATGCATTTTACATTCCTGTAACTAAAGGAAAATACCGCTTCTGTGAGCTTATACCTGATGGCACTGTTGAATTTCTTGCCTGTGATGACGATTTAATTAGTATCCAGATTGACATTCCTGATACACTTGCTGCGCCTGTCAATTCAGCACAAATCTATGGAACAATCAATATATATGTAAATGACGAGCCTGCCCGCAGCATTAATCTGAGAGCCAGAACGAGTATTTCAAAAAAATGACATGACATAAAAATGATTGTGTTATATAATGGAAAAGTCGTTGAAACCGGCTAATAATTTTTGGATATGATTAGTGTGAAAATCAAAGATTTCTCACACTATGCCCTGAAAAGCAGGCAAGAATGGAGGATTAATATGAACAAAGTATACAAAGTATTTCCTGGTGGCAAGTTTAAAGTTCTTACCTTCAGCTATGATGATGGAAAAATCGAAGACAGACGGCTTGTAAAGCTTTTTAATAAATATAATCTTAAAGCAACCTTTAACCTGAACACAGGAATTGTTGATCCCGCGGTAAGAATTCCACAGGAGGAATGGACAGAGCTTTATGCCGGACACGATATTGCTGCACATACCTTTACTCATCCTACAACAATAAGACTGAATGATTATGCTGTTCTTAAAGAAATTCTTGAGGATAAGGTTAATCTTGAGAAAATATTTAACCGACCGATATATGGTCTTGCATATCCTAACGGTTCTTATGACAGCCGTATAGTTGATATTGCCAAGTCAGTTGGAATCAGATATGCAAGAGTTACTAATGATAAATATGCTGCAACCAGGTCGGCAGAAACCTATGCTGCCAATGCAGAAGGTCCGATGCTTATCGGTGATGAGAACGGCTTCTTTATGCCTGATGATTACATGCGCTGGGTTCCAACCTGCCATCATAATCACAATCTTGTGGATTTCGGCAAGAAGTTCATGGCACTCACTAAGAAGCAGTATCTTTATATGATGTATGTATGGGGACACAGCTTTGAATTTGAAAGAAACAATAACTGGGAAGTTATCGAAGAATTCTGTGAAATGATTGCTAACCGTGATGACATCTGGTATGCAGCTAATTCTGAAATTGTTGAATATAATGAATTATTCGACAGGCTTGAATTCTTCGCCGACAATGAATATGTACATAATCCATCTGTCAAGTCAGTATGGCTTGCTGTGAATAATAATACTATCGTTGAAGTTAAAGGCGGCGAAACAGTTAAATTATGATTGAGATTTCACCTGTTTTAAGAGATTTCTTAGAAATTTAATTCAAAGATAAATAAGGGACAAATAACCCTTTTAGATTTAT
>CAVKBP010000223.1:0-2956 GCA_963654395.1 Ruminococcus sp. CAG:382
GAAACCAGACTGCTCTTTCCGCTTCCTGTCGCACCGATAATTCCAACTGTCTTTCCTGATGGAATCCCGATATTGATATTCTCAAGACTTAACGAAGCGTCACTGTCCGAATAACCGAAATCCACATTTTTAAATGTAATTCTTCCATCCGGCACTTCCTTAACAGCATCCGGCTTGCTGGTTATATCACTCTTCTCATCAAGCACCTCAACAATACGCTCTGCAGAGCTTTGTGCAATCGTAATCATAACAAGCACCATTGACAGCATCATAAGTGATGACAATATCTGCATTGCATATATGATAAGGCTTGTAAGCTCCCCTGTTGTAAGCTCTGTCGCACCTGATAATACAATCATTCTGGCACCGAACCAGAACACAAGAATCATGCACACATATACTACTAACTGCATAAGTGGGGCATTCAGTGCCATGTAACGCTCAGCCTTGCAGAAGGTATTAAAAAGCCTTGTGGATACTGACTGGAATTTTCCTTTTTCATGATCCTCTCGCACAAAGCTTTTAACAACCCTTATGCCGCTTACATTTTCCTGTACAACCCTGTTAAGCTCATCATATTGCTTGAATACCCTTTCAAATACTGGATGTGATTTTACTATAATCCACACCAGTCCTCCACCAAGAACCGGAATCATAATCAGGAATATAAGAGCCAGCTTCCAGTTAATAACACATGACATTATCAGTGCAAATATAAGCATGAGCGGCGCTCTTACCGCTATACGGATAATCATCATGTACGCATTCTGGACATTCATGACATCCGTTGTAAGTCTTGTTACCAGACTCGCTGTTGAAAACTTATCAATATTCCTGAATGAAAATCTCTGGATATTATAATACATATCCTTTCTTAGGTTCCTTGCAAAACCAGCCGAGGCATCCGCAGACCATGCGCCTGCGCCAAAGCCCAGCAGAAGTCCTATAATTACACATATCGCCATTGCAAGGCCATACTTTAATAAAGTTCCCATATTTCCACCATAGATGCCTTTATCAATGATATCAGACATCAGGAACGGAACTATGATTTCCATCAATACTTCCAATGCTGCATATACAGATGTACGGATTGATGAAGCTTTAAATTCTCTGATACTACACATTAATTTCTTTATCATCTTAACATATTCAACCTCCTGTCCTTATATAAAGATTAGCACTCTGTCTTTAAGAGTGCTAATACCTGTAAATATATTTAAACATATTTTTATATATAAGAGAAGTGAATATATTTCATCATTATTGCGTAAAATGCAATAATATAATTTCAGCCCGCTCAATCCAGCTATGCCTGCCCTTACAGAGCGCATACCCATTATCAGCGATTTTCTGCAATCTGACAGTATCAGCTAATGCGTCTGCGACCTTGTCTGTAATCCGCGCGGCAAGGTGTACATCGTAGCCTGATTTTTCATAATCCCTCAAATCCTCAAGTGAATAGAATAATACATTTTCACCATCAGAAAATGTGTTCTCATAAAAGAGCGATGTATCAGTAAGCGCAGCGCCTCCGTTAAGCATGGTATTAAATACTCTGTCATGCGCGCCCTTCTTAAACCATGGCATTACATTAAGAGATAGCTTTGCCTGGCTTATCATATCAAGGCACACCTTAGAATCAACACCTCCATGCTCAATTATATTTTCATGGTGATTACATTCAATATAATTATAGCCTGCCCCATAGGTATGAATCTTAAGCCCGGAATCAGCCAGCGCCCTTATCGCGAGCTCTCTGTAATGGAATCTTACAGCAAGGTCGGCATACATCATATTGGGCATGCAGTCCACAAGCTGGGCATCGGAGATGTCAGGAAACTCCCGGCGCAGCGCTTTTTCGGCTGCCACATCAATCGTCTCTGACGGATTGTCTATAAGATACGACAACACGCTCTCGTAGAAATCTATATACTCCGGCTCCATGTTATCAAGATGCTTTCTTAATATTCTTTTCGGCGTGTAATTGCCTGTAAATATAATATCAATTGGTCTTTCCTTCATCGGCAGATATTTCTTATCAGGCATTATGTAGCCGTTGTAATTAAGCTCTGTTCCTGCCGTAAGCATATATTCTGTGTGTACCTCCGGGAAAAACCTGTGCATATATTCAACATGCATTTCATCAATATCTAGCTGGACATATTTTTCCGGATGCATCCGGATATACTGGTTATAATAAAGAGGGTGGTCTACAACCACATTTATAACCTTAACACCTGCCCAGTCCCAGAAGCTCCAGCCATCATCACGATACAAGCCGGCTTCCCCTGCAATTCCCTCAAAGTTAAAGGTGAACATATACCACTCATCCTCCCTGTGAGCTTCGTAGTATTCCACAAGTGCAGAAGAGCTTGCCTGCTGCAATATTAAATTATACCAGAAGACGGAGCAGCCCATCTTCTCCCATACAGAAGCCATCTGTTCTGTAAAGAATTCTAATGTTTCTACTCCGCCTTTAAATAAAATCAGTCTTTTCATTATTTTTCTCTGTTAAGCCATAATTGCATCAAATATTCCATCTAATGCAGATACATCAAGTTCCTCAGCTTTTCCTGAATCGACAAGTGCAGCCACATTTGCATCCATAGGAAGCTTTGCAACTGTCTTAATATTGTTAGCTGCTGCCACCTCGTCAATCTTACTCTTTCCGTATATATAATGAATGCTGCCGCAGTCAGGACATTTGAAATAAGACATATTCTCAACGATTCCAAGAACCGGAATATCCATAAGCTTAGCCATATTAATTGCTTTCTCCACAATCATTGAAACAAGATCCTGTGGTGAAGTCACTATGACAATTCCGTCTACCGGCATAGACTGGAAAACTGTAAGTGGAACATCTCCTGTTCCCGGTGGGCAGTCAACAAACATGCAGTCTGTCTCATCCCAGTCAACATCTTCCCAGAACTGCTTAACAACACCTGCAATA
>CAVKBP010000224.1:0-2943 GCA_963654395.1 Ruminococcus sp. CAG:382
GTTGTTGACAGGGCACAGAAGACTAATATTAATGGTGTATATGCGGCAGGTGACTGCACTGGCAGGCCTTACCAGTATGCCAAGGCTGTCGGCGAAGGAAATGTTGCTGTACACAGCGTACTTGAATATTTAAAACAGATAAAATCTAATCAGGAGTAGTAAATATGGGTGAAATATGGGATATCTATGATGTCAATAAGCAGCTTACTGGCCGCACAATGAAAAGAAATGACTGGAATATGAAGGATGGAGACTATCATCTGACAGTTCTTGGAATAATTAAAAGACCTGATAATACATTTTTAATTACCCAGAGAGTCTTAACTAAAGCATGGGCTCCGGGACACTGGGAAGTATCAGGAGGTGCATGTCAGGCTGGTGAGACATCCTTTGAGGCTGTATGCCGTGAGGTATTAGAGGAAACCGGAGTTGATGTATCCAGAGCTGACGGTGGTTTTGAATTCTCTTATAGAAGAGATAATCCAAAGGAAAAGGATAACTATTTTGTTGATATCTATAAGTTTAACATGGATATCACAGAAGCAGATATACATCTGCAGGCTGAGGAAGCTGCCGGCTTTAAATTTGCTACAGCAGAAGAAATCAAGGCTATTGCTGACAGAAAAGAATTTCTTCATTATGACAGCATCAAGAAGGTTTTTGAATAAATATTTTAAAGACAGGGAGTTTTTACATGCTGAAATATCTTAAAAAATACTGGCTTTTTGCCATCCTTGCACCTTTATTCATGGTGGGCGAGGTTCTTGCGGACCTCGTTCAGCCTCGTCTAATGAGCACCATCGTGGATGAAGGTGTTTTAGGTTTATCTAATAATGGCGTTGGTAATCTTAATCTTGTGCTCACCGAAGGATTAAAAATGATTATATTCGTAATCCTTGGTGGTTTGTCAGGCATTTTATGCGGCGTATGTTCAAATATTGCATCACAGAATTTCGGTAATGATTTACGAAAAGACGCATTTAAAAAGATTATGTCCTTCTCATTTGAGCAGACTGACAGATTCTCTACCGGCTCGCTTATCACAAGGATTACCAACGATATAACACAGCTACAGAATTTCATACAGATGAGCATGCGTGGCTTTATCAGAACAACTATGCTTTTCGTCGGCGGAATCATATGTATGTTATCGCTCAACCTAAGCTTTGGTGCTGTAATAGCATGCGCCCTGCCGCTTGTAACGATATGTGTTATATATTTTCTTTCTAAAGCTAATCCTCTGTTTTCAAAGCTGCAGCGCAAGCTCGACAATGTTAATAATGTAATGCAGGAAAATGTATCGGGTTTCCGGGTTGTCAAGGCTTATGTTAAAGAGGATTACGAGAAACAGCGCTTTGGAAAATCGAATGATGAGCTTGTAAATACACAGTTAAATGTGCTGATGATATTTTCATATATGCAGCCGATTATGAATATTATTCTTAATCTTTCTGTCGTTGCTGTTATCAAGGTCGGAGGAATACAGGTTGCTGACGGAGCTGTTACACCCGGAAATGTTATGGCAGCAATTACATATGTCACGCAGTCACTTAACGCTGTCATGCGTATGACTAATATGTTCCAGACTGCTTCAAGAGGTATTGCTTCCGGCAGGCGTATCAACGAAGTGCTTGCCTGCGAGCCTTCTATCAGGGATGGCTCATTTAATGGTTCTACTGCTGTTAAGGGCAAGATTGAATTTAAAAATGTAACATTTGCATATCCATGCGCAGGCACAGGTGATAAAGTAATTCTTGATAATATTAATCTTGTAATCAACCCTGGTGAGACTATCGGTATTCTTGGAGAAACCGGCTGCGGAAAAACGAGCCTGATTAACCTGATTCCAAGATTTTATGATGTAACCGGTGGAAGCGTGCTTGTCGATGATATTGATGTAAGGGAATATAATCTTAAGAATCTGCGCGAACGGATTTCGGTTGCACTCCAGAAAAGTGAAATATTCCAGAGTACAATAAAAGAAAATATCCAGTGGGGGCGTGAAAATGCTGCGGATAAAGATATTGCAGATGCTGCTTCTATCGCACAGGCTATGGAATTCATAAGTAATTCAATTGATGGCTTTGACACAGTTGTTGCACAGCAGGGAAGCAGCCTGTCCGGAGGTCAGAAGCAGAGAGTTGCGATAAGCCGGACTATTCTTAAGCAGGCTGAGATTATTATATTTGATGACGCAACGAGTGCATTAGATTTGCAGACAGAAGCTAATCTGTATGCCATGCTTAAAAACGCTTATCCGGATACTACCAAGATTATTATTGCACAAAGGATTGCTTCAGTTAAGGATGCAGACAGAATTGTTATTCTTGATAACGGACGTATAAGTGCTGTCGGAACTCACGAGGAGCTTCTGAAAAACAGTGCTATATATCAGGATATATATAATTCGCAGTTGAGCAGGAATTAAATGCAGTCGCATTCTGCTTCGTAAAAGGAGATGAAAATATGGCTGAGAATAAGAATATTTCACAGGTTAATAATATGAGGATTCCCGGCATGAAGGGCGGTCCGAAAAACAGAGGTGCAGTTGTTGAGAAGCCTGTAAATGGCAAGGAAACCTTTATGCGCCTTATGCAGTATTTCGCTAAAGAAGTACCTGTAATCGCTGCGCTTTTTGTTGCTGTTGTTGTCATGGTTGTATGCTCTGTCTATGCCCCAAAGCTTCAAAGCCAGGCAATTGATTATATTTCTTTAAGAAAATTTAATAATTTGAGCCATATACTTATCTTTATGATAGTGGTATACATAATATACAGTATATGCACATTTATACAGACAAGACTAAGCGCAATTCTTAGCCAGCGGATTGTTAAGAATATGAGACAGGATCTTTTTAATAAGATTGTCGGTATGTCAGTTAAATATCTTGACCAGCATTCGCATGGTGATATTATGAGCCGTATGACTAATGATGTTGAGAAT
>CAVKBP010000225.1:0-2884 GCA_963654395.1 Ruminococcus sp. CAG:382
TGCAAGCATTCCATGTCTGATTTTTGAAATTTTGCTTGGCTCTGAACAGTTACATGTAGTCAAAATTAAATTTCTAATACTGTCAATTAAACCTTGTCATGCCATTAACTGTGTGCTATATTAGACATGTAAATGATTTTTGCTCAAATCATTGCAGGGTATGCCCTCTTCCTTGGGTATACCCACTTTTTTTATTCACATTATATTACCAACCGGGGGTACCTATGTTAACTATCACAGAAAAATCAGAAGGCGAAGCTGCTAAGGACTATGTGCTCCGACAGCTTGTTTACAACATTGTCCACACTAATCTGCTGCCAGGACAGAAGCTTGAAGCACCTGAGCTGTGCGCACTTATGCATGTGAGCAATAATCCTTTGCGCGAAGCGGAATTAGAGCTTGCCCAATCCAGACTTATCGAGATTAAGCCTAAGATTGGTGCATTCGTATCCTATGTCAATACTGATATCGTTGAGCAGCTCCGCGACCTGCGCTGTGTCATTGAAGCGCAGCTTGCCGTTGAAGCCTGCGGCATACTGACGAAAAACCAGCTTGATTCCTTATATGAAAATGTTGCTTTGTGGGAAATGTATATCAAGCGCGGCGACGAAGAAAAGATTTTCCAGCTTGATAAAGAATTTCACGGAAGCCTTTATAAAATGTGTGGAAAAAATGTGTGGTATGACCTTGTTGAGAGCATGGCACCACATTTTGACAGAACTACTATTCTCAGCTTCAGATGCCGGAAAATGTCCCACATATTAAAAGACCATGGTGAGCTTGTCACTGCTATCGAGAATAAAGATAAAGAAAAAGCTGCCCATATATCGCAGAGACATATGAGCAGATATTCCGAAAATATAGATGCAATCAGGAAAATGTTTCCTGAATATTTCGTTGATTAAATTGTTTTATAAAACGCTGTACTAGTGGCTCACATTAGAAGCCGCTTTCCGCCTGTCCTACAATTCCTACAATTAAATACGCGTTGTCCACTTTCCGCAGTCCCACACATCTGTCGCAAGACCATCGTAGAACTCCGGTTCATGGCACACCATAAGTATACTGCCCTTATATGCCATAAGGGCTCTTTTTAATTCATCCTTGGCATCCACATCAAGGTGGTTGGTCGGCTCATCAAGCACAAGGATGTTGCTTTCGCGGTTAATAAGCTTACACAGACGCACCTTTGCCTGCTCTCCACCGGAAAGAACCCTGACCTTGCTCTCTATATGCTTGGTTGTAAGACCACATTTGGCAAGGGCTGAACGAACCTCATACTGCGTATATCCCGGGAACTCCTGCCATATCTCCTCAAGGCATGTAGTTTCAATTCCCGCCGGAGTCTCCTGTTCAAAATATCCTATCTCAAGATAATCTCCCTGCTCGACATCGCCTGACAGCGGCTTAATCAGCCCCAATATACTTTTTAATAAAGTAGACTTACCGATACCATTTGCACCTGTAAGCACAATCTTCTGACCGCGCTCCATCTCTAAGTTAAGTGCGCTCGAAAGCGGCTCATCATAACCGATTACAAGGTCATGTGTCTGGAAAATGTATCTTCCCGGCGTTCTTGCGGTCTTGAAATTAAACTCCGGCTTTGGCTTTTCTGCCGCCAGCTCGATGATATCCATATTGTCAAGCTTCTTCTGACGTGACATTGCCATATTTCTTGTGGCAACCCTCGCCTTATTCCTTGCCACAAAATCCTTAAGCTCTGCAATCTCCTGCTGCTGCTTATTATAAGCCGCCTCAAGCTGCGCCTTCTTCACCGCATACACCTTCTGGAAATTATCGTAATCGCCCGTATAACGGTTCAGCTCCTGATTGTCCATATGATATATAACATTTATAACGCTGTTAAGAAATGGGATGTCATGCGATATCAGTATAAATGCGTTCTCATAATCCTGCAGATATCTCTTAAGCCACTCGATATGTTCTTTGTCAAGATAATTAGTCGGCTCGTCAAGAAGCAGAATATCCGGCTTCTCAAGAAGCAGCTTTCCAAGCAGCACCTTAGTTCTCTGCCCACCGGATAACTCGGTCACATCCTTATCAAGCCCAAGCTCTGTAAGCCCCAGCGCTCTCGCAACCTCCTCAACCTTCGCATCTATCATATAGAAATCATGCATAGTAAGTAAATCCTGAATCGTTCCAGCTTCCGCCATCAGCTTGTCCATCTCCTCCGGAGATGCTTCGCCAAGCCCGGCATATATCTCATTCATCTGATTCTCCATGTCATACAGGAAGTCAAATGCAGACGCAAGAACAGACTGTATCGTCATGCCCTTTTCAAGCACAGCATGCTGGTCGAGGTATCCGACTCTTATATTCTTAGCCCACTCAACCTTTCCCTCATCAGGCATAAGCTTGCCTGTTATTATATTCATAAATGTGGATTTACCCTCGCCGTTGGCTCCCACTAATCCAATCTTATCAAGCCTGTTAAGCTGGAAAGATACATTGTTAAAAATTGCCCTGTCTCCAAATCCGTGTGTAAGTCCGGTTACTGTAAGTAAACTCATGTTTTATTTCCTTTTCTTTTCTAAATTAGTAGTAACTATTCAGAGCCACCTTTGCAAGCATTCCATATCTGATTTTTGAAATTTTGCTTGGCTCTGAACAATTTCGAATATCTACATAATATGTAACTGTTCAGAGCCAGCCTCCAAAATGCTTCGCATTTTGGAGGTGTGGCGTATCCGCCAAATAAAATTTCAAAATCAGACATAGGAATGCAAGCATTCCATATCTGATTTTTGAAATTTTGCTTGGCTCTGAACAATTTCGGATATCTACATAATATGTAACCGTTCAGAGCCAGCCTCCAAAATGCTTCGCATTTCGTCGGTGTGGCGTATCCGCCAAATAAAATTTC
>CAVKBP010000226.1:0-2850 GCA_963654395.1 Ruminococcus sp. CAG:382
CCGCCTAATTCATCACTTAAACGGCTTGATCTTTCAAGAAGTCTTGAATGAAGATAGAATACATCTCCAGGATAAGCCTCTCGTCCAGGTGATCTCTCAAGCAGAAGTGACAATGCTCTGTACGCTACCGCATGTTTGCTCAAATCATCATATACTATAAGAACATCCTTGCCCTGATGCATGAAATGCTCTGCCATCGCTGTACCTGCATATGGAGCTATATACTGGAGTGATGCCGGATCACTTGCTGTTGAAGATACGACAATTGAATAATCCATAGCATCATTTTTAGTAAGTGTTGAAACTACCTTGGCAACTGTAGATGCTTTCTGACCGATTGCAACATACACACAGATAACACCCTTATCCTTCTGGTTAATAATTGTATCTATCGCAATTGATGTCTTACCAGTCTGACGGTCACCAATGATAAGCTCTCTCTGTCCACGGCCAATTGGGAACATTGAATCAATTGAAAGTATTCCTGTTTCCATTGGTGTGCTTACAGACTTACGGTCTACAATGCCCGGAGCTTCCTCCTCGATTGGTCTGTAATCCTCTTCCTTAATATCGCCTTTTCCATCAATAGGCTCGCCAAGTGCATTGATTACTCTTCCTACAAATGCGCTGCCTACCGGAATTCCGGCTTTCTTCTTGGTTCTTACAACCTTAGTTCCTTCTTTGATTCCTGTATCCCTGCCGAACAAGATAACACCTGTCTCATTCTCACGGATATCCTGAACCATTCCTTTTACTCCATTATCAAATACTACAATTTCACCATACATAGCATGGTCAATTCCATATACTGTGGCAATTCCGTCACCAACCCATATTACATTACCGGTCTCGCGGCTTGCTTCGTCCCAATTGAAGTTCTCAATCTCACTCTGGATAATGGAGATAATATCTGTTGCACTAATTGCGCCCACAGGGTTCACCTCCCAGTTAATTTTCTTTCAAGCTGACGAAAACGACCTTCAAAGCTTCTGTCATATTCCTTATGATGTGCTCTTACGACATATCCGCCTAAGAGCTTTTCGTCTGTCGATTTAGTCAGTTCAATTGTATAATCCGGATATCTGCTCTTTAAGAAATCCTGTGCCTGCCTTGCATTATCCTCTTCATCACTTAAGCTGGCACTTATAAGCTCTGCCTTTAAAATGTGGTTCATATCATCATCAATTCTGTAATAGGAATCAAATATGTCTCTCATCTCGCTGCAGTTGCCAAGCTTACACATTTCCTTAATGAAATTCTTCATAAGCTCCTTAGTGTCATCAAGTGCAAATACTTTATCAATGATGTCATATTTCTTTGCAAGAGGTATCTCAGGATTAGTGAGAATTTTCTGAAGCTCTGATGTCGTGCTGTACAGTTCATCAGCTCTTCTTACATCCTCCCTGCTCACAGACAGCCGGTGTAAAACTATTGCATTATTTACTGCTGCCTGCGTCATGAGCATCACCTGTCTTTACAATTTTTCTTGCTGCTATGAGAGCGAGTCTTGCAATATCAGCCTGTGCAGCCTCTGTTGCTTTCTCCTTCTCATTAGCAATATCAGTCTTTGCCTTTTCAAGCATAACCGCTGTTTCTTTTCTGGTCTTTTTCAAAGCTGCCTCATGTTCTTCCTGCGCTCTGTTTCTTGCATTGACAATAATTTCGTCAGCCTCTGTCTTCGCACTCTGAAGCTTTTCATCATATGAAGCCTTTAAGGCGTCTGCTTCTTCCTGACTCTTCTTAGCGTCATCGAACTGCTGCTTAATCATATTCTCTCTTGCAGTAATCACATTCATGACAGGCTTAAACAGGAACTTCTTAAACACCAGATATAAGACGAGCAGATTGACTACTGTCCACAATATATTCCATGGATCTATACTTAACACTAGCTTCGCCTTCCTTTCTATCTTGTCTTAGTAATCTTTTCTCATATCAACGCTAATATCAATTTAACTATTCAGAGCCCCCTTCGCAGAATGCGTTCTGCATGGCTCTGAATGGCTGCATATCAGCCTAAGAAAAGGATTATAAGAAGGGCGATAACGAAACCGTAAATAGCTGTTGCTTCTGCAAGGGCACAACCTAAAAGAAGTGACTTACTAATCTTGCTCTCTGCCTCTGGCTGTCTTGCGATAGCGTCTACTGCGCTGCTTGTTGCCTTACCGATACCAAGACCAGCACCGATACCTGTTAATACTGCTATACCTGCTCCGATTGCTACTAAAATTGTTGACATAATAATAATCTCCTTTTTAATACATTTATTCTTCTTGTTAGATATATCCTTACTCTGTAGCCTCTTTAATAAAAAGACCAGTTAAGAATACAAATACATACGCCTGTATCAGTCCATCGAATATATCGAAGTAACAACTGAATACTGCCGGTAAAACTGCTGGAACTACCATCTTCAATAATTCCATGATTACAAATGAACCTAATACATTACCGAATAATCGCATGCAAAGTGATAAGGGCTTGATAAATACTTCCAGTATATTAATAGGAAGTATTATAGGCATTGGCTCTGCGAAGCTCTTAAGCCAGCCTTTAGTTCCTCTGGCTCTGATTCCTGAGACCTCAATAAGAATAATACTCATTATTGCCAGTGTTGCGGTAACATTCATATCCTTAGTTGGCGGCTTGAAGCCAAGCAGACCTATCAGATTAGCAATTCCTATGTATATGGCTATAGCTGACAGATATGGAATGTACGCCTTTCCTTTTTCTCCTACCGTCTCAGTGAAGAAATCATTGAGTCCCTTAATTGCAGTCTCAACAACAACCTGCCTGCGTCCCGGATTTTCAACACTAAGGTTCCGGCTAAGCAGGATACACAGTAAGAAT
>CAVKBP010000227.1:0-2830 GCA_963654395.1 Ruminococcus sp. CAG:382
GTATCATAGTAATACTCTACTGAATATCCATATGTGTTAGCTCTGTATTCAATAACAAGTACATTACTATCTGAATCTGCTCCAATAGTTAACTTGTCATCAGCATTAATTACTGTATAACCTTCGATATCCTTCTTATCAGCTCCAACTTCTGTTCCAAATGCTGCTGACCTGGTATATGGGTCTGCAAGATTTGTATCTGTGTTTTCAAGAACATACTTTACTGTATAATCAAATGTATCAGCCACATAGTAAACCTTGATTACACCCTTATCAGCTATTGTTGCTGGTATTGTTGCCGGATCAGTCTCTTTAAACTTATATCCAGCTCCGAACTTATCTGTAGTATTAATCTCAGATAATGTTACATTCTGTTCATTATCATTAACCCCGATTGGATTAGTATAACTCTGTGTCTTAGTATCATCCTTAACACCATCTTTGTAATACTCTACTGTATAAGTTACATTCTTTGTCTGTTCATCATCTCTTACATACTTAACAGTAATCTCTTTATCGCCAGTAAGCTGTGTAGCCTCAACAACTTCAGTGCTTGGCTTGTAACCAGAGATTGAAGGTGATGTAACTGCTGTTGTGGAATTGCCCTTAACTACAGTCTGAACATTATCCTCAGCTGCCTTAGTACCATTTTCAAATACATACTTAATAGTCTGTGTGTACTTAGGAACAACTGTAATAGTTACTGTTGCTTCCTTCTCATAAGTTCTTCCGTCAACTGTAAGAACTGTCTTATATTTAAATGTATCCTCACCATTAAAACCATTGTTAGGAGTATATGTGAATTTACCATCTTCATTGAATGTTATTGTACCATTCTGTGGGTCAGTAACCTTCTCTGCTGTGATTGTTACATTCTTATCTGGTTTATTAACTTTTATATTTTCATCATTATCTAATACAGATTCGCCAGCTACTTTAAGTGTTTCATCCTGATTAACTGTATATGTGTCATCCTTTGCATTAGGCATAATTACTGCTGATGGCTCTTCTGTGAATTTCTGGCTATATGTAAGATTACCAACTGTTGCATTGAATGTACAACCATCATTAGTATATGAAGATCCTGCATAACCGTCTTTAGCCTTAATCTTAACAGTTATCTCCTGTGCATCTGTTGTAATCTTGTCTGGATAAGTAACTGTAAATGTTCCATCATAATTGTCAGTAACACCTGACTGTCCTGGAACAAGTTCAAAATGCTTATCAAGCGTATCAGTTACTGTTGCTGTATCAAAAGGAAGTTCCTTTAATGATGCAATAACACTTTTAAATTCTTTATTTAAGTCTGATACATCTGTTGTAGCAAAGAACTTCTTTGCATATCCAGTTTCAGAATCTGTATAAGTAAACTTAGGTGAAATCTCAAGTTTAATTGTAGCTGGATTTTTAACAACTGATTCTTTCGTTACATATTCACTCACGTTAAGATTCTTATCACCCATTGCAGCACGAACATTATCTGTAACACTATTTTCATCAATTAACGCAAATGAATATATTGAAACATTATCCTTTGCTAATTCCTGTCCTTTCTGATTAGCATAATAAGCTGCTTCTAGTTCTTTTTTATTATTCTTTATCTTATTATTATCTTTATCATAATAATTTTTCTTATGAGTTATACCAGATATTGTATATATATCGTCTTGATAGGTATATGTCCCACCTACTTCATACTGTGTCATAGACTCTGTTGTAATATCAGCATTAGGTCTGTTTGCAACACCATCTGTGAAAAGTATAATTGACTTAGCATTAGTATTATTAGCAGTAAAAATATCTGCTGCAACATCAAGTCCTGCTTTAACATTAGTTCCAGATTCAAGACTTCCATGTTCTTTCATGTCATCGACTTTTATACCATATTCTTTTTTAGATGAACTTGCAAGTGACTCATTAAAATCTTCTTCGTTAAATACAGCATTAAGCGCAGCCATAACTTCTGATTTTTCAGTAGTTGATGACTTCTTATATATTGCAGCCAACTGGTTTTCTGCACTTTCATTGTACATAACAAGTGATATTGTATTCCTATCATTTCCCTCTGGAAGATATTCATCCAAAAATGAATCTACGGCATTATACATTGCTTTAAATCTTGTAGCATCATATGTCTCTGCCATATACTCATTACCATCAGGAGCTCTTGAATCTGAAACTGGACAAGCCATACTAAGTGATGCATCAATAACAAGAACCATGTCATTTCTTGTTGCTGAATGAATTGATGGCATATTCTTTGCACTGGCTGTAAACTTTAAAGTATAGTAACCATCTGCATCAGGTTCTCCGTATTCATTCACAAGTTCCTTCTTAATATTAAGGACATCTTTATAATTATATGTCTTGACATATATTGTTGTATTCTCTGTTACTGCACTACCGTTAGGGGCATCGCCAACGAGTACTCCGACATCGGGTTTAGTTGACCTTACTGTAACAGTATCACCTGTTTTTACATATTTGACTATTGGCGTTGTAGCGTCATTAACAATAAATGACACTTTAACATAGTCACTGTCTTCTGAATCCTTAATAGCATTTGATGTATCAATTACCACACCGTCTGCAAGGTCATTCGTTACATTCTCGTTAGCCCGAGCCACATTAGCTGTGCTTACCAGCATTGGTAAAACACCAGCAGATATCATGACTACTGTAAGCAAACTCACAAGAATTCTTTTTGCTAATCCTTTCTTCATCATTCTTCTCCTTTTCAATGTGTTACAGTACTAAGACTTCCCATACCCCAAGTGGGGTTCGCACCTTGAAAATTCAATATTTCAGCTAACAAAATAGAGATTTATCC
>CAVKBP010000228.1:0-2778 GCA_963654395.1 Ruminococcus sp. CAG:382
GCGTATAAGAAAGCACTGGATTTTGACGGACTTAATATTGTACAGAATAATGGAGAAGCTGCAGGACAGACGGTATTCCATTTTCATATGCATATTATTCCAAGAATTAAGGGAGACACAGTTAATGTTGGCTGGGTTCCCGGGACGGCGGACAATGATGAAATAGCATCAATTGTGGAAAAGGTTACACCGTATCTTTAAGCTTTATAGGTATTAATTCATATATTTAATATAAAGCGGATATGAGCCGTGTATTAAGAGACTAAATGTTTAGAAGCAAGGATGTTTAGAAATAAAGATATTTAGAAAAATCAGATATTGAGCGGAAAACCGCAGTGAATAGAAAGAGGAGAAAGCATGATTAGATTAAGTGATGGAGGAGCATATCTTATCAATGGTGTTGACATTGTGGAGGATAGCGCTTCTGCTGTTAATGAAGTAGCAGCAAAGACAGGATGTTCTGTAACTAAGGAAGAGGCTTCTAAGAATACTATTGCATATGGAATTCTTGAAAGCCACAACACATCTGGAAACATGGAGAAGTTAAAGATTAAGTTTGATAAGATGACTTCGCATGATATCACATTTGTTGGAATTATCCAGACAGCAAGAGCATCAGGCTTAGAGAAATTCCCAATTCCTTATGTGCTTACTAACTGCCATAACAGTCTCTGTGCAGTTGGCGGAACTATTAATGAAGATGACCATATGTTTGGACTTACATGTGCAAAGAAATATGGCGGAATATATGTACCACCTCATCAGGCTGTAATCCACCAGTTTGCAAGAGAGATGCTGGCTGAAGGCGGCAAGATGATTCTTGGTTCAGACAGCCATACGCGTTACGGAGCTCTTGGAACAATGGCTATGGGCGAGGGTGGTCCTGAGCTTGTTAAGCAGCTCCTTAATAAGACTTATGATATTAACAGACCGGGAGTAGTTGCCATCTATATGACAGGAGAGCCGGCTAAGGGAGTAGGTCCTCAGGATGTTGCACTTGCTATTATTGGTGCAGTATTTGGCAATGGATATGTTAAGAATAAGGTTATGGAGTTCGTAGGTCCAGGTGTTTCTTCGCTCAGTGCAGATTTCAGAATCGGTGTTGATGTTATGACTACAGAGACGACATGTCTTTCATCTATCTGGAGAACAGATGATAAGGTTAAGGAATTCTATGATATTCATGGAAGAAGCGAAAGCTATAAGGAGCTTAACCCTGGAAATGTTGCTTATTATGATGGTGTAGTATATGTTGATTTAAGTACAATCAAGCCTATGATTGCCATGCCATTCCATCCAAGCAATACTTATACTATCGAAGAGCTCAATGCTAATCTTGAGGATATTCTTCATGATGTAGAGAAGAAGGCGCTTGTAAGCCTTGATGGACAGGTTGAATACAAGCTTACAGACAAGATTAAGAATGGAAAGCTTTATGTAGACCAGGGAATTATTGCCGGATGTGCCGGTGGTGGTTTTGAAAATATATGTGCAGCAGCAGATATCCTTAAGGGCAAGTCTATCGGTGCGGATGAGTTTACACTCAGCGTATATCCGGCAAGTACACCTATTTATGTTGAGCTTGCAAGAAACGGAAGACTTGCGGATCTTATGGAGACAGGTGCAATTGTCAAGACTGCATTCTGTGGACCATGCTTTGGTGCTGGTGATACACCTGCTAACAACGCATTTTCAATCAGACACTCAACAAGAAACTTCCCTAACAGAGAAGGTTCTAAGTTACAGAACGGACAGATATCATCTGTTGCACTTATGGATGCCCGTTCTATTGCAGCAACAGCAGCTAATAAGGGATTCCTTACAGCAGCTACAGATATGGATGTAGAGTTCACAGGACCGGCATACCATTTCGACAGCTCAATCTATGCTAACAGAGTATTTGACAGCAAGGGTGTTGCAGATCCAAATCAGGAAATCCAGTTTGGCCCTAATATCAAGGACTGGCCAGAGATGGTTGCACTTCCAGAGAACCTTATTATTAAGGTTGTATCTGAAATACATGATCCTGTTACAACAACAGATGAGCTTATTCCATCAGGAGAGACTTCATCATTCAGATCTAATCCTCTTGGACTTGCTGAGTTTGCACTTTCAAGAAAGGATCCTGCATATGTAGGACGCGCTAAGGAAGTACAGAAGGCAGAAAAAGCAAGAGAAGCAGGTCAGTGCATGGGAGAGGCTTTACCAGAGCTTAGGGAAATCATGCATAAGATTAAAGAAACATATGATGTCCATAAGACGAATGTTGGTATCGGAAGCACTATATTTGCTGTTAAACCGGGCGACGGTTCAGCAAGAGAGCAGGCTGCATCTTGTCAGAAGGTACTTGGCGGCTGGGCTAACATTGCCAATGAATATGCAACTAAGAGATATCGTTCGAACCTTATTAACTGGGGAATGCTTCCATTCATAATTGATAAGGGAGAGCTTCCATTTGAGAATGGAGATTATATTTTTATCCCAGAGATTCAGGACGCAATTAAGAACAAGGTATCTGTAATCAAGGCATATGTTGTTAATAAGGACATGAAAGAGTTCGAACTTAAGCTTGATGAGCTTACAGATGATGAGAGACAGATAATTCTTGATGGCTGTCTTATCAATTATTATCGTGAAAACAAGTAATTCATGAAATGTTAGTGTGAAAAATCAAGGATTTTTCACACGGCTATTTGTGACGCAGGCATCACAAATAGCTTTTATCGCGAGCCAAATCTGACATTTGGCTCGCGATTCCTCCGGCACTTTGTGCCTGCG
>CAVKBP010000229.1:0-2641 GCA_963654395.1 Ruminococcus sp. CAG:382
TTCTTTCCCATAATATTCCTCCATTCCTGCATGCTTTCCAAGGCTTCAGGCTTGTGTGCAAGCACAAATCCTGCGTGTGAAAATCCTTGAGTTTCCACACTGACCTCTGTAGCTTAATATTCCGTTGTTCAAGTCGTAACTCATCAACTTGTTAAAATTATAACATACTTTTTATATTCATGCAACCCAAAATGTATCTAAATTAATACAAATTTATATACAACCATTACATTTACAGATTATGCATATTATGTAAAAATATTCATAATGTCACAGACATTACAACACTAATTCCAAAACCCAGTAAAAGGAGGGCTTACCTATGCCTAAGGATCCAGTTATGCTTCTTAGCTTCATCAATACACAGCTTCGCGATAATTACAATTCATTAGAGGAATTATGCAAAAGCTATATGGTATCAGAAAAAGAGATATCTGATAAGCTGAAAACCATCAACTACGAATACAATAGCGAACGGAACCAGTTCATTTAAACATTTATTAAAATGCAGCTATTACTGATTATATACTTCCAGCAGATTCATCAGGTCATTAATTTCTTCTGCAATCTGCTTGCCATTATCAGTATCCTTTACGAACACCCTCTGTTTTTCAACATAGACGACCTGTGACTCAGATTCAATATCCCTGTTGCTGTTAATTGCCATGTTAATGCTCATAAACGGATGGTGTTCTTTAATATTCATTCCATGCGAATTATAGATAAGCGTGTATCCTGCTATACCTGTGGCGGCGTGATACCCCTCACAGAAGCCGCCGTCTATCACAATAAGCCGTCCATTGGCTCTTACCGGATGCTGTCCTTCCTTTGTCCTTACCGGAGTATGTCCATTAATAATGTGTGCGTTCTCATTGTAAAGATTGAATTCCCGCAGAATCATTTTGCATATTTTCTCATTCTCATACTGTGCATAGTACGGATTTTTATCCTCTTTAATTGCCTCCTTGTAATCAGCATTTTTCCCGGTATCCAGGAATGTTCTTTCAAATGTTTTGATACATCTTCCAGTCACAGGCGATAATATATTGCTCCATAAAAACCACATAAAATCAACTGCGTCCGTATCTCCTGTCCTCGCCTTTCTTACCATTGACTCACAGAAATCCAGATACTCCCTGCCTGAATACAGCTTACCATCCACAACAATTCCATCAAACACTCCCTGTTTATCAAATGGCACACAGCCATGGAACAGAAGATTTCCATTAAATATCTTATAAATATTCCCCTTATCGTATAAGAAATTAATGTGCCTTTCAAGCGCAGTACTGTTAACGAAATCTGCCCTGAATCTTCCCATAAGAAACATTTCTTCCATAGTAAGCTCGTAAGGATTCTTAGCGTCAATTGTCGGGAACTCATTTGTATTAAGATAGTACTCCTTATCCCCGATTAAGACTGTTCCCTTTTCAAGGTCCATCTTATCAAGAAGAAGCCTTCCCTCCATTCTGTACTCTGGATGCCTTTTGATAAGCTGTCCCTCCAGCTTGAATAAAATTACAGAAATAGCCTTATAAACTGCATCATCAGCATCTTCCTCCGAATATGTATTAACCGCAAACTGTAAAAGAAATCTCAGACTTATTCCATAACCATTTTCAAGAATAGACATAGTCTTGTACTTGATATTATTTCTGACAACAAGTGCCATACACACCGGATTGCCACAGAATGCGCCCATCCACAGTATATCGTGATTTCCCCACTGGATATCAACGCTGTGATACTCCATAAGAAGATCTAGTATCTTATCTGCATGCGGTCCCCTGTCATATATGTCACCCAGAATATGAAGATGATCCACAGCCAGCCTCTTAATTAAATCCGTAAGCGCAATAAGAAATTCATCTCCATTGTGAAGATGCAGAATCGTTTCCATAATCTGTCTGTGATAGACACTTCTGTTGTCATCCTCATCCTTCTGTGCATGTATAAGCTCATCAATAACATATGCAAAATCAGCCGGCATCGCCTTTCTAACCTTAGACCTTGTATACTTGGAAGACAGCAGCTTAGCAATCTGAATCAACTGGTTAAGCACATTTCTATACCATTCATCAGTAACCTTGTTATCCTCCATAAGCCTTGAGAGCTTCTCACGCGGATAATATATAAGAGTGCACAGCTCCTGCTGTTCAAATACTGTAAGCTCATCACCATACAGCATAGCAACCTTTTCTTTGATTACGCCTGAGCAGTTATTGATAATATGATAAAATGCGTCATATTCACCATGAAGGTCACTCATAAAATGCTCTGTGCCCTTTGGCAGATTCATAATTGCATTCAGGTTAATAAGCTCCCTGTAAACCGACTGCTTAGTTGGATATTTCTCTTTTAAAAGCTTAAGATATTTATCATATTCCTTCATAAGTCCCCCTTGTAGCTTGTATTGTTTTTTAATCACATCCAGAGCTTCCAAAAAAATGCTTAGCATTTAAACCTTCCAAATCTGATTTATGAAATTCTACACGGCTCTGAATGATAACTACATTATTGCCGATTACTTCTTTAATTGCAAGCGAAAGTCTGCACAAAACATTTTAGCAAAAATAATAGTAACTATTCAGAGCCAGCCTCCAGAACGCTTCGCATTCTGTCGGTGAGGCGTATCCGCCAA
>CAVKBP010000230.1:0-2594 GCA_963654395.1 Ruminococcus sp. CAG:382
CTCACATGCTGAGCTCGACTGTGGTTCTACAAGATTGACATCAGCAAATGAATTATTGCTTATGTGATGGTCTATGCATATAGTCTTATCAGCATTTTCAAAGCAGCTCTTAAATGGCTCAATCCTGTCAATTGAGCTGCAGTCAAGTACTACGAATAAATCAAAATGCTTATCATCAGCCTCATGCTTAATATCATTAATGCCAGATAAATAATCAAATTTATCTGCCGGCTCTTCAAGATAAACAGTAACCTGACACTCAGGAAGATTTTTCCTGATATAATTATATAAACCTAATGTTGAACCAACACAGTCACCATCAGGACGGATATGTCCTGTGATACCTATAACCTTTGCATGTCCGATTTCTTCAATAATATTCATGACTAACCTCTTTATTCTGTCTCGTCTTCAACCTCAACGTGCATCTTATTATCATGTTCTGTAACTTCATCTATAAGCTTAGACATATTGATACCATACTCAATTGACTGGTCAAGTATGAATCTGATTTCAGGAGTATTTCTTAAGTTGACAGTTCTTGCAAGCTGTCTTCTTATATAGCCTTCTGCACTCTTAAGACCTGTAATAGTATCCTGCTGTGACTTCTCATCACCAAGAACACTTATATATGCCTTACATGTCTTAAGGTCAGGAGCAACCTCAACCGCTACGACCGAAGTCATAGGGTTGATTCTTGGATCCTTTATCTCGCTTCTGATTATATTACTCAACTCTTTTAATACCTCACCATTAATGCGGGTATTCTTAACACTATTTTTACGCATATATTCTCCACATCAACTACTTAATCCTATCTTGGCACCTCGACCATGATATGAGCCTCAATCATATCCTCTGGCTGGATATCATTGAACTTCTCGAATACCATACCACACTCTGTACCTGCCTTGATTTCCTTAACCTCATCCTTGAAATGCTTTAAGGAAGCGATAGGTCCTTCATATATCTTCTCGCCATCTCTTGTTATGCGGACTTCAGAATCTCTTGTAATTCTTCCCTCCTCAACAATACAGCCTGCGATGTTGCCAACTCCGGAAGCCTTGAATATCTGCATAATTCTTGCATGACCGATAATCTTCTCTTCATAGACAGGCTCAAGCATACCCTTAAGTGCCGCCTCTACATCTTCAATAGCATTGTAGATAACATTGTAAAGTCTTAAATCTACCTTTTCTCTCTCAGCCACTATTCTTGCCTGATTGTCTGGCTTAACATTAAATGCAATGATGATAGCGTTAGAAGCAGATGCAAGAACTACATCGGATTCATTGACATTACCAACACCACCATGAATTACCTTAACAACAACCTCTTCATTAGAAAGTCTTACAAGACTGGTTCTGACAGCTTCAACAGAGCCCTGTACATCAGCCTTGATAATGATATTAAGCTCCTTCATATTACCAGCCTGAATCTGTTCAAAGAGTGCGTCAAGAGATACCTTATGCTTAGTATCATCAAGAAGCTTCTTTCTTCCCTCGCTGATAAATGTCTCTGCTGTGCTTCTTGCTTCCTTCTCAGAGTCAGCAGCCATAATAATTTCACCTGCATTTGGCACATCATTAAGACCGAGAATCTCAACAGGAGTAGATGGTCCGGCTGTCTTTACCCTGTTGCCCTTATCATCAATCATGGCTCTGATCTTACCATAGCATGAACCTGCTGAAACAGCATCTCCTACATGAAGAGTACCCTTCTGTACAAGGATAGATGCCACTGGACCGCGTCCCTTATCAAGCTCGGCCTCGATAACGATACCTCTTGCCTTTCTGTCAGGGTTAGCCTTAAGCTCATTAACCTCTGCTGTAAGAAGAATCATATCCAGAAGCTCATCAATACCCTCCTTGGTATGTGCTGATACTGGAACAAATGTAGTAGAACCACCCCAGTCTTCTGCAATAAGACCATATTCAGTAAGCTCCTGCTTAACCTTTTCGATATTAGCATTAGGCTTATCAATCTTATTAACAGCTACGATAATCTCTACCTCTGCTGCCTTGGCATGGTTAATAGCCTCAATAGTCTGTGGCATAACACCATCATCTGCAGCAACAACAAGAATAGCAATATCAGTAGCCTGTGCTCCACGCATTCTCATAGCTGTAAATGCTTCATGACCAGGAGTATCAAGGAATGTAATAAGATTACCATTTACATCTACCTGATAAGCACCAATCTTCTGTGTAATACCACCAGACTCCTTAGCTGTCACATGAGTTTCCCTGATTGCATCCAGCAATGAAGTTTTACCATGGTCAACATGTCCCATAACACATACAACTGGAGGTCTTGGAACAAGCTTATCCTCTGGCTCTTCGTCCTCCTTAAGAAGCTCTGCAATAACATCAACCTTCTCCTCATGCTCACATATACAGTTAAACTCAAGAGCAATCTCTTCAGCCGCATCATAATCTATCTCTTCGTTGATAGTAACAACCTTGCCCTGTAAGAACAGCTTCTTGACAAGCGCAGCCGGAGCAACCTTCATCTTGTCAGCAAGCTCTTTAATTGTAAGTGTATCCGGAAGAACAAGCTGCTTGATTGTCTCCTCTTCCTTTTCCTTCTTCTCA
>CAVKBP010000231.1:0-2582 GCA_963654395.1 Ruminococcus sp. CAG:382
TGTGATGGCTTAGAGTAACTTATCTGGCAGCCGAATCTGTTCACTAATGAAAGCTTCTCCTCAATAGTATCCGACCTGTGAAGTCCGTTGCTGCTCTCCATATCATTTCTGTCATTCCAGGTTTCCTTGATAAGATGTCTTCTGTTAGAGGTAGCATAGATAAGAATATTATCCGGCTTAGTCTCAACACCACCCTCAATTACAGCCTTTAAGAACTTATACTCAATCTCAAATTCCTCAAATGATAAGTCATCCATATATATAATAAATTTGTAATTTCTGTTCTTGATACTGGCTATAACATTAGACAAATCCTTGAACTGATGCTTGTATATCTCTATCATTCTAAGTCCCTGGTCGTAATATTCATTGACAATAGCCTTGATAGATGTAGACTTGCCTGTTCCGCTGTCACCGAAAAGAAGCGCATTGTTGGCTTTTCTTCCCTGTACGAAGGCTTCTGTATTCTCCACAAGCTTCTTCTTCTGAATCTCGTAACCGATAAGGTCATCTAACATAACCTTATCCATATTGTTGATTGGTGTAAATGTAACTCCGTCGTCCTTTCCTATTACCCTGAATGCCTTGTTAAGTCCGAACATTCCTACACCATATGCCTTATAGAAATCTGTAACATATTCAAAGAATTCATTTTCATCCTTGGCAGTCTCAAGTCTTAAACTTAATGCCTGAACCTTCTCACTTACATTCTTATTGTACATAAGCTCCTTCTTAACAATTGCCTTGTAATCAGATATAAGTGAAAAGCAGTTGATTCCAAGTGCTTCCTCGATAGGCTTGAAATCATAGTTGAATAAATTCATGAATACCTTAAAGTCATTTTTTGCAAATTCATTAACACTTCCGTTGTTAGCACCGACCTTCTCGCAGGTAAGGCTGAAGGGATTCTCATTAGTTATAAGATAAAATGTAAGATAATTGTGCCACAGATTCTTATCAAAGCCATAATCTGTAGCGACCTCAAGAATTCTTTTAATCTGTTCGTATATATCACTTATAAGCTTGTCCGCAGTCTCCTCGTCCCTGTCAAATTTTTTGAAAATATCGGACATTTTCATAAGGATAGTATCCTCATGATTACCATATATAATAAGCTTAGCAACTTCTCTGTACATTATAGTTTCCTCATCTTTCTTATATTAATTACTATCTGCATGGCAAATAATACCACTCCCACAAGCGACACTACTGCTCCCTCTTTAAGAAGCGGTGTCGAATACTTAAGTGTTATATCATGTGTTCCACATGTAAGATATACTGCCATGTACTGACCATTAGCATTATATAGCTTTTGTCTTTCTCCGTCTACATATACCTTCCAGCCCTTAGAATAAGGGATTGTAAGACACAGATATTTATCACGCTCAAGTGATATCTGTCCTGTGACCGCATTGGTCTTAAGCTCTACATCTGTTAATACATTTTCTTTAAGCGCATTAATCTCATCAGTATAGCTTTCCATAGGCTGGCATATAATCTGTATATCGTCATAGGAATATACGCCAATCTTAGGAAATGTCACTGTAACTGATGTCACGCTTTCCTCTGAATAGCCCATATTGACACTGAAATCATGCTGGTTGCTGTAGTAGCTGTAATCCGCTGTAAAGTAATTCATTGACTTACTTACACCTGTGTCAGTCGCAAGCTCTAGCTTAACACTGCTTGTCGACTGTGTCCAGTAGACAAAGCTTTTAAATATCTTCTTCTTTTCATCTGATGAAAGCTCTTTCCAGTCCGACTTGGAATACATATCCAGCGGATCGAACTTCTTCTTTCCGAAATACAACTGGAACTGTGATGCCCCCTCGTAATCAAGCCCCTTAATGTTAAAATAAGTCTCGCCTGCACCAGTACCTGTGAAATTAAAGGTTATAGAGGCTCCTGCTTTCGTTACTGCAAATGTATTGTCCAAGCACTGCACTTCTTTAACATCATAGTCCAGTGTATAATCCTTAGTCTGGCTGTCATAGTCCAGCTCATTGACAGATACCCTGTCAGACAATGCTTCCTTAGTATCATTACCGCTTCTGTCAATAACAACCGCCTGCAGCATAGCCTTCTGCTTATCCACAGCACTTAAATTCTCCCATTCGCTCTTGTTGACAGCCTTGTCATAGGTAAAGCCCAGTGGAAGTGCATTGTCGTTATTATACATTACATAATCATCATTTTCTGATTCATAGGTAAAGCCATACGGAACAAGCCCGCCTGCTTTGCTCACCAGATACTTTGAGGCAGATGACAGTGTTATAAGAGAAGTCCTGTCATCATAACCTGTGTATTTGTGTGGAAGCAGTGTATCAAGCCTTATTGCACAGTCAAATCTGAACTTCGATACATATGGATTCGTAAGTGTCCAGTACAGATTAGATGAAGATAGTCCTGTTATGCAGTTCATGTTATACGAAAGTCCGGAGCCTGAATATCTTACAAATTCTGTATCATCAGTGCCCTCCTCCACAAGCTCTTTCTCACTGCCATATACATTCTCCTGTGCCGTCTTAACACTCACACACTGCGCTGCATAATTGTCACCAAATGACGCATTTTTCCATATG
>CAVKBP010000232.1:0-2539 GCA_963654395.1 Ruminococcus sp. CAG:382
GCCAAATCTGACATTTGGCTTGCGATTCCTCCGGCACTTTGTGCCTGCGGAATGGCGGATTATTATGAATTATAATCTGTCAGCTCTGCTGTACAGCAAGGACATCTTGTAGCTTTAATTGAAATCTTGCTAAAGCAGTATGGACAATCCTTAGTAGTTGGAGCCGGCTCGTCTTTTTTCTTACCAAGACTCATCATTCTGTTCATTGCCCTGACTAACAGAAACAATACGAACGCCATAATAAGGAAGTTAATAACTGCTGTTATGAATGCACCATAATCGAACACAATGCCTCTTATTGTAAATGTACCACCAACTGTAACACCCTCTCCATCAGCACCACCTGTTACTACTGCAATAAGCGGATTGATAAAGCTGCTTGTAAGTGCAGTTACAATGCTCTGGAATGCAGCACCAATGATAACACCGACTGCCAAATCCATAACATTTCCCTTTAACGCAAATTCCTTGAATTCCTTAAAAAACTGTTTCATCTTTTCTCCTCCTGTATATCTATTAATTTGCAGCCTTTCAAAGCTATGCTCTAAGCACTAATAATTATATCGTCTTAAGCTTTTCTGCTATGTCAGCTACACCTTCCACAATATAATCTGCGCCCGCAAGCTCAAGCTCCTGCTCCTCTGCAAAGCCATATCTTACTCCCATGGAATCAATTCCACTAGCCTTAGCACCCAGAATATCGTCCTTTCTGTCGCCTATCATTATAGACTGTGACTTGATAATTTCCAGACTGTCTGTTCCTGTAAGTCCGGCAGCCTTAAGCCTGTTAAACACTTCATCAATAACCTGATTCTTATGCCTGCGCTCTCCACCTTCTAATTCACTTCCCACAGCAATATCAAAATACTTCTCAATATCAAAATATTTCAAAATTCTTGGAACATACATCTCAGGCTTGCAGGTAGCCAGTGCAACAATAAAGCCATCCTCTTTTAAACCTGCCAGCATGTCAGTAATTCCGTCAAACAGGACATTTTCATATATTCCAGTATCGGAATATCTTTCACGATAATAATCAACCGCCTTAAGTGCAGTTTTCTTATCAAGTCCATAGAATTTTTCAAAGCTCTCATCAAGAGGCGGTCCTATGAATCTTCTTAACATTGCCTGGTCGTTCTCTTCTATTCCCAGCTTCTTTAATGCATGCTGTACACTTTTCGTAATTCCCTCGCTTGAATCTGTAATCGTTCCATCAAGGTCGAATAAAATATATTTCTTAGTCATATTTTCTCCACATTTATGTATTAGTTATATGAAAATCTCTTCTTTACATTTACACTGTATTCATCAGTATATTTCTTGATATACTCCGAATATTTCTGGTTAAGAAGTGTTGACTTAATTGTATCGTCGTCTGAACCGTCATAATCCCTGCTGATATAGTAAAGTACATAATAGCATGTATTGTCAGTATCCTCTATAACAGTTATATCGCCTTCTTTTCTATCAGCGGAAGCAATCCAGTCCGCACACGCTGATTCCACAGCACTCTTTTTAGTATCGGTTACAAGTGAAGCGTCATCATCTGCATATGTATCGTCTCCGGTTTCAGAGTAAAACCTGCATTGTGTAATAAATGTATCCTCACCTGTTACTCCTGCTGCAAATCCATCAGCCTTTGTCTTAGCCTCTGCCATATCTGCTGAATCAGAGCTTCCTGCCTTCACTGTAAATGTCCTGTAGCTGAACTGGTCATAGGTATCCTTATTAGACTGGTAATACTCATCTACCTCTTCATCAGTTGCAGCAAGCTTCTCTGTGAGAACATCCTTATATGCTGTACTCTTCAGATAATCCTTTATATATGTCTTAATCCTCTTTTCTGTAGCTCTCTTTCCAAAAAGCTCCTTGAGATAATCAGAATAAGATGAGCCAGCCTCACTTGCAGCATCCTTTATATCACTAATAAAATCGTCATAATCTGTTGTCTCATCCTCATATGTAAATCCATTGGCATCAGCGTCCTCTAATAAAGCCTTAGTCTCCTTAACAGTTGAGACTGCTGAATTAGCAAAATAATCATACCATGTATAATCTGTCGAATAATTCTGGCTCTTATCAGATGTTGATGTCTTATAGCCCATGTAAGAGGTATAATAATTGCCATATGTCATAGTTCCATATAAGGTTGTATTAAGATTGTTGCTCTTGGCAATTCCATAATAGAAATCAAACTCAATCTGGCTTAACTTGTCATTATCAACCTCAATATAATCCTTATAAATGCTGTTCAGCTTAATGCCAATTGCTGTGCCGCTTCCGATAATTATTCCAGCAAGAACTGCTATACACACCCATTTGGTAATGAATTTTCTCTTAGCTTCCCTTCTTGCCTCTTCCTTTCTTTTCTGCATCTTACGGTCGTACTTTGTAACAACCTTTTCCTTATCCTGTGCTGCTTTTTTATCAGCCATAATACTCCTTTCCTGCCTTCTTTTCAAGGCATCTCAAGTTTGTGCGCAAGCATTCCGCAGGCACAAAGTGCCGGAGGAATCGCGAGCCAAATGTCAGATTTGGC
>CAVKBP010000233.1:0-2538 GCA_963654395.1 Ruminococcus sp. CAG:382
CTCTCTTCCTTTACACCTTCTATATAATCTTTTTCATCAAATTCTGTTAAAAGCATGTCCGTTACCTCCGCTTTATTATTTCTCAAAACATCTTTAAGTATATTATTACGGATTGCTTCTGCAATTGCAAGCGAAAGTGCTTCTGCGAACATCTCTTTTTTTATTTTATCAATTCCTTCTTCTGCATACTTCTTCATTACATCATCATAGCACTCTCGAATCATGGCTATCAGTTTGGCATATTCCATTAATTTCTGACATTTCTCCATTAACTCCTTGTTGCAGCCATAGTTAATATTAATCAGCACGACCTCCAGCTCAAGACATGGCTTCTGGTCTTTGTTATGTTCATTGCGCATATAAGAATTCGACAGAGACATTATGCGCCTGTCTGCTTCATTGGCTTTCCCATTATAGAACACGACATACCTTGGAAAGGGCAGTTTAACCCTTGTTTCATTGTAAATCCTTAATCCACTTCTTTCTATATACCCCTTATACAGTTCTGTTAAGTATATCAGCCCTCTTATTGGCATGTTTTCATTCACACTGCTCTGATGCTCATATAGGTTCAGCTCGCTGTCTATAAGGAACGAGCTGTCATTCTTATACCCCACATATATCGCATCCTCGATTGTGTTCAGTACTATCATATTTTCATCTGTGTACTCAGTACCATTCAGTGCATTATACAGGCTGAGCAAATCCTTCTTATTACTGAATATCTTTCTGAACAAAGTATCCTTAAATTTTCTGTTAGTTTTTAACCCCATATATTATCCTCCTCCATGTTTATTAATGGCATATCCAGATTATAATATATTAGATATTGTTTCGCAATAGTATTTTATAAAATTCAATTATTTATTAATAATATTATCACAATTCAATTCTGATAAGTTTCAAAAAGCATACTTACTTTAATTGCCAGATATGCCACACTTCCAAAATTCACTGTATTTTGGAAGCTGGCTCTGAAAAACGGATAACTTAAAGCCAAAAACAATGCCAGTATATCACCACCAGCATTGTTCTTCATCTTTTTACATATTCAATTTCGCTTTAATCTCCCCACATAATAACCCAAATCTGCCGCCACACCGCTTCACCGATTAGCCTGATATATATCCTTCTTCCGCATATTTTCTACAGCTCCGCCAGTCCGGCGAGCGCAACATATTTCTCTGAAATTGTATACCATGTAGGGAAATCCGTTATACCCGATTGTGGCAGATTGAATATCTTCTGGAACGCCTTAACCGCTGCTGCCGTCTGCTCCCCATATATTCCATCTACAGAAAGAGCCGGAATGGAATTGTAATAGCCGCCGATGAGATTAAGCTGTTCCTGTAGCTGCCTTACCTTCTGTCCGGATGAGCCTATGTCAAGATTAGCACCCGGCCACGAATAAGGGATTCCGCTTATCTGCTCTGCCTCATTAATATACACATCCTGACCATAATAGTATCTTAGAATCTCAATAGATGAATAATTCTGGTCGCCAAGATACTTGCTTCCCCACTGTGAAAGCCGGTCAGGGCAGGTTACCTTCTTTCCATCACAATACTGTGTAAGAACCGGCTGCCTGACATTAGGTCTTGATATGTAATTGTCAAATATATCATCAACCACCTGTGATATACTCTCGAACACATTTCTGCCATTAACCCATTTCTGGTCATATGCTGTTGACGATGTTATAGTGAAATCATAGAACTGGTTTCTGTACCACTCTGTATATACGCGGTTTAGTGTAAATGACATGATTGCAAGCACATTTGCTTCAATCGCCTGTCTCGGCCATGTCGAATATATCTCGGAGCTTGCTACATTTTTAATATAATCCTTATATGTGACATAATAATTATCTGCTCCGGAATCCTTAGGCGGGCCGTCATGAACAACCACAATTTCTGGTACTACAACCTTATCGAGCACAATTTCTCCGGACTGTCCAACCGGCTTAATCTCTGCTTCCTCTATCTTCGGCGGATAATCTCCATACAGCGTATTGACCGGAATAACTATGTTATCTGCTGCACTGTCTTTTGTGAACATTCTCACATTCTGAAGACTTACCTCCCCCGAAAACATATCACATCCCGATATGCTTACATTATTGTAGCCGGCTGCGCTCACAATTATGTCATATTCTGAAAATGGCTGTCTGTTGCCCGGTTCCATGCTATATTCAATCGGCGGTGTCCTTAATTCATCGAATATGCTTATTCCATCTGAATCCGTCCGGCTCTCTCCGATTATGTTATCAGGATTTCCTGTATATGACAGACTTACAGCAGCCCCATTTATTGGCACATTTTCTTCATCGACAACACTTACCTTCAGTCTGCCCTTGTCTATATTTCCTTCCGGCACCTCAAATGTATGTACATACCCAACATTCATACTCTGTCCTCTTTTTCATCTTAAGATATATATATGTGACAGGTACACTGATTATGTCTTCTGCATACAATAATATGAATATTCCTTCAGGAGATTTTATGGCTGGATATAAGATTGCCATAGACGCAGGGC
>CAVKBP010000234.1:0-2513 GCA_963654395.1 Ruminococcus sp. CAG:382
GAAGCGCCTTTACTCTTGTAATAAGCTCCATTACAGAAAATGGCTTCTTAATATAGTCGTCAGCACCATCATCAAGACCCTTTATCATATCAAGCTCTGTAGACTTGGCAGTTACCATAATAACAGGAAGTCCCTTAGTTGCAGAATTCGCTCTCAACTTCTTGATAATGTCATACCCGCTTTCATCAGGAAGCATAACATCAAGCAGCACAAGGTCAGGCAGAATCTCTTCAAGCTTCTTGAAAAACTCCTTAGAGCTGCCAAATGCGCCTACCATATGTCCGCTGTTCTTCAACGCTATTGTCTCTATTTCTCTTATGCTTTCATCATCTTCAACTATGTAAATAAGAGCCATATTCCCATCTCCTGTTCTAGTCAGCTTTCTTCAACTGTGGAAGCTGATACTGTTTATAATACTGTCTGCATTCCTTTGCAAACTCAGGATTATCCTCATTTGTAAGATGTTCCAGATAACCATGTGTCTCAAAACCATTATCTCTTACCTCAATCATGCATACTGCAATATTCGAGCAATGGTCTGATACTCTCTCGAAGTTAGTCATAATATCTTCGAGAATAAGTCCTGTTTCAATAGTACATTTGCCTTTTCTTAATCTGCTGATATGACGCTGCTTAATCTCTAAGTTAAGTCCGTCAATTACCTGTTCTAACGGCTCAATATGCTTTGCCGCCTCAATATCCTGATTCTCAAAAACCTGTACCGTATTATCTACTATATCATGTACCGCTTTTGCAAATGTTTCAAGCTCTTTTCTTGCATTCTGTGAAAAAGATGACTCTCTGCTGTTCATCTCTTTAGCAGATTTTGCAATGTTGATTGCATGATCCGATATTCTCTCGAAATCGCTCATGCAGTGAAGAAGAATTGAAAATGTATGATTATCATGTCTAGACAGATCACAGTTTCCAACCTTTACAAGATATGAGCCGAGCTTGTCCTCATATTTGTCAACATCCTCTTCCATAATTACAACATCATTATATGCATCTTCAGAATAATTGCTGATAATTCCAAGCGCCTTATCCAGTGCAGCCTGTGACAAATGTGCCATCTTAACAGCAGTATTTCTGCACAATTCCATAGCAACAGCAGGTGTCTCTAAGAATCTTTCATCAAGCGCTGCAAGGTCTGCTGCCGCACCTGTCTGTATAACATCCTCATGCTTTCCATCAGGAATAGAAATCGTTGCCAGCTTTACAAGCATATTAGAGAATGGGAAAAGTATAATCACGCAGCCGATATTAAAAAGACTGTGAATCACTGCTATTCCCGCCGCATTGGCAGAATCAGACAGGAAATCAAAATGTACAAATGCATTAATTGAATAGAATGCAATCATGAATATGCATGTTCCTATCATATTAAAGTAAAGGTGTATCATAGATGCTCTCTTGGCATTCTTCTTAGCTCCGATAGAAGATATAATTGCTGTAACACAGGTACCGATATTCTGTCCCATGATAATAGGGATAGCTGTTGCATAGCTGACAGCTCCTGTTATACATAATGCCTGTAATATACCAACCGACGCTGATGATGACTGGATAACTGCTGTAAGCACTGTACCTGCAAGCAGTCCGAACAGTGGATTAGAAAACAGTGTAAGCATTCCGGTAAACTTCTCATTATCCGCAAGAGGTTCAACCGCGCCACTCATAGTCTCCATACCAAACATAAGAATTGCAAAGCCAAGCAGAATATTGCCTATATCCTTTTTCTTGGAATTATCCTTGCATGTCATCATCATTACTATACCAATAGCGGCAAGCACCGGTGAGAAAGAAGACGGCTTTAACAGATTAATCCATCCTGCACCGCTTATGCCTGTAAGTGATAACATCCATGAGGTTACTGTAGTTCCGATATTGGCACCCATAATAATACCTACAGCCTGAGAAAGCTGCATGATGCCTGAATTAACGAAACCTACTACCATTACAGTAGTTGCCGATGACGACTGGATGACTGCTGTTACAGCAAGACCTAATAATACAGCCATAATCTTCTTAGATGTAAGCTTTTCAAGTATCTGCTCTAACTTACCTCCAGAAAGCTTTGCTAAGGAATCTCCCATGACATTCATTCCATAAAGAAATAACGCCAGACCTCCAATCATCGTTAATACACCATAAATATCCATTTTTCATAAGCTCCTTTTTCATTCGACTTTTTCACATATCATGTGTATTCTAAATGAGCATTGTAAAATGTATTATGTGGATTATGTAAAATCTATGTAAAATATGTCAGGAGTTGATATAAAACTAAATACAAAAAGCCGGGCAGTTAATTACCGCCCAGCTTTTCTTTAACACATTTTTCTATGTCATACGCAATTTCAATGCATATACCTTTTTCCATTCCTGCTGCTGTTCCAACAGCAGTCAGCTCTTTAATTGCAGGATTTCTGCCATTGCCATCTACCATAGTCGTATGCTCTCCATAATATGTTGTACTGTAAGTCAGGTCATATGCCGGACTTAATCTCCAG
>CAVKBP010000235.1:0-2508 GCA_963654395.1 Ruminococcus sp. CAG:382
GAATAATATTTACTTGTCAAAGTTCAATGCCAGAGTTTTGCTGGCATGATCACTCAAGATTCCGAGAGATCATTTATTTTACTATTTTTCCAAGAATCCTTATATTAAATGCTGTCTCTGGCTTTGCTTCATCCTCGTCCTGCTCTGTTTCAGGCTCAGATTCTTCATCAAATGCAATCTCTGTCTCTTCTTCGCTCTCTGTCTCCGGTTCTGATTCTTCCTGCTCCTCCTCAATCTCCGGCTCGGATTCTTTCTGTGCTTCCTCAAGCTTCGGCTCAGATTCTTTCTGTTCTTTCAGCCCTTTTTCAATCTCTGGCTCTAAATCTTCCTCTTCTTTCTCAATCTCTGATTCAGACTTGTCATGTTTTTTCCCAGAGTCTGGTTCAGATTCTTCTTTTTCTTTCCTTGACTTTGATTCAGCTTCTTCCTGTTCTTTCTCAGACATCGGTTCCGATTTTTTCTGTTTTTTCTCAGGCTTCAGCTCAGATTCTTCCTGTTCTTTCCCTGACTTCAGACCAGTATCTTCCTGCTCTTTTGCTTCCGCAACCAGTTCTTCCACAAGTGCTTTGTCTATTTCATCTTCTAGATTCCCGACACTTCCCTCTTCTGGCTCTCTTCCAGCAGCAGCTTCCTTTTTGAAAGCATCTTCCTGCTTATCATCCACATTTTTAGCAAGAAAATCTATATCGTCATCATCGTCAAACGAAGCCAATATGTCATCCGAATCGTCCTTCTTAGTATTCTTATATGGCAGTCTGTGCGCATCGTGACTTATAAGCTCCTGTCCCGGATATACATACCTGCCAAATCTGGCTTCGTATTCATACTCATCATCACTGTTATCTTCTTTTTTCTTAAATGCACATAATACAAGGCATACTACCAGCTCAATAAATACACAGGCAGCGCTCGCAATGCCCACAATAATAATTGTATTTCTATACAAATGTGGCTTAAATGCAACACCAGTACTTGTACCCTCTGACAGAATCTGCATTGACTCTACCGGAATAATAGTTGTTGTCCTTACAGCAGTTTTAGCTATCGCATCTACATATGTTTTGGCAGTATTCTGATCTGGATTGACAATCCTCAACTCTACTATATTACTATCAGCTGGCGAAGTAACTGTAAGATATTCAGATATATCCTCTGATGTGCCAGCTATTCTCTGGGCAGCTTCAATAACAACATTACTTGAGAATATTATCATAAAATCCTTATTAAGGCCGCCATTTTTAGCCCTTATGGACGCTTCGCTGTCACTTCCCGGAACTACATAGATTCTTGAAACTGACTCATACATCTTAGTTGTTGTGCTATTTTCATAAAAATATCCGCCAATCCCGCTTATAATAACTACCAATATCAGTATTAATACACACCTTGCAAATTTCCTCATAATATTCCTCCATTCTTGTCTGCTTTTCAAGACATATCAGGTTTGTGCGCAATCACAAATCCTGTGTGTGAAAAATCTTTAATTTTTCACACTAATTCTTCCTCCCTGCTACTTCTGTTCCGGATAATAAAACCATGAAATAGCTGTAATTTTCCCATTATTGTCCACTTCAAAATCTATTGTTGCAAAATCATCATCAACCGTTGCCTTATCACCTTTGTATTTACCATCAAAATATGCGAATTCTATATTATAGCTTTCTGCAGTTGCAAGACTGCTATATCCATTAAAATTAATCAGTCCATAAGCAACTGCGTCTTTTGTATTAATTTTATCAAGCTCTGCAACTGTGAATTCACCATAAAGGAATTTACCATAAGTCAGTGTTTTGTCCTCCGACATATACAAATGATTCTGGTAATCCTTATCTCTGTAATACGCCTTTAATATGTCATCTACAGAGTCTCCAACATTCAGATTCCTCGAAAACTTATCATTGCTCTTTATTGATGCCGCCTGTGTAACCTTATATGTTCCATTATCATCCGGTCTGTTGCTGTCATCTAATTTTTCAAAGCCAATTGACATTTCATTGTAAGAATATATCTTTTCATTATTGTTCTCTGTCTCTTCAGATGGCTTTCCATATATAGATTTCACCTGATCCTCTGTCATAAGATATGATATATTTCCTATTTTCAAATCTTTGTATGTAAATATTTCTTCGCGGCTTTCTTCTAAAGTAGGATATTCCGTGCTTGCGTCCGTTATATCGTCTCCATCAGTAATTACAGCTTCGGTTCTCTTTCCGCATGCTCCCAGAGTCACTGCTGTAAAACACAGAATAACAAGCACTCCACATTTTCTTATTCTAATCATTCAATCCCTCCATAGCGCAGATTTAAATAATTATAACATATTCCTGATACTAAAAAAAGCCTTAACCCATACGGATTAAAGCTTTCAGAGGCGACAACCAGATTCGAACTGGTGATCAGGGTGTTGCAGACCCACGCCTTACCACTTGGCTATGTCGCCTTATTATTAATAAATGACTCCAAGGGGATTTGAACCCCTGATACCACCGTGAAAGGGTGGTGTCTTAA
>CAVKBP010000236.1:0-2497 GCA_963654395.1 Ruminococcus sp. CAG:382
GTTGATGACCTTAACGCACTCTCTGATAAGGGCATTATCACTGGTGTAAAAAATATCACTGTAGAAGAAAGCACAGAGATAAAGTTAAATGAGCTTGTCTATGCTGATAAAGATATTGTAAAGAGCGTTGATATTGACGACAGCAAGGTAGATTATAGCAATGCTGGCGCTTATGATGTAATCTACACAATTACATTTAACGGAGACAAGCTTCGCGATTATATTAAGGACAATGACATTAATGTAAGCTTCGATACAACTGGCAATACAATCGTTGTAAAGCCTGCTGTAACAGTAACAGTTGCTACGAAAGAAGATGCTGAAAAGGCTATAGAGAATGGTGATACTTCTGTCGTTACAGAAGAGACAATAGAAGCTGTCAAGAATGACAATAAGGCAAAGGCTAACGACAATGCTGTAGAAAGCACTTCAACCCCTGTCCAGAGCAATTCTTCTGAAAAGAACGATAACTCTGGCAGTAACAATAGCAATGATAGCAATAATGACAGTAATAGCGCTGTAAGTGACAACAATGCTGGTAACAGTAACTCTGATAACAGTTCCAATACTTCTGGCAATAGCAGTGCTGGTAGTTCCAACAGTACCAGTGGTTCTAACAACTCTGGTAATTCAAACACCAGCAATAGCTCTAACAGTTCTGCTTCTGTAGAAAAGCCACAGTCTCATAGCCATAACTATGTAGAGGTAAGCCGTACAAATCCGACATGTGATTCTGCAGGTGTTATCACAAAGCAATGTAGCTGTGGTGACACAATTACAGAATCCAATGGCAGTGCATTAGGACATAACATGGTACATCACGACGCTGTAACGCATACGGAGCAGAAGCTTGTGCAGGAAGCGTATGATGACTCTGTTAAAGAAACACATTACTTCTGTAATGGTGGTGATGCTGAATTCAACGATGTAGAAGACATGGGGGTACACCTTATTATGAACCCATCCGGTAACTGCAACAATTATTACAGTGCTGTTGTCACAGTAAGTGGCGGTCATCACGACGCTGTATACGAAACTGTCACCGTTACAGACTCTGATGCCTATGATGAATGTACTCGTTGTGGATACAGACAATAAGCATTTACCAAGTAAGAAAGAAGCCAGTTCCTGCAAGAGGTCTGGCTTCTTTTTTTACTTCATTTTATAGAATTTCCTAATCTATTAATCGTAGCTTGGTAACTTTAAACCTTAACTAAGAGCATGCATTTTACACCATTTTCATGCAAGCACGAAAGGATTTTTATTATCCTCTCCCCCATTAGCAGCCAGTAATATACATCCGGCGTAGTCACCTTCCGGAAGCCACATCATATTACATTACAGCCTGCTAATATCAACCTCTTCTCCATCTCTCCAGATGCGCTCAATATTATAAAAAGCCCTGTCATCCTCAGAGAACACATGAACAATAACATCCTTGTAATCCAGAAGAATCCATGAAGCAGTATTATAACCCTCAACCTTAGGCTCCTCGTAACCAGCCTTAAACATCTCTTCCTCTACATTATCTACCATAGCCTGAATCTGGTTAGTATTGCTTCCGCTGGCGATAACGAAATAATCTGCGATAACAGATACCTTGCTGATATCAATAACTCTGATATCTTCTGCTTTTTTATCCTGTAAGGCATCCACGATAACCTTTAACATTTCCTTAGAATCTGCCATATCTTAATTCTCTCTTTCTTCAATAATCCCTTTATAATAGTCATAAGTATCAACCGTCTGTGTGTCAATATTACGACCAGTTTTTCTTATATACGAAAGGGTGTCGTCTAATATTACATAAGCCGCCATATCAATATCTGTAAATGCCAGATGTCTGATAGTATCCAGATTAGCAGCCTTATTTCTATAAGGTTCAATATAATCCGCAATGAATACAATCTTCTCTAACAGAGTCATTGCCGGCTTTCCTGTTGTATGCCACTGGATTGCAGAACATATTTCTTCATCTTCAACCTTATACTTGTGCCATGCATAATACGCTCCAAGCTTAGAATGAAGCAGATAAGGGCTTTCAAGCTCAATATCTGATATAGGAAGCCCATATTTCCTGCATTCGGCAATCTTTACATCATCCGGAACACATTTGGCACAGTCATGTAAAAGACCTGCTATATATGCTTTATTCACATCAGCGCCATGACACATGGCAAGGCAGGCACTTGTATTGGCAACACCAAGCGTGTGCTGGTAGCGCATATTATCAGTACTTAAGGCTGCTTTTACCTGCTTTCTTAATTGTTCAATATATTTATTATCCATACTATCATCCATTCCGCAGGCACAAAGTGCCGGAGGAATCGCGAGCCAAATGTCAGATTTGGCTCGCGACTAATCCTCTATTCTTGCCTGCTTTTCAAGATATCTCAAGTTTGTGCGCAAGCACAAATCTTGCGTGTGAAAAATCTTTGATTTTTCACACTAATCTCCATTCCGCAGGCACAAAGTGCCGGAGGAATCGCGAGCCAAA
>CAVKBP010000237.1:0-2491 GCA_963654395.1 Ruminococcus sp. CAG:382
AAATTAAATAACCGCCATATTGACTTGTCTGATTTCTCATATGCTGCGTTGTCGTTAATCGCCGTAGCCACCGCTACGCCTCTTTCCTCTGCCTTGCATACGAGAAAATCATACTGCGCCAATATAGCAGACTTTTAATTTTCACTGTACTAATACGGCGAAAATATTTTCTTTAAACCTTTTGAAAGAAGTTCTATTAAAAGAACCACAACGAATAACACTATAATAATTGAGCCGGCGGCGTCCCATCTGTAATTGTTCATGTAGACAATCAGTGGGGCGCCGATTCCGCCTGCACCGACAAGTCCCAATGTACTTGCCGACCTCACATTTACATCAAACCTGTACATCACTGCGTCCATGCACTGTCTGCTAAGCTGTGGCAGTGCCGCATGTCTCAGCCTTGCAACAAAGCCTGCCCCGGCACATTTGTACGCATTCCACACCGCCATATCCCAGTTATCTACCGCAACAGTAAAGCGCTTCGTCAGAAGTCCAATGCTGCACATCATCATTGTAAGCACGCCCGCGAAACTGCCCGGTCCGGTAACTCTTATGAATATAAGTCCATACACATACACAGGCACAGTCCTTACCGCCATCACAACCATCCTGCCGGCAACAGCCACAGGTGCCGGCACGAATTTTCTTGAATTAATTAATGTAAGAAGCAGTGCAAATACTGCTCCGGCGCAGGTTCCGGCAGCAGCTATGGCAATCGTTTCAAGCATAAGATACATAACGCCGCTCTTTCCCGGCATGAACATGTAGCTTAAGTCCGGGTGCGTGATTCCATGCACCATAGCACCGACAACCTTAATGCCAAGCTTAGAAGCCGACACATCCCCAACCGCACTAAGGCTGTATATAAAGAGAACCATCAGGCAGATCGTTATAATCACATTAACAGTTCTGTTTCTCTTAATTCTTCCATCAAGGTATGCCTTTAAAAATGTGCTTATGCCCTCGATTATAAGCACCGCGCCAAAAAGCATGACGAGAATCATTCCAACCCTGTTATACTCACGCCAGCTTATTTTTTCATTGAGCAGAAGCCCGATTCCGCCTGCACCGACATAGCCAAGTATTGCCGCATGTCTTATGTTGGCTTCTAATATGTACAGAGAATTAGTCATATAGCCTGGCAGCAGTTCTGGCAGTATCGTCCTTGCAAATGCTTTTATCCTCCCTGCTCCCATGGCAGTAAGCGCTTCATATGGCTTCATTGACAGACCTTCAATGTCCTCGCCGCCTATTCTTGCAAGCACCGCCCAGGTAGATACACTTATCGCAATCGTTCCTGCCGCTGCACCAAGCCCCCATATGAAGGTTGCGGCAAGCGCAAGTATAAGCACAGGTATGGTTCTTACACACTGCACAACCACTCTTACAACAATCCTTGCATATGGCTTCTTAATAATATTGCCCGCATATAAAAATGCAGTGAACAGCCCAAGCACAGCGCCAATGAATGTACCTGCAACCGACATCTGCACAGTCTTAATAAGCGGCTCTATTATTTTACTGCAATATGCCGTATCCGATGGAAACATTCTTTTAACAAATACTACTGCCTGATTACCGCGCCGCATAATCACGCCCATATCAAAGCCTGTTATTATAAAGCAGAATATTATTGCAGCAAGAATCACAAGTGCAGTAATTCTTCTGATAAGCTTTATTTTATTCGCACTTTTCATATGCACCACCATATACGAACCGGATATCTTCATTTGTTACCTCTGACGACTTTTTATCCAATATCAATCTGCCGTCAGCTATCCCAATAATTCTGTCCGATTTTTTCAATGCCAGCTCCACAGAATGACTGTTCATAATCACTGTTATGTTTAACTGCTTGTTAAGCTGCACAAGAATATCTGTAATCTGTTCTGCACTGTATGGATCTAATGAAGCCACCGGCTCATCTGCAAGAATAATAGCAGGCTTTGGCATAAGAGCCCTTGCGATTGCAACTCTCTGCTTCTGTCCGCCTGACAGCTTTCCGGCATACGAATACATTTTTTCAGACAAGCCTACCGCCTCAAGCTGCTCTGCCGCATATTCCCTCTGCTCCTTAGTAAATATGCCAAAAAGAGCCTGAAAGGCATTTCTGTCTGCCAGCGCGCCATTTAACACATTATCCAGACAGGTCAGCGTATCAGCAAGGCAGAAATCCTGATATATAGTACCTATCCTTTTCTGGATATTTCTTTTTGCTCTTCCCTTAAGCTTAGTAAAATCCTGATTGTCAATAATAATGCTTCCTGTAGTCGGCTTAAGCATTCCGTTAAGCATGCGGAAAAGAGTGGTCTTTCCAGCACCACTCTTCCCAATTACCGATATGAATTCGCCCTGTCCGACTGAAAAGCTGACATCCTCAAGGGCTTTATCTCCGCCTTTATATATTTTACTGACACCGTCTATCTGCAACATATACTAATCTCCATTCTTGCTCGTTTTTCAGAGCATCTCAAGTTTGTGCGCAAGC
>CAVKBP010000238.1:0-2469 GCA_963654395.1 Ruminococcus sp. CAG:382
CGGCTGCTTCATGGCAACAGCTTCTGTAAGTATTTCGTTAAGCACACCTGTAGGAATACGCATAGTCTGTGCATCTACAATATGGTCAACTAATTCATATATTTTATTGAGTCTCTGTCCTGTCTTGGCAGAGATAAATATAATTTCGGCATAAGACATGAATGCAAGAGTATCCTTAATCCTGTTGGTGAATTCATAGATAGTCTTGTCATCCTTTTCAACATCATCCCACTTGTTGACAGCAATAATGATACCCTTGCCTCTTTCATGTGCGATTCCGGCAATCTTGGCATCCTGCTCTGTAACACCCTCTGTAGCATCTATTACAAGAATTGCGATATCAGCTCTTTCAACTGCTGCAACAGTTCTTATAATACTGAAGCGCTCAAGGTCTTCCTTAATCTTGCTCTTACGGCGAAGTCCCGCTGTATCAATAAATACATATTCCTTGCCATTGTACTTAATGGCTGTGTCAATCGCATCTCTTGTAGTACCTGCAATATCAGATACTATAACTCTGTTCTTGCCTAAGAGCTTATTGATTATAGAGGATTTACCAACATTTGGCTTACCTATTATGGCAACCTTAGGTCTGTCATCCTCCTCATCAGCATCAGAGCCCTCCGGAAAATGGCTTACAACCTCATCAAGCACTTCACCAAAGCCCAGCTTATTAACTGCTGATATAGGAAATGGCTCTCCGATTCCAAGGTTATAGAATTCATATACATCAGGCATCATCTTTTCAAAGCTGTCAACCTTATTGACAACAAGGATAACAGGCTTATGTGAGCGTCTTAACATATCAGCAACCTTAGAATCTGAATCTACAAGTCCCTGCTTTACATCAGTCATGAATATGATTACATCTGCTGTCTCAATGGCAATCTCAGCCTGTTCACGCATCTGTGAAAGAATAATATCACCTGTATCCGGCTCAATACCACCTGTGTCTATAAGTGTAAAATTGTGGTTTAACCAGCTTACCTCGGCATATATTCTGTCTCTTGTGACACCCGGAGTGTCCTTAACTATTGAAATCTGTTGTCCGCAAAGACTGTTGAATAATGTTGATTTTCCGACATTAGGTCTTCCGACTACAGCAACTATTGGCTTACTCATACTTCCTCCCAGTTTTATGTCAAATTCTTTACAAAAAATTAATACACGCAATCTATAATATAATATCAGTTTAATTGCTTTTTGTAAAGCACTGTGCTATCATACAGAATATTGATTTTAAGCACTTTAGGAGGAGTTTTTGTGAAATTATCCCGTAAATTTTTTACATTTATTCCGGTATCGGTTCTGATACTGGCAGCTATTTTTCCATCTTTTATTGTCTGGGCGGCTGATTCAGCTTATAAGTTCTCTGCAATTGACTTAAAGATAAATGTTCCGGAAGAGCTGATATGCTTCACACAGTCAACAACTGGCAATAATGCATATCTTAAGGATATTGGCGCACAGGATGCCAATGAAGTCCAGAATTCAATGAAAGCCTCCAATATTTATCTTGAAGCCTTTGCTAAGGATTTATCGTATGAAATTGCTGTTGTCGGAATGAAAGCTGGTTCAGAGCTTTCTAACTTTGATGAGCTTGATGATAATGAGTTAAGCGGCATGTTCTTACAGTATATCGAATCAGAGAATGCCAAGCAGGAGGATGACCTGACAGAGACAATGACTGGAAAGGCTATGGATACGATTAATGACCATATCTATTTCAGGACAGAGGTTACAACTGTATCGGACGAGAACCAGACAATATACACAAGAAAATACTACACTGTGACACGCGGATACATATACATATATTCGCTCCAGTCAAAGGATAATGAAATAACTGATGATATGATTGATAATATCCAGCACATAATATTATCTGCACAATACACCAATGTTAAGAAATCCATTTTTGAAAATGGTGTCTTTACTGAAACACTTTCAACAATACTTACAGCAGCCATTCCAATTGCCATCCTTGTCGCAATATATTTCCTTATAACCAAGGTTGGTAAAAAGGGGCGTTCAAAGCTGTATTCAGAAGAGGCCGAACTGAAAGCCAGATATAAGGAACAGCATAAAAAATAAAAAAAGCTCCGGAGTACTTAATGTGGTCTCCGGAGCTTTTTTTCAAAACTGCATATTCGATGTACAGTGAAAATTAAACATCTGCTATATTGGCGCAGGATGATTTTCTCGTATGCAAGGCGGAGGAAAGAAGCGAGCGGTAGCTACGGCGATTGACGACAACGCAGCATATGAGAAATCAGGCAAGTCAATATGGCGGTTATTTAATTTCGTTGTACTAGTACAGTGATTTCTAAATAACTATCCCAATAACTTGCCTGTTTTTGGTTCAGTTATTTATAAAACACTGTACCAGCTTGGCTCATAACTATTAACATATACCTGAATCCGTGAAGTTCGGCTTTATTTAAAGGTCAGAACTATGCCAGACTCTGA
>CAVKBP010000239.1:0-2417 GCA_963654395.1 Ruminococcus sp. CAG:382
GTAGTATATTCTTTGATAGTCAGTTATGACTCAAAACTATAATTGCGAAAAGGGGTTATTTAATATATGGTTAAAATCGCACTTGACGCTATGGGCGGAGATAACGCTCCTGCAGAGATTGTCAAAGGAGCTGTACAGGCTGTAGCTGCTGATAAGGACTGTTTTGTATATCTTGTGGGCAAGGAAGAAAAGATTAAAGAGTGCCTTAACGGACAGCAGTATGATACATCAAGAATAGAGATTGTTAATGCTGATGATGTAATTGAAACAGGAGAACCTCCTGTTATGGCTATAAGAAGAAAGAAGGAGTCATCTTTAGTTAAGGCTATGTATATGGTTAAGAATAAGCAGGCTGACGCATTCGTATCTGCGGGAAGCTCAGGCGCTATTCTGGTGGGTGGACAGACTATTGTGGGAAGACTCCGCGGAGTTGACAGACCACCTATGGCAGCGCTTATTCCTACTAAGGATGGTGTCTCACTGCTTGTAGACAGCGGTGCCAATGTAGATGCAAGAGCAGCTATGCTTGTACAGTGGGCTGTTATGGGTTCTATATACATGGAGAATGTTGTCGGTATTAAGAATCCAAGAGTTGCAATTGTCAATGTCGGACTTGAGGAAGAGAAAGGAAATGCACTTGTCAAAGAAACATATCCATTGCTTAAAGGTTGTCCTAATATCAACTTTATAGGAAGCATTGAGGCAAGAGAGATTCCTAACAGCTATGCAGACATTATCGTGTGTGACGCATTTGTTGGAAACTGTATCTTAAAGCTCTACGAGGGTGAAGCCAAGATGATTCTTGGAAAGATTAAGGGTGTCATGATGTCATCCTTAAAGACTAAGCTTGGCGCACTTCTAATTAAGGATTCGTTAAAGACGCAGCTTAAGTCAATGGATGCTTCAGAACATGGTGGTGCTCCGCTTATCGGACTTAATGGCCTTGTTGTCAAAACTCATGGAAATGCCAAGGCTAAAGAGGTTAAGAATTCATTAATTCAGTGCGTAACATTTACAAAAATGAATATAAATGATAAAATCATTGAGGCGCTCGGTCAGATTCCGGAGCAGCATAATTAAATATTGGAAAGGATAGACATTATGGAATTCGAGAAGTTACAGAATATTATTGCAGATGTACTCACCATCGATAAAGGGAAGATTACTCCAGAGACAACATTTGTTGAAGACCTCGGAGCTGATTCATTAGATGTATTCCAGATTATTATGGGAATTGAAGAAGAATTTGGTATCCAGATTCCTGATGACGCAGCGGAGTCAATTGTAACAGTTAATGATGCAGTAGTTCAGATACAGAACGCTACAAAATAATATGTGCAGATAGCGATGCAAAACAAGAGCATAAGCGACAAATATGCCAGCATAGTTTGTTGTTTATGCTCTTATTTTCAGAAATTCTGCAAGAACGGAAAATGTGTGAAAAATCTTTGATTTTTCGTACGCAAGATTTGTGCTTACGCACAAGCTTGAGATGTCTTGAAAAACAGACGAGAAAGGAAAAATATGCATAATAAAAATCTGTCTGTATTCATGAATACTATTGGTTATGAATTCAGGAATAAAAGACTGTTAGAGACTGCACTTACCCACAGCTCTTATGCTAATGAACAGAAAAAAGGCATGTGCTGTGATAATGAAAGAATGGAATTTTTAGGAGATGCTGTGCTTGAGCTGTCATCAAGTGACTACATATATAAGCACCACTCTGAAATGGCTGAAGGTAAGATGACAAAGCTGCGCGCAAGCATTGTATGTGAGCCGACACTTGCTTTATGTGCAAGAGCTATTAAGCTTGATACATTTATAAGGCTTGGAAAGGGTGAGGAGCTTACCGGAGGAAGAGGCAGGGATTCAATTGTATCTGATGCATGTGAGGCTGTTATAGGAGCCATCTATCTTGATGGTGGTTTTGCTAATGCGAAAGAATTTGTGAACAGGTTCATTCTTAATGACCTTGATAATAAGAAACTCTTTTTTGATAGCAAGACTATATTACAGGAGGTTATTCAGGGACTTGGCAAAGAGGTCGATTATGAATTCGTCGGCGAGGAAGGTCCGGAGCATAACAAGCAATTCGTAGTAGCTGCAGTGGTTGAAGGACTTTTTAATATTAAAGGAACAGGCCACACTAAAAAATCAGCCTCCCAGAATGCAGCATATGCTGCACTTATCGAGCTTAAAAATAAGGGCTTCGATATATACTCTGATAAGAAATAATAAGTGAGGGGTTATGTATTTAAAAAGTATAGAAGTACAGGGTTTCAAGTCATTTGCTAACAAAATAGTATTTGACTTCCACAATGGTATTACAGGTATTGTAGGACCTAATGGTTCTGGTAAAAGTAATGTCGCGGATGCTGTGCGCTGGGTTTTAGGTGAACAGAGCGCTAAGCAGC
>CAVKBP010000240.1:0-2415 GCA_963654395.1 Ruminococcus sp. CAG:382
CTTATAACCAATGTTACCAGCTTCAAGGTTAGGGAATACAAGTGTATTAGCCTTACCAGCTACTGGGCTCTCTGGTGCTTTAAGCGCAGCAACCTCTGGAACTAAAGCAGCATCTAACTGAAGCTCACCATCAACAGTGATATCAGGATACTTTTCCTTAGCAATCTTAACAGCATCAGCAACCATAGTTACTCTGTCATGCTTAGCACTTCCGTATGAAGAGAAGCTGAGCATGGCAACCTTAGCGTCCTTGCCTACGAAGCTCTTGAATGAATCTGAAGAAAGCTTTGCAACCTCTGCAAGCTTCTCTGAATCATAGTCAGGACTTACAGCGCAGTCAGCGAATACAAAAAGACCGTTCTCACCGAATTCACAGTCTGGAACTTCCATAAGGAAGAAACCTGAAACTGAGCTGATACCTGGCTTAGTCTTTAATAACTGAAGAGCTGGACGGATTGTGTTACCTGTTGAGTGGCATGCACCAGATACTGCTCCATCAGCATCTCCGCACTTGCACATAAGGCATGCATAGTACATATAATCCTTTTCCATCTGTTCCTTAGCCATCTCAGGTGTAACACCCTTCTTGCTTCTTAACTCAACGAATTTATCAATATACTTCTGCTTATTAGGATCGTTATATGGATCTACGATTGTGGCGCCAGAAATGTCATAGCCCTTACCATACTTCTCAATCTCTTCAGGAGTACCAATGATAACTAAGTTAGCAATGCCTTCCTTTAAAATCTTCTCAGCAGCTTCGTAAGTTCTCTTATCCATAGACTCTGGTAATACGATAGTCTTCTTATCTGCCTTTGCTCTTTCTTTAATTGTGTCAATAAATGCCATGATTAATGACTCCTCCTTTTAAAAAAGTAAATTTTCAGTACACATACTGAACCCTGTTAAAAATTATATACCAAATTTTAGTTGAAAACAAGGTCGCCATGCGCTTAAAAGTGTTTTAAAAACAATACATTGACTTAAAAACGGCAATATTTTTGACATAAATGCATGATTTAAGTACAATATACTTAAAAATATTAAAGGAGACACAATCTTGATAGCATGTGGAATAGCTGCGGAATATAATCCTTTACACACAGGACATGTATACCAGATGAATAAAGCAAGAGAAGCTTCTGACGCTGACTGCATTATTGTTGTTATGAGTGGTAATTTCGTACAGCGCGGTGAACCAGCAGTAATTGACAAGTATGCAAGGGCAAGGGCTGCGCTGATAGCAGGTGCTGACATTGTTGTTGAGCTTCCTGTCTACTATGCGCTGTCAAGCGCAGAAAATTTTGCTAAGGGTGCTGTCCTGACACTTAACGGACTGAAGGCTTCTTCAATATGCTTTGGTGCTGAAACAGATAATGCAGATATGCTGGCTGATATAAGCCGCACAATAATATCAGAAGCTCCCGTATATAAAGAAATTCTAAATAAAGCCCTTGCAGATGGATATTCTTATCCATCTGCAAGACAGGCTGCACTTTCTGTATGTCTTCCCGATTGTAAGGATATAATTGCAGGCTCTAACAACATCCTTGCAATTGAATATATAAAGGCAATACTTGGCAATAACCTGAATATGACATATTATCCTGTGCTTCGTGAGGGAGCCGGCTATAATGATGCCTCATGCAGCTTACAATATGCAAGTGCATTTGGCATAAGAAAAATGCTTATGTCAGGTGATACTGATAATTTAAAGAAATATCTTACTCCCGGTATTATTGAAGAAATCGGACATTCCCAGAGCTGTCCGGTTTTTACAGATGATTTCAGCAGCATCTTTAATCATAAAATGCTCTTTCTAAAACAGACCTGCGCAATTAACCATACTGATTTTGCTGACAGGCTTGCAGAATATGAGGATATAAGTTACGACCTTGCTAAACGGTTTGCCGGCACATTTACAGGGAAAGACAGTATAAGCGAATTCGCCATGAAGATTAAAACGAAGAATATAGTCTATTCAAGAATATGCCGCTGTATTATGCATATTATTCTTGAAATTAAAAAATCAATGTCCGATTTTTACAATAATATACCTTATATAAGACTGCTCGGCTTTAACAGAACCGGCCAGCAGTATCTTGGGAGTATTAAAAAAGAACTGGATGTGCCTTTCATCACTAAGACAGCCGGTTATAAGAGTGAGCTTTCCTTTGACCTTGCCTGCTCTGATATATATTCGCAGGCAGTATATGAAAAATATGGCTATGTAATGAAGAATGAATTACAACAGAATATTATCCGTATGTAAAAAAATCTTTAATTTTTCACACTAAACTCCGGTCAAGACACACAGATGTCAGCCGGAGTTTTTATTAATCCGTATTAATCTTAATACCAGTACATCGAAAATTAAATAACCGCCATATTGACTTGTCTGATTTCTCATATGCT
>CAVKBP010000241.1:0-2409 GCA_963654395.1 Ruminococcus sp. CAG:382
ATACAGACATTCAACTAATTTCAGACATTTAACAGGAGACGCAATTGCCATTGCAATAAAGCATGGCGTAGAATTAAAGGATATCAATTATGTCCAGATTCATCCGACAACATTTTACTCTGATAAAGAGGAGGACAGAAGTTTTCTTATATCTGAATCGGTAAGAGGTGAAGGAGCAAAGCTTTATGATAAGAATGGAAAGAGATTTGTTAATGAGCTGCTTCCAAGAGATCTGCTTACAGAGGAGATTAGAAAGCAGATGGCAAAGGATGGTACAGATTTTGTATGGGAGGATCTGAGGACAATTCCAGAAGAGGAATTAAAGACACATTTTCCTAATATAGTACAGCATTGCTTTGATATGGGATATGACCCATTTAAGGAATGCATTCCGGTTGTTCCTGCGCAGCATTATTTCATGGGTGGAATTAAGGTAGACCATGAGAGCAGAACAACAATGGATAATCTGTATGCAGTTGGTGAGACGGCCTGCAACGGAGTACATGGCAGAAACAGGCTTGCGAGCAATTCGCTTCTGGAGAGCCTTGTATTTGCTAAGAGGGCAGCACTTGATATTACTGAAAATGCAGTGGTAAAACCGACACCAGATGAGAGTGCATATTTTAATACATTTGATGCAGAAAAATATGCAGATGAGTCGAAAATTGACGGAGAATATGCAGAATTAGTCAATAAAAAGATTGAAGAGGCAGATAAAGCCTACGAAGAGAGCCAGAAAAAGAATTATGCATAATATAGCGAAGAGCCACACAAGTAAAATAGAAGCCTTGCAGAGGCGGTTTTGCGGGTGCGGTTCTGAATAATTATAAGAAATGGAGATTGATATGTTTGATAAGGTTACTTTGAAGCTGAATGTAGATCCGCTTATTCTTGGAGCGCTTAAGGAGGACATAACAAGTGAAGATGTGTCAACTAACAGTGTCATGCCAGAGCCAAAGCTTGGAGAGGTTGAGCTTATATGCAAGCAGGACGGAATAATATGCGGTCTGCAGGTATTCGCGAGAACATTTGAACTGCTTGATGAGGATACAGAGATTACATTTTTTGCAAAAGACGGGGACGAGGTTAAGAAGGGGCAGAAAATGGCAGTTGTAAGAGGCGATATCAGGGTGCTTCTGTGTGGAGAGAGAACGGCGCTTAATTATCTCCAGAGAATGAGCGGGATTGCAACATATACGAATGGAGTTGCAAAGCTGCTTGCGGGAACTAAGACAAAACTTCTGGATACAAGAAAGACATCACCTAACAACCGTATATTTGAGAAGTATGCTGTAAGAATCGGAGGAGGCAATAACCACAGATACAACCTTACAGACGGAGTGCTTCTTAAGGATAACCATATCGGTGCGGCAGGCGGAGTTAAGCAGGCGGTTACAATGGCTAAGGAATATGCCCCATTTGTAAGAAAGATAGAAGTTGAGGTTGAGAATCTTTCAATGGTGCGTGAAGCCCTTGAGGCAGGCGCTGATATTATTATGCTTGATAATATGAGCCATGAGGATATGCGCAAGGCTATGGATATAATTGATGGCAAGGCTTTAGTTGAGGTTTCTGGAAATGTGACTAAAGAAAATATTGCCAAAATCACTGACCTTGGTGTAGACTTTGTATCAAGTGGTGCGCTCACACATTCAGCGCCGATTATGGATATTTCATTAAAAAATCTTCACCCTGTAGAGGACTAGTACAGCGAAATTAAATATCTGCTATATTGGCGCAGTAAAGTCTGAACCGGGTGTGTAAATACTGGGGGAACTAGAGTGATGAACGGAGAAGAGAGAAGAAACCAGATTGTAGATATACTAAAACATTCGTCAAGTCCGGTGCCGGGTACACAGCTTGCACAGATATTAGATGTCAGCAGGCAGGTCATAGTGCAGGATATTGCACTTATACGCGCGAAGAATATAGATATATTCTCGACTAACAGAGGCTATGTGCTTAATGATAAGCAGGAATGCAGCCGCATATTCAAGGTAAAGCATGAGGATGATGAGGTTGAAGCCGAGCTTGGCGCAATAGTTGATATGGGCGGCTGGATAAGAGATGTTTTCGTATATCACAAGGTGTATGGTGTCATAAGAGCGGAGATGAATATACATTCCCGCAGGGATATAAAGAATTATCTTGAAGAGATAGCAAGCGGAAAAAGCAGTCTTTTGAAAAATGTAACATCAGGATATCATTATCATACAATTGCTGCAGATGACGAGCAGACGCTGGATTTAATCCAGGAGGAGCTTGGAAAACTGGGATTTCTTGCAAAGCTGCAGGAGTATGAGCCAGTGGATTTCTGGCATAAGGGGTGAATATGGACTTTCATTCCCTGATACTTATCAGGAAGCTCCGTTTCATGATGATAACTGGCAGCTTGTGAGAGTCAAAGAA
>CAVKBP010000242.1:0-2384 GCA_963654395.1 Ruminococcus sp. CAG:382
ATAGAGAATTTTGCAAACTATCCTCTGGCCTGGAATGTCGTACACACGGTATCTGCTTCATTAACAGCCTTGATGCCGGATATGTCTACATGGTCTGCATCACATTTGTTATTCATGTTATATATGCAGTTAGTGGCTTCACATGAGATTGATAATGAAGCCTTAGGAAGCTGGGACAGATTAGTTGCACCAGGCTTCTGGTGTTCATAATCACTACAGCAGGTTTCGCCACACCGGCATGCAGAGCTTCCCTCTACACAGATTGAATTAAGACAGCACTGGTTGTCAAAATTATGCATGCATGAAGCAGCATTACAGTTAAGATTACTCATAGCATTCTCTCCTTTAAAAAATAATTATGACCGCTATTGTTATAAGCAATAGCGGCCATATTATTGTTCCCTGAATTATATTCTTTATTCAGAGGGTTATTTGATAAAAGAAAATGTGAATCGTTTCGTTCTGACATTGAAATATCTGAAGGAAACCTTAGCAATAATTTTATCTTTTGATACAAATGTATTATTCCAGTATCTTGAATCCTTAGAATTATTCCTGTTATCACCAAGCATGAAATAACAATCAGCAGGAACAACATAGGTCAGTTCCCCACCATCACTATTCATAGGCTCACGAAGATAATCCTCCTCAAGCTGTTCACCATTGACATATACATGTCCGTCGCTTATCTGAATGACATCTCCAGGAACACCAATTATTCTCTTGACGAAATTCTGTGATTCATCGTCAGGATATTTGAAAATAACTATATCTCCGCGCTCTGGCTCCTCGAACAGATAAGCAAGTCTGTTACCGATAAGCCTGTCGCCGGTAAGAATAGTGTTCTCCATGGAACCCGACGGAACCTGTGCATTCACAATTATAAATCTTGTGAAGAGGAATGCCACAATAACAGCAACAGCAAGAATCTTAATATAACTTAATATCTCCTGTAGGACAGTTCCTTTCTTATCCTTACGGGGAGAGGGACTTTCAGGTTCTTCACTGTAATGAGGAATATCATGGTTGACACCATAATCATCAACATTATTATCATAATTATTATCATCATCGTCTCTGTCAAAAGAGAAATCATCGGTATCATCTAAAAATTCAATACCATCATCATATTTTGCTTTAGTATCATCGTCATAATTGTTAAAATTAGTCATATTATATATTTCCTTATCGTTATATAAGACAATGATAGTTTAAATGGCATTATTTTGCAAGCAATTCCATGATTTTATTGCTTCTTGCAATGAAACCTGTCATCTGCTCTGATGAAAGCGGGGCATGGCTGAGCATTGCTAAATCATAGAGCTGCTCGCATATAAGCTTGGTGTTCTCACTGTCTGCATGTTCAGCAACATATTTGACAAGGTCATTATTGGCGTTAAGAACCAGAGTCTGTCCCTCGGCGCCAAACATATTAGGATCCATTCCGCTCATGCCGTACATCTTCATCATATCCTGCATTCTTCTGCTTTCCTCTGAAAGAGTAATCATAGAAGATATAGAAGCATCCTTTAATTTTTCTACACTAATAGTTAGATTCTCTTTGCCAAGCGCGTCCTTAAATGTCTTAGAAAGCTTTTCAGTCATGTCCTTCAACTCGTCTTCTGAAGTCTCTTCCTTAAAGCTGTCTGAAAGGTCTGCATCAATGCGTTTGAACTTAAGATTTTCATTCTTAGACTCTAAGCTTGTTATGAATGGCTGGTCGATATTGTGAGTAAGAATTACAGCGTCAATGCCCTCGTTCTTGAACATATTGATATACTGGCTCTGTTCAACCTCATCAGTTACATAGAATATTGTATTTTCATGCTTTTCTTTGTTCTCTTCAAGGCATTCTTTAAGCGTTAAATATTTGCCGTCAAGATTCTTGAATATAATATAATCATTCATCTTTTCAGCGAATTTCTCATCCTTTAAGCAGCCAAATTTGATAAATGGATTGATATCATCCCAGTATTTCTCGTAATTTTCTTTATCAGTCTTGCACATGTCAGAAAGCTTGTCGGCAACCTTTTTAGTAATATAATCAGATATCTTCTTAACAAATCCGTCGTTCTGGAGTGCTGAACGCGATACATTAAGTGGAAGGTCAGGGCAGTCAATAACACCTTTAAGAAGGAGTAAGAATTCAGGAATAACCTCCTTGATGTTATCGGCAACGAATACCTGATTGTTATAAAGCTTTATAGTTCCCTCGATAGATTCATATTCAGTGTTAATCTTAGGGAAGTAGAGAATACCCTTAAGATTAAATGGATAATCCATGTTAAGGTGAATCCAGAATAATGGTTCTTTATAGTCGTTGAATACCTTGCGGTAGAATTCCTTATATTCCTCATCAGAGCATTCATTAGGATGCTTTGTCC
>CAVKBP010000243.1:0-2375 GCA_963654395.1 Ruminococcus sp. CAG:382
TGAGGCGTATCCGCCAAATAAAATTTCAAAATCATCCATAGGAATGCAAGCATTCTATGTCTGATTTGTGAAATTTTGCTTGGCTCTGAACAGATACATCTTATCATACTTGTTGATGTAAGTCTTGTTATCTTTAATAAAAATTGGTATACTTTCATAAGCATTTATGCAAATGGAAGGATAGAAAAGATGATTAAAAGTATGACAGGCTTTGGCCGCAGTGAAATTGTTAAGGGCAGCAGAAAGATTTCAGTTGAGATTAAGTCGGTTAACCACAGATATCTTGAGACTGGTATTAAGATGCCTAAGAAGCTTAATGTGTTCGAGAGCAGGATGAGGGAGCTTCTTAAGAAGTATGCCGCAAGAGGAAAGGTTGATATATTTATTAATTATGAGGATGCTTCAGAGAGTCAGGTTAATCTTAAGTTTAACCAGAATATTGCTGATGAGTATATGGCTATATTTGACAATATGTCCGAAAAATACAATCTTAAAAATGATGTGACAGTAGGAAGTCTTGCAAGATTTCCGGAGGTTGTCACTATGGATGAGGTGCAGGAGGACGAAGAGGAGCTGTGGCATTTTATAGAGGAAGCCATGAAGACAGCCTTAGAGCAGTTCGTCAATACAAGGATTCTTGAAGGCGAGAATTTAAAAAAGGACCTTTTAGGAAAGCTTGACCACATGGAGGAGCTTGTCACATTTGTTGAAAAAAGAAGTCCTGAGATTATGAAGGAATACCGCAGTAAGCTCGAGGGCAAGGTAAGGGAGCTGCTTGGCGACACAACTATTGATGAGAGCCGGATTGCAACTGAGGTTATTATATACGCAGACAAGATATGTGTCGATGAGGAGACTGTCAGATTAAGAAGCCATATCGAGCATGCGAGAAAATGTCTTGATGAGGACGGCGGTATTGGAAGAAAGCTGGATTTCATTGCGCAGGAGATGAACAGGGAGGCTAACACTACGCTTTCTAAGGCTAATGATATTGAGATATCTAATGCAGCTATTGACCTTAAGACTGAAATTGAGAAGGTCAGGGAGCAGATTCAGAATATTGAATAAGTAATTATTAGGAAGATAATAGGTATTTTCTTGAAATGTGCTTGATTGTTTATGGCTTGTCCGGTATAATAACTTGTGCATTTTATGTGCAGAATGAGGTAATTATATGAGCAAAGGACTATTATTAGTTATTTCAGGATTTTCTGGTGCAGGAAAAGGAACTGTTATTAAGCGGCTTTTAGAGCTTCATGATGAGTATTCGCTTTCTATATCAGCTACAACAAGAAAGCCAAGAGAAGGCGAGGCCGACGGAAGAGAATATTTCTTTAAGACCGTGGAAGAATTCGAGAAGATGATTGCTGATGATGCTTTAATTGAGCATGCACAGTATGTTGGCAATTATTATGGAACGCCTAAGGCATATGTTGAGGAACAACTGGATAATGGCAGCAATGTTATTCTTGAGATTGAGATACAGGGTGCCATGAATATCAGGAGAATGTTTCCTGATGCACTGCTTTTATTCATAACACCTCCGTCAGCGGCAGAGTTAGAGAACAGGCTGCGCGGCAGAGGAACAGAGGATGAGGGCACAATCAAAGCAAGACTTTCAAGAGCAGCTAAGGAATCAGAGGGCGTTGAGGATTATGATTACATAGTTATCAATGATGAGGTTGATTCATGTGTCAGCCGTATCCATGATATTGTGTTGTCTGAGAAGATGAAAGCTGTGTATAATCTTGGACTGATTAATAATATTAAAGAAGAATTAAAGGTTTATTCGAAAGGAGAATAATATAATGATACATCCATCGTATAGTGAATTAATGGCTGTAATTAACAGCGAGGTTGAAGAGGGCGAGCAGCCTTTAGTACAGAGCAGATATTCAATTGTTAAGGCAACTGCCAACAGAGCCAAGGAAATCATTGACGCAAGAAGCGTTGAGGAAAAGATTGCCAAGGCAAGGATTGAAGCTAACAGCAAGGAAAAAGAGAAGGATAAGGACAAGGATAAGGTTGAGGAGAAGAGAATCTCAAGAGATGATGAGAGAAAGCTTCAGGTTGGCTCTCCTCTTGTAAGATGTTCAGAAAAGGACAAGCCATTATCAATCGCAGTTAAAGAATTCTACGAGGGTAAGGTTAAGATTCTCGGAAGCACAGATGAGAATACTACATTATAATTAACAGACACTTAAGTTAAGGCAACTGCTTGTATGGGCGGTTGCCTTTTTGCGATTTGCCATAAGTGGCAAATTAGTAGCGATGAGAATGTAAGCGATAATAGGATTATCGCTTATATTCGAGGAGCACATAGTACAGCGAAAATTAAATATCTGCTATATTGGCGCAGGATGATTTTCTCGTAT
>CAVKBP010000244.1:0-2332 GCA_963654395.1 Ruminococcus sp. CAG:382
AGAATAAGTCTATCTTTCTAATACATTTATAGATACAAGGAGAATTAAGAATGAAGAGAGCAATTTCATTTGCTGATTATAGAGAGAGTCTTGAGAAAGGTATTGTCAGGTAATTGCCATGAAATGTGTAATACTAGCAGGCGGTCTTGGCAATACTTTATGGCCACTCTCAAGAAAAAACTATCCTAAGCAGTTCCTCAATATATGTGAGGGACGCTCGCTGCTGCAGGATACTATTGTAAGAAATATGCCATTTGCTGATGAGTTTATAATTGTGACGAACGAAAGCTATGCTGATATTATGGAGTCACAGCTTAAGGCTTTTCAGGATGTGAGGTACAGGATAATATATGAAAGCAGGAGCTGTGGTACATTTGCAGCGGTTTCCTTAGCGAGTGTATTCATGAATCCGTCTGACCTTATGATGGTTACTGTATCAGACCTCGTAATTAAATCAGGCAGCTATAAGGATTCCATTATCCGGGCTAAGGAAGCGGCGAAGTCTGGCGCTATTGCAAATGTTGTTTCATCAGACACAGGTGTGCATGTCGGAATATATGTGTGTATGGCAGGTGTATTCAACAAAGCCTTGCGAGGAATTTATCCGGATATTGTGCAGACTAAGAAAGTAATCAGAAGAAAATTAAAGACTGTAAGTCATATTATCAGGGTGCCTGACAATATTATGGAGCGTTTTCCTAAGCTGCGTATGCAGGCAGATCTGTTTACACAGATAGACAATATTACTGATATTAATGCAGAATTTGGATTCCGTGATATCGACTGTATTGACGATATTAGTAATGACAATAGTCAGAATGGATTTGGAAAGAAGAATATTATAGAAAATAATTGTGGCGATGTTGCTATGATTAACACAGCGGATAAGCATCTGATAGTTGCCAATCATATAAGCAATATAGCTGTCGTCAACACAGAGGACGCCACATATATATCAGATAAAGAACACATTTGTTCAATCAAGGATATTGTCAGAGCCAATACAGAAGAGTACAAGCCTTATTTCGAGAATTCTAAGATATCTTTTCGGGAATGGGGCATGCATCAGGTGCTGGCTATGACTAAGAATTATAAGGTCAAAAAGGTTACTATATATCCGGGAATGAGCATGAAAATGCACTGTCATGAACACCGTCTGGAGAGCTGGACTGTGGTTGATGGAACGGCTTCTATCCAGATTGGGGAGAACATTGGTGAGTACAGAAAGGGCGATACTGTAAGTGTTCCGGTCGGAGTGCCTCACCGTGTAGCCAACCATGGAACTGAGGTTGTTGTTATTATCGAAACCGGAATAGGTGAGATATTATCTGAGGCGGATTTTTTGAAGATTGATACGGTGGTTAAGGCTGATGATATTCCTGATATTATAAGGCTTGAGCCGGCATTTAAGGATAATCTGTGGGGTGGTACCAAGCTCAGGACTGTATTTGGGAAGAAATGTGACTATGACATTATTGCCGAGAGCTGGGAATTATCAGCCCATCCGGACGGACAGTCGGTTATTGCTGACGGACCATATAAGGGAATGTATTTCGGTGAATTTATTGAAAAATTCGGTGAAGAAACTGTGGGCTGGAAGAGCGGCTCACTTGACCGTTTTCCGATTCTTATTAAGTTCATTGATGCGATGAAGCCGCTGTCTATCCAGATTCATCCGGATGATGATTATGCGTTGGAGAATGAGAACGAATTTGGCAAAAATGAGATGTGGTATATTGTCGACTGCGAGCCGGGCTCTTATCTGTACTGCGGTCTGTCAAGAGATGCCAGCAAGGAAGAAATCAGGCAGCGCATTGAGGACAACACTATAACAGAAATTCTTAACAAGATAGAAGTAAACAAAGGCGACTGTGTCATGGTCAAAGCGGGCACGATTCATGCTATCGGAGCAGGTATTCTAATATGCGAAATCCAGCAGAATTCTAACTGTACATACCGTATGTATGACTATGACCGCCGTGATAAATTTGGCAACAAACGAGAGCTTCATGTAGACAAGGCACTTGATGTTGTTGACACTAAGAAATATGTTCCATACGAATGCGTGACAGATAGCAAAGGTCAGGATGTTGAAGCAGAAGCTGCTGCTACACTTGAATCAGATATTACAGAGGGACAGCTACTTGTCAGTTGTAAGTATTTTGAATGCTGGAAATATGATATAAGCGGAGCAGTGTCTATCAATGTCGACACAGCGTCATTCCGCTCTGTTATATTTACTGAAGGAGCGGGAACTATCCGCGTTGGCAAGGATGTCAAAGCTTATAAAGCCGGAGACAGCTTTTTCATAACCGCAGGAAATAAGACGGTG
>CAVKBP010000245.1:0-2329 GCA_963654395.1 Ruminococcus sp. CAG:382
AAAAATGGAATCTGAAAGCCTTATATTTACTGGCTTAGAGATTCCGAGAGATTATCAGGCAGAAATGGAGGATATTATGGCAGCTAAACAGCGCGTACTTATTGTAGATGATGATGAGAATATTGCAGAGCTTATATCTTTGTACCTCACAAAGGAATGCTATGAAACTAAGATTGTGTACGATGGAGAAAGTGCATTGTCTGAGCTGACGGCATTTAAGCCTAATCTTATATTGTTAGACCTTATGCTTCCGGGAATGGACGGCTATCAGGTGTGCCGTGAGATACGAAAGAATAACAATGTTCCTATAATCATGCTCTCTGCCAAGGGAGAAACCTTTGACAAGGTGTTAGGTCTGGAGCTTGGCGCAGACGACTATATTATCAAACCGTTCGAGACTAAAGAGATGGTTGCACGCGTAAAGGCTGTCCTTAGAAGATATCATATGCCTCACAGTGTCGGTATTGATTCTTCCAATGCCAGATGTGTCAGATATCCTGACCTTTCAATCAACCTTGATAACTATTCCGTTAACTATATGGGTAAAAATATCGAGATGCCGCCAAAGGAGCTTGAGCTTCTGTATTTCTTAGCTTCTGCGCCTAATCAGGTATTCACAAGGGAACAGCTCCTTGATAATATCTGGGGCTACGAATATATCGGTGATACAAGAACCGTCGATGTCCACATTAAGCGTATCCGCGAAAAAATCAAGGACCATGCACACTGGAATATCGAGACGGTATGGGGTATCGGTTACAAATTTGTAACGAAATAGCACATAAGATAAGGAGTTTTCATGAAGGGTTTAAGCACACTTGGAAAGCATATATTTTTATATGTGGCTATATCCATTATAGGATTTATACTTGTATCCACCGTCTGTTATAAAATTGATTACAGCCACACCTACAGCTATTATTCCAACAGATTATATCTACAGGCTAACGAGATAGCCAACGAATATGCCCTTGAATATTTCAGCGAGACAAGGCTGCGCTCAATAGAGCTTGAACTGAATTCTGTGTCTGTCCTTAATGACACACGCATTATTTTCATAACGCCATCGGGTGATGTAATTCTTGATACCAACGACAGTTCCAGAGATAAAAGCAATAATGACGACAAGACACTGTACTCAATAGAGAACTTTGACTATGGCGACCTTGACGGAAAGCATGCGGTTCTCTGGGATTTTTACGCTCTGCTGGAGGAACCGGCCTTAAGCGTTTTTGCACCGATATCCAACTCATTTGAAATAAAAGGCTATGTTGTGATTAATATTCCTGATTCAGTGATTGTAGACAGGGTTTATGATACATTTAACACTAATTACCTGACTCTTATTATCACGCTTCTGCTGTCGGCTTCCTTCCTCGGACTGTATATCATTCAGGTACACAAGCCAATCAAAGAGATAACCAAGGCAACAGTTGAGTACGGAAAAGGAAATCTGTCCTACCATATCAAGCCTATGCAGAATGATGAAATCGGACGGCTTGGAATGTCGCTTGACTACATGGCTTCACAGCTTAACGAATCCGACAAGTTCCAGCAGAAATTCCTGTCCAATATTTCCCATGATTTCAGGTCGCCTCTTACATCTATCAAAGGGTATCTGGAGGCTATCCAGGATGGAACTATCCCGCCCGAAAAGCTTGATAAATATATTGGCATAATGCTTTTTGAGACAGAACGCCTTACGAAGCTGACAAGCAATATCCTTACGCTCAATGAGCTTGATCCTAAATCCGTCCGGCTGGATATAAGCGTATTTGACCTTAATTCAATAATCCGCCATACTGTCGAAACATTTGAAGGAACCTGTAAGAAAAAGAATATCAAATTTGACATCACCTATGCTTGCAGCATACAGAATGTAAAAGCTGATAAAGGCAGGATACAGCAGGTAATATACAATCTTATAGACAACGCAATCAAATTCAGCAAGGACAGCTCATATATATACATAACTGTAAAGGAAAAGGGCGAGAAGGCGCAGATATCCATTAAAGATACCGGCTGTGGAATTGCCAAGGAAGACATCGATAAAATCTGGGACAGATTCTATAAATCAGACTCCTCGAGAGGCCGCGACAAGAAGGGTTCCGGACTTGGTCTTTCAATAACCAAGGAGGTCATCCAGGCACATGGCGAAAACATTGATGTGGTAAGCACACCCGGAGTCGGAACAGAATTCATCTTCACACTTGAGCTTGCAAAATAAAAATGCCCTGCCGCAATGCAATCCTTGCGGAGCATTTACCAATCGAGCAGGAGGCTAATCATTGATTGATTAGCCGACCTCTCACACCACCGTGCGTACGGT
>CAVKBP010000246.1:0-2323 GCA_963654395.1 Ruminococcus sp. CAG:382
TTGATATGCACATTCAAAAAACATTCTGCGTTTTTGGGATAGTTATTTATGAAACACTGTACTAATCATTTAATTTTGCTATATTGTACACCTTGACATTCATCTCATCTTCTTTTTCAATCTGTCTGCGCGCCATATTGGCTAAATCAACGGCAGCAGACACATTGTCATCTCCCGGCAGCACAGGATATACACCTGTCCTTATACGGATACCAGCCGGATTGTCATCTCCGATAAAATAGCGGATAAATGTATCATTAAGTCTTTTTACTTTGTAATCCATGTCCGGTGTAGTCACATCATATGACATGAACACAACGAACTGGTCAGATATTATTCTCGAAAAATATGTCTCATCCCTTTCGGACATCGTGCTGATTATGTAATTAGCAAAGTCCTTCAGCAGACGGTCACCTTTTTCATAGCCATACATCTGGTTATAAACCGTAAAATTCTCAATGTCAGAATATACAACAACATATGTTTCACTCGTATTATGCACCATCTTATTTTCCGCAAGGCTCTTAAATCTTGTAAATGAGATAAGACCTGTCAGATTATCATAATCATTCAATTCCTGACAGCCACATTTATTCTGCTCACCCTCAGACCTACGCTTGCGGTATATAGCCATAAGCTTTGCCACCTCAGCAAGCTCCCGCCTTTTTTCCTTCGACCAGAAACGCTTCTGTTCTGTGGTAACAAGCGCGATTGTGCCCCTATACGCCTGCTCGGAATATACAGACACATATAATACAGTCTTCGCGTCATCCTGAAGCAGGATTTTTTTCGCCGCGTCAGTAAATGTGTCCATTTTGTCATAATCTAATACAGCAGTATTGTATTCGTCAAGCCATTTGTAATATTCAATAAAATCGCTTTTTGCAAATGGCATCCCGATTCCAAGATTTTTCTTAGTGCCATCTATGCGCCACTGGTAAAGACTTGTTGCTACGCCGCTTGCAATCTCGCTTCTAATAACAGTAACCCTGTCAAGCTGGAATCTGATTCCTATTATTTCAAGCATAATGCTCATAGCTTTTTCAAACTCTACATTTCTTTCAAATACTTCAAATGCAGTTGCAAGTATATCATTCTGAAAATATCTTGCATCTATTCTGTCTGACAGGGCAGTCTTATTTACATGTTCCTCGAATCTGTGCATATTATCACAGAATACATATCTGTTCCTGCCCTGCTTCTTAGCCTGATACAAAGCCCAGTCAGCATTGCCGAATATATCCTTGTAGCTGCTGTGAGGCATATTTTCAGGCACGAAGCAGACACCAACACTGCATGTAGGCGTGTAATCATTCTCCGTAAACTTAAGCTGCCTGACTTCCTTCATAAATCTGTCAACACCTGCAACCATCGGATTATTATCTGTATTCATCACAAATACTAAAAACTCATCTCCGCCAACCCTTGCAACTACCGATTTTTCGGCAAAGCTACGCATAAGCAGATCCGCAATCGAAATCAGAACCTTGTCTCCGAACATGTGGCCATATGAATCATTTACTCCCTTGAAATAATCCACATCTATCACAAGCATGGCGCAGGACTCATATGGTGTCTTGGAAGACAGATAATCCTCTATAAGCTCTTTACCCCTGACACGGTTAAGAAGCTGCGTCAGAGGATCTCTCTGCGCCTGCTCCCTGTATTTATTCTCTACAATCTTCTGGAAAGTGATATCCTTCTTCGTAAGGATAAGATAGTCCTCACCAGTCACTTCATCTACCATGTGAATCTTTCTGATGCGCTTCAGCTTATGCTGATTTCCATCCTCAACACATTCTATTTCTATACAGCCGTCACTCATGCCCCTGATAAACTGCACATACCGGCTCTTCTCTGAATCGAGCAGCCAGTTACTTTTTTCAAGCTTTGCTGTATAATTGTCAATATATCCAGCCTGTTCCAGTGCTTCATCATATCTGATTGCCCTGTCGGACACTGGACGGTATTCATAAACCATGATATCTGCACACCTTAGCAGCTTTTCATATATTACTAATTTTTCTTTCAGCCTGCCATCATCCATATGGCACCTCCATTCCGCATATCCCCACTATATATGTCATTTTAATTATCTATACCATTGTACCTTAATACGCGTCATTCTACAATAAATTTGTCAAAACACTTAACTATTTAGAATCAAAGCCGGTTCTATTCTTCATTTTCTTACAAAAAAATGGCGGAACTCCAGTATAATCTGGTAATTCCACCACTTTTCATTAATTAAATTCAAATCTTTATTCCATATATGCACTCTATTTTTTACACCTCATAAACCACGACATCATACATCCGCCAT
>CAVKBP010000247.1:0-2323 GCA_963654395.1 Ruminococcus sp. CAG:382
GCTGGGAAGTGTGCAGGGAGATAAGAAAGGATTCTAAGGTTCCTATTATCATGCTTACAGCCAAGGGCGAAGAGAGAGATGAGCTTCAGGGCTTTGAGTGTGGCGCTGACGAATATATTGCCAAACCATTTTCACCGAAGATTCTTACAGCAAGAGTTGACGCGATTATAAGAAGAGTGTATGGCGTTGACAGCAATGAGATAATTGAAATCGGTGGAATTACAATAGATAAGGCTGCGCATATTGTTAAGATTGATGGAGAAGAGATAGAGCTAAGCTATAAAGAATTTGAACTGCTTACTTATTTCGTTGAGAATAAAGGGCTTGCATTATCAAGAGAGAAGATTCTTAATAATGTATGGAATTATGATTACTATGGAGATGCCAGAACTATTGATACCCATGTCAAGAAGTTAAGAAAGAAAATGGGCGATAAGGGCGATTACATCAAGACTATCTGGGGCATGGGCTATAAGTTCATTGTTGACTAATCCGAATTTTAAGGAAGGTTAATTAAGCATGAAGATACATTCTATTAAATTCAAGATTACACTTCTTCTGGCGGCAACCATAGCATGTCTTATAGCAATGCTTATAGGCTTTAACAGCATTTTTTCTGTCAAGGTATATATGAACCGTAAGCAGAACAGTATGATTGATTCATATGAAAATGTCAATGATATTATGCAGAAGTACACAGATTCGCAGATTGACAAGGATACAATGTGTGCGGACATGGAGAATATATCTACAGCAAAGGGAATATCTGCGCTTGTGGTTGACAGTAGCTGGTGTACGATATATGTAAGCACGCAGGGAGACGATTCAATGATGGAACGTCTCCGTATGAGTATATTTAACGGAGATATTTTTAAGAATAACAGCTCGACTGATAAAGCGCCAGAGCCGGATAATCCTGAAGGAGAATCAGCAGGAGCTTCGGATAGTACAACAGATAATCCGGATTTGGATAATTCTGATTCGGATAATCCGGCTGAGAAGAAAGACCACAAGAAGCGTCTGGAAGATATCATTGATATGTCGGGAACTTCACTGGTAGAGAGCAGAACGATTATAAGCTATAATGACAGCTATACTCTGCAGAAGGTGTATGATGAAAGACTTGGCGATTACTATCTTGAAATATGGGGCACGCTTGATAACGGATATTCAATCATATTAAGAACTCCTATTCAGGGAATCAAGGATAATGTTAATATATCTACAACGCTTATAAAATATGTCGGCGGAGCAGTTCTTGTTGTTGGAATAATTGCTGCATTTGTAGTGTCTACATTTATAACGAAGCCGATTAAGCAGCTTTCTAATATCGCAGAGAGAATGTCGGAGATGGATTTTGATGCCAGATACGAGGGCAGTGATAAAGGAGAAATCGGGCTGCTTGGTAAGAGCATGAATGACATGTCTGAGAAGCTGGAGCATAATATTGCAGAGTTGAAAAAAGCTAATCTTGAGCTTAAGAAGGATATTGACAAAAAGGAAAAGCTTGAGATAATGAGAACAGATTTCCTTTCAAATGTTTCTCATGAGTTAAAGACACCTATTGCACTCATACAGGGATATGCTGAGGGACTTAAAGAGGGCATAACTGACGATCCTGAAAGCATGGAATTCTATTGTGATGTTATTATGGATGAGGCTAATAAAATGAATATCATGGTCAGGAGGCTTCTCACACTTAACCAGATAGAATTTGGAAATGATGAGCCGGAGATGGAACGCTTTGACATTAATGAGCTGGCGGCTTCTGTGGTTGATGCCAATGCAATAAGAGCTGGTCAGAAGAATATGAGTATAGTATTCGATAACCGCAATGAGCAGAATTTTGTATGGGCTGATGAATATAAGACGGAAGAGGTGCTTACTAACTATATATCTAATGCACTAAACCATTGCGATGGAAAGCGCGCGATAGAGGTAAGAACCGGAAAGTCAGAGGATGGTGGAACTATTACTGTTACAGTGTATAACAGTGGAAAGAATATTGCTGATGAAGACCTTGAGAGAATATGGGAGAAGTTCTACAAGACTGATAAGGCAAGAACAAGGGAATACGGCGGTAATGGTATTGGTCTGTCGATTGTAAAGGCTATTATGGAGTCAATGGGACAGGCGTATGGTGTCAGAAATGTATCTGATGGTGTAGAATTCTGGTTTACCCTTGATTGTAAATTATAAATGGAGCTTATGACTTATTGTGTAATGAGCACAGAGAAAAAGGGAGAATGACAATAGTGTGAAAAATCAGAGATTTTTCACACGCAAGATTTGTGCTTGCGCACAAACTTGAGATGCCTTGAAA
>CAVKBP010000248.1:0-1249 GCA_963654395.1 Ruminococcus sp. CAG:382
GATATACCTTATCGGGATTGTTGGTAAGAAGCCTTAAGCTCTTGGCTCCGAGGTCTTTTAAAATCTGCGCACCTATGTAGTACTCGCGCGCATCTCCGGGAAGTCCGAGCGCCAGATTAGCCTCAAGCGTATCCATTCCCTGGTCCTGAAGTGCATATGCTTTAAGCTTGTTGACCAGCCCGATTCCTCTGCCCTCCTGCCTCATATAAAGCAGCACGCCCCTGCCTTCATTGTTAATCTGTGTCATTGCTGACGCTAACTGTTGGCCGCAGTCACATTTCATTGAGCCAAATGCGTCTCCAGTCAGGCACTCTGAATGCACCCTGCACAGAAGGCTGTCACCATCACCAATATCGCCCTTAACCAGTGCCACATGATGCTCTCCATTTAATTTATTAACATAACAGTGTGCTGTGAATTCGCCGTATTTTGTCGGCATTCTTGTAACTGCAACGCACTCCACCAGCTTGTCATGTCTCTTTCTGTATTCCTGAATTGCTTTAATTGTGATGAATTTAAGATTGAATTTTTCGGACATTTCAATGAGGTCTTCTTTTCTCATCATTGTGCCATCTGCTTTCATTATTTCACAGCACAGACCACATTCCTTAAGTCCTGCAATTCTCATCAGATCCACTGTCGCCTCTGTATGTCCATTCCGCTCCAGCACTCCATTTGGCTTTGCCCTTAGTGGAAACATATGCCCCGGTCTTCTGAAATCCTCCGGTTTCGCCTCATCTGACACACATGCTCTGGCTGTGATTCCTCTCTCCTGCGCCGATATTCCAGTCGTTGTATCCACATGGTCTATCGACACTGTAAATGCAGTCTCATGATTATCTGTATTGTCAGCAACCATCTGTGTAAGCCCCAGCTTCCTGCACAAATCCCCACTCATAGGCATACATATAAGCCCCTTTCCATATGTCGCCATGAAGTTCACATTTTCAGTAGTTGCAAATTCTGCGGCACATATAAGGTCGCCCTCATTCTCTCTGTTTTCATCATCTGAGACAAGTATCAGCTTTCCTGCCTGCAAATCCTTAACCGCCTCATCAACTGTGTTATACTCAAACATTTTCTTTGCCCATCCTTTCTTTAAAATCCATTTTTTAAAAGAAACTCTTTCGTTATTCTGCTTTCCTTCTTTTCTTTTTCAAATGTGATGAATTTTTCTATGTACTTCCCGACAATATCATTCTCGAGGTTGACTACATCTCCAATCTTCTTAAGCGACAGCATTGTTGCC
>CAVKBP010000248.1:1259-2318 GCA_963654395.1 Ruminococcus sp. CAG:382
TTGTTGCCCCTGCTGTGTGCGGTATTATTGATACCGAAAAGCTCTGGCTATCTGTCCTGGCAACCGTAAGACTTATTCCATCTATGGCAACCGAGCCTTTTTCAACAATATATTTTAATATCCCGCGGTCTGCCTTAATCTGATACCATATCGCATTATCATCCTTCGTTATTGCTGCAATTTTTCCAGTTCCATCAATATGTCCTGAAACGATATGACCACCAAATCTGCCATCAGCCGCCATTGCTCTTTCAAGATTAACAGCACTTCCACTCACCAGCTTTCCAAGTGATGAACGGTTCAGTGTTTCATGCATCACATCAGCAGTAAATGTGTTGTCATATATCCCTGTAACTGTAAGGCATACGCCATTGACAGCAATGCTGTCTCCTATATGTGTTCCCTGAAGTACCTTTCCTGCCTGTATTGTAAGAACTGCGGATGCCGTACCTTTTTTTACATTATTCACATGTCCGATTTCTTCAATAATTCCTGTAAACATTACAACTCTCCTTCAATAAGAATGTCGTCGCCAAGAAAACTCGCCGTCTTATTTCTTAACTGATATGCTTCATCTACATTTGCAATGCCCTGACCTTCAACCGCCGTCTTACTGTCCTTCCCGCCAAATATTTTAGGAGCAATATAAGTCTGAACCCGGTTCACAATTCCTGCCTGCAGTGCCGAAAAATTAAGCGTTCCGCCACCCTCAAGAATAATGCTGTCAATTCCTTTTTCACCAAGCATGTGCATAAGCTCTTTGAGGTCAACATGCTGCTCATATTCTTTCGTAGTTATCACTTCACAGCCTGCATTTTCATATAAAGCTTTCCTGTCGTTGTCGGTACTGCAGGTAGCAATTATTGTAGGTATCTGCCCTGCGCTCTTCACAATCCGGCTATCCAGCGGCGTCCTTAATCTGCTGTCGCTTATGATACGCACCGGATTATGCGGATTAATAACTGATGCACTTCTACAGTCAAGCATCGGATTATCAGCAAGGACAGTACCGACACCAACCATAATTGCTGCATATCTGTGCCGGTCTTTATGCACATT
>CAVKBP010000249.1:0-2303 GCA_963654395.1 Ruminococcus sp. CAG:382
ATTGCCGTAGCCACCGCTACGCCTCTTTCCTCCGCCTTGCATACGAGAAAATCATCCTGCGCCAATATAGCAGATATTTAATTTCGCTGTACTAGGAATTCATAACATTTTCAAGAGTATAACGGGCAGCCTCTGATTCACTTAACTGGTGGACATAGGCTGCTCTTTTTTCAGGTTTGAAGCCTTCGCCATGACCATTATATTCGGCATAATATACGGTATCATGCGATTCTGGCTTATTCCAGTCAGTGAAGCCCTCATCAATTATCTGGTCAGAATAAATGCAGTTAAGAAGAACTACCTTGGCATATATTCTCCATGGCCTGCTTAATGCAACGCTTTTTGGCGGACAGTTGCCTGTAAATGTACAGCTTTCAAATACATAACCAAAGCTCTGGCCTTCATAGGTGGATGGCGCGGTATAGTAAGCGTTGATTTCCTGATTTCTGTTAAGTGCGAAAAGAGTGCAGTTTTTAAAGTAAGCCGCAGCACTTCCGAAGATAAAATCAATTTCACCTTCAATATAGCAGTCCTCATATAACTGATGGACTACATGGCGTGTGCCGTTGATTGTAGGTCCGGTAAAGCCACCCGGCAGCTTTTCTTTCATTGGAAGCGGTCCGGTAAACAGTGTGTCCTGATGACCAAGAATCCTGCAATTCCTGAAAGTTATATTATCACCTTCGGCATATACAGCAATTGCCTGTCCGACCTTGTCACCGAAGCCAGCTGCATTTTCAAATGTCAGATTGCTGGCTGTAAAATTGTCGGCATATACTAAAAATGTATATGAACGGAATGTGCCGCGGTTAGTGCCATCCGGCATAATCATTCTGGCATAATAGCTCTCGGTTATTATAGTTTCGTCAGAGTCTTCCCCGACAAATGTTATATTATCCTTTCTGATTTCAACACGCTCTTTATATATTCCTTTTTTTATGTAGATAGTTTCAGGAGTTCCGTTGGAAACTGAATCGACAGCCTGCTGGATAGAGTTAAAATCTCCGGAATTATCTTTAGCTACAGTAATCATACAATCACCTCCGAGTATTTGTGTAACTGTTCAGAGCCAACCTCCAGAATGCTTTGCATTCTGTCGGTGAGGCGTATCCGCCAAATAAAATTTCAAAATCATCCATAGGAATGCAAGCATTCCATGTCTGATTTATGAAATTTTGCTTGGCTCTGAACAGTTACACATTATAACACACTGGACATTGATTAATAAAGCGAGTATAATTTCTTTCGTTAAAAAAATGCAGGAAATAAAGGACATGATAAGAATAGTAGAAGATATGAAGGATGTTGAGGTATATCTTTCATTAAGAAAACAGGTTGGATGGATTAAGCTGGATAGGAATCAGGCGCAGAGAGCGCTGGATAACAGTGTGAAGGTATTCACGGTATTTGATGATGACAGACCTATCGGAATGGGAAGGATTGTCGGAGATATGGCTGTAATAAGCTATATACAGGACTTGATAATAATACCGGAATATCAGAGTAAGCATATGGGAAGCATGCTTATAGATTACATTATAGACTTTGTCAGAGGAATTACACAGGATGGCACAAGAATGATGCTATGTCTTATGTGCGCCAAGGGCAGAGAGATATTTTACGAAAAGCATGGGTTTATAGCAAGACCGACACCGGAGCTTGGACCGGGAATGATACAGTATATATTAAAACAGCCTTAAAAATGCGTCACATTGTGCCTGCGGAATGGAGATTATTATAATATAATGCCGCGATTTAATGTTAACTCGAATTGGTAACTGGTTGACAATGACTTTTTGAATGTGTATAATAACAGAAATTGTATTATTACATTTGAAAAGACGAAAAGAGGACTTTAATTATGAAAAGCAAAAAGGTTACGATTTATCAGTTGACATTCATGGCTATGATGGCAGCGGTCACATGCATTCTCGGACCACTTTCAGTTCCTATCGGTCAGGTTCCGATATCACTTACTAATCTTGTGATTTACTTCACAGTATTTGTATTAGGCACATGGGCTGGAACAGGAAGCTACGGAATATATCTGCTGCTCGGGGCTGTCGGACTTCCGGTATTTTCAGGATTTGCAGGCGGATTAGGAAAGCTGCTCGGACCTACAGGTGGATATCTTATAGGCTTTATATTCATGGCACTTATAGGAGGAGTTGTGATGGAGCTTTCTCACAGGAATATTTTCATCACAATGCTTGGATGGGTGGCTGGAACTGCTGTCGCATATGCATTTGGTACGGTATGGTTTGTGTACCTTATGAAATGTTCAGTCGCATACGCTCTTACAG
>CAVKBP010000250.1:0-2250 GCA_963654395.1 Ruminococcus sp. CAG:382
TTATTATATTTAAGATATTCCCCTGTATGTCCGGTACACCCATTAATACTTTCGCCATCCCATACAAGGCCAAATCCTTCATTTAACTGTTCTGGAATCTCTGAAGCCGGAAAAGCCCCTTTGTAATTAATTGATTTCGAATTTAATGTATTCTTATCAAAATTAAGTCCGTACAAATTAATATTAATAGATTTGTCTATATCATTTAAACCTCTTATATATTTGCATTTATTAACATCCAGATTTCCGGCTATATTAATAGTTTTAGAATATTTAATCTCTTTATTAGCTATATCCGTATCTGTCAGATAATCGAAAATCTTTAATGTGTATATTTTATCAGCTGCTACTCCCTTTGATATAATATATTTTTTCATTTCTTCATTATGGGCAATTATATAATCTGCTATTTCAAGCATCTGCTTATCAACATATTCAAAACCTTCTAATGCATCCGGAAACATTCTTCTTAATGATTCAAGATCATGTATAATAAATATCAGGCGTAATTTTTTTGATTCTTTTGCATGCTTTATAACATCAATATATCTCTTATTTAAATATATTGGATGTTGAATTATAAGAGTAGAGCCCTGTGGAACTCTCTTTATTTTATTTATCTGAAGATAATTATTTATCTTTTTTATGTATTTGTTTCCCTCTTTTTTTATATTAACTGTAAACGGACTAATTCCCATTTCTTTCAAAATGCTGTTACAGTCATTTACCGCTTTTGAACTGGCATTATTTGACTCCACGATTTTAATATTAATAAAATAGATATCCTGCATTAATTATACCTCTGTTTTATTTCAGCATAAATGTTTTAAATTTCTCGCCCTCTTTTTTTATATCAAAGCCAAAATCTGACAAATCATTTATGCATTTTTTATAATCCACTTTTCTATCCAATTGTCGATTTATTTCGTCCACCCATTCACCTATATCAGATTTTAAATCAACAAAAGAGACATTACCTGTTATATTAACTGCCTCTGTAACTACATTCTTTGATGTTACACATGGTAATCCTGCTGCCTGTGCCTCTATCAGAACCAGTGGAAGTCCCTCAAATCTTGATGGTAATAAAAATACATCCATCATTTGTAACAGCTCATTAACATCTTTTCTGGCACCCATAAAAATGACATCATCCTGCAGATTTGAAGTCTTTACAAGCTCCTTTATTCTGTCTTCATCATTTCCCTGACCTATTAATATAAGCTTGCTATTATTAGTGGTTGAATGATATTCTTTGAATATTTTAATTAAAAAGTCATGATTTTTTTGATACTGAAACCTTCCTATATGTCCTATAACCTTACAATCTTCTGGAATGTTCATGTCTTTTCTTATCTTTTCTCTAATATCATCATTGTGCTCATACTTATACAGTTCTATTGCATTATTAATCACTTTATATTTATTGCTTTTCAAAACATTTTCAGTATAGAAAAATTCTCCCGCTGCATCTGAACATGTCCAGAAATCCGTTGCATATTTATATATATTTCTTTTCCAATAATTATGCATTAAATTATAGAAATATCTTTTTTTCCCTGTATGTATTAACTGCGTATTATGCGCATGTATTATTCTCTTATTGATACCCACCGCTTTAGCCTGTTTTAAAACAGCACCGGCATTGGCTAAATCACAATTATTCATCCAGATAGCTTTATATTCATTTTTTCTAGATTGAAAAAAGTTCTTAATTTCCTTTTTAAACTTAATAGGATGCCTGAATTGAGGGTTTTTGACAAAATATATATCGCATCCTGATTGCTCATAAAATTTCTGATCATAACATGATGGAGTAAAAACCATAAAATCAAATTGTATGCTTTCTTTCACTTCATTGTAATATCTTTTTATGACTGTTTCTATTCCTCCAGGATTATCACTTTGTCCAACCACAAGTATTTTTATCCTATCCATTCTACCCCTCCTGTAAGTATCCCACTATCTTTCCTGATTCTTTATGTATATCAAATCCTGCCTCTGATACTTTTCTGGCATACTCACTTCTATCATTTTCAATTTTTGATGCAGCATATATTTTATCAGCCCAATATTCCGGTTTCTCCATCAAATCTATGAATTCAACATTTTGTGCCACATTGCATTCATCCGAAACTACATCTTTTGATGTAACGCATTTTAATCCTGCTGCCTGTGCCTCTACTAATACCAATGGAAGCCCTTCAAATCTTGATGGCAGTAAAAATACATCCATAACCTGCATAAGCT
>CAVKBP010000251.1:0-2245 GCA_963654395.1 Ruminococcus sp. CAG:382
GTCCGTACGCAAGCATTACACATATAGCCATTATTGTACCGTTAAGTACACTTCTGTTCTCATACACACCTCTGAAGTGGTCAAATGTTATGATTGCCAGCATCTCACCAACAGGTCTTGCACATACTGTAACAATACACAGCATAAGTGCATTAAACACTGGTTCTCCAAGTATTGTAAGAATAATAAAGTAGAACACGAATTCTGTTACTATCTTATATATAAACTTTCCTAAGAAATTCATATAAGGACTGACAAGCATTACACGAATCATAAGATAATCCCTGTCACCCATTGCAAATATTGTTGTATTGGCAAGACTTCCACATATAGTTGAAAGCATTATAAACAGATATATTATAGAAATATCCTGATGAATCCTTATTAATGGGAAGAAATGTGCAAGTATCATATATGGAACATATATAAGAAGCAGGTAATGAATTCCCATAACAGCATCAATATCTGTGATGTAATCCCAACCGCAAGCCTGCTCTTTGACTTTTCACCAAATGCGTCTTCTTTAATATGATTTTTTATAATCGGCATTCTCCTTATCAGACGGATACTGCCCTCTGTTCCCTCATAAAACCTTAATATTTTCTCAGCAAACAGCTTTCTAAATAATTTCATTGTCTGCCTCCCCAAGTATATCTAATACTGCCTCCTTGATTTCAGGAATCTGCATAGTCTCATGTGATACCTGATTGAGTTCTCCGTTATTAAGTACAAGAACATCCTTTGATATCCTGTGTGCAATATCGAGAAGTCCTGTTGAAATCAGTATAATATGTTCCTTCTTCATCTCATCAAGAACGCCCAGCATGTCATCAATATATTCATCACTGCAGTAATCAAGCGCTTCGTCGAACATCATGACATACGGCTTCTGGATAAGAAATGCCGCCAACTGGAGTCTTTTCTTCTCCTCAAAGCTGTATTCAGCTATATGCCTGTCTCTTACCTCCTGTGAAAGCTTTACCTTTTCAAAGTAATACTCAGGCTCTTCTGACTTCTTATTCATGTCGCACAGCATGCTCACAAACTGGTATCCTGTTATAAGCATAGGAAGCACACTCTGCTTTGCAGCAAAGAACAATGTGCTCTTCTCGTTAGTCTTGATTTCACCGGAGTCTACTGGAATATCTCCTGCTATGCACTCGAAAAGAGTAGTCCTTCCAGCCCCCGGTGCGCCGAGAACCGGATATATCCTGCCCTCGTTAAATGTATATTCAACATCAGTAAGAACCTCTGTCTTACCAAAGCTCTTCTTTAAATGATTCAGATGTAACATTATAGTCTCCATTCCTGCCTGCTTTTCAAGGCATCTCAGGTTTGTGCGCAAGCACAAATCCTGCGTGTGAAAAATCTTTAATTTTCGCACTATTTCCCCACATTTAAAAATGCGTTACATTATTATATTACACATTTATTTAATTTGTAAACCGGCAAACCCTATTATATTGCATTTATTCTGCAACAATGCTATAATTTTGAAATATTTGCTATTAATATTAAAATGTAGAGGTATACAGGATTGAAAGATTTTTTTAAACGAAGAGGCTGGAGAATGTGCTTCGCAGCATACATATTTATATATCTTCCATGGTTTATGATTCTTGAAAAGGTTATTGGAAGTGACTATCCGGGACTGCATATAATGAATATACCATTGGATGACATGATACCCTTCTGTGAGTATTTCATAATTCCATATGTGATATGGTATGCCTATGTGGTCGGTGCATGTGTGTACATGTACTTCAAAGCAGACAATAAGGAATTCGTGCAGTTCGCATTGTCGCTTATTATAGGCATGTCACTTGCACTTACGATATGCATGATATATCCTAACGGACTTACATTAAGACCTGACTATATACCGGATAACTTCTGTGGACACATTATCAATGGGCTGTACTCTATAGATACAGCAACTAATGTATTCCCAAGCATCCATGTGTACAACTCACTCGTGGTTAATTTTGCACTGCTTCACTGTAAAGCAATGGACGGACACAACCTGATAAAGCTTATATCTTCCGTTCTCTGTGTCCTTATATGCCTTGCAACAGTATTCTTAAAGCAGCATTCTGTGATTGATGTAATCGGTGCAATAACACTTTATATTGTTCTTTACATATTCATATATGTTGTTGATTACAGTAAGCTTAAAGAAAAGAAAGCCCAGTACAGTGAAAATTAAATAACCGCCATATTGACTTGTCTGATTTCTCATATGCTG
>CAVKBP010000252.1:0-2231 GCA_963654395.1 Ruminococcus sp. CAG:382
TATGATGAGTGTATAGAGGCGATTAAGGCGAGGGGCGATGAAAGTTAGGGCATTGGTGAAGGAGAATTCTGAATGGTTTTATAGCACTTATGCACAGTACAGGCATATGAATTATGAAAAATCTGTGACAAATCAGTGAAACTGCTAAAATATGCTTGCCATAAAAGTAACAATGTGCTAAACTTCATTCACTGCATATGATGAATCTGCAGGTGGTAAAGCGTCATGATGTATTACATAAAGGTTGTTGCATTTGAGACACTTAGGCCGCGCCAGAGGAGCCATATGTATTAACGATACGCCTGCAGGGCAGGCACATTTCGCCGGTGTGGCGGAACTGGCAGACGCACAGGACTTAAAATCCTGCGGGACTTATACTCCCATACGGGTTCGATTCCCGTTGCCGGCATTATATGAAAGCTGTACAAGAATGAAAGTATTCTTGTACAGCTTTTTTTATCAGAATATAATGGTATAATAAGATAACGATTAATTTAATGAGGTACGGAATATGAAAAGGAAAAAGTTATTATTGTTCTTGTTAAGCATAGCCATGTCTGTTGGCACAGTATGGGGTTGTAACTTATTGACAATATATAGCATATGAGATAACATTAAAAATATGTGTAATTAAGAGAGAAAGGCAGTATGGATAAGAATATTAAAATTATTATTGCAGCGCATAAAAAATATGCCATGCCAAGTGATGCAATGTACATCCCGGTTCAAGTGGGGTCTGAGGGAAAGAAAGATATTGGTTATCAGAGGGATAATATAGGGGATAATATCTCAGGCAAGAATTCTATGTATTGTGAACTGACAGGCTTGTACTGGGCGTGGAAGAACCTTGAGGCTGATTATGTAGGCCTGGCGCACTATAGAAGACATTTTAAGGGAAAGAAGAAATCAGCAAATGCAATGGACAATGTTCTTTCCTATGAAGAAGTTTCGGATTTATTAGACAGACATGACATAATTGTTACAAAGAAAAGAAATTATATGATTGAGACTTTGTATAGCCATTATGCACATACACATTATATAGAGACGCTTGATTGCACAAGAGATGTGATTAGGGATATTTATCCGGATTATCTGGCATCATTTGATACAATTAAGAAGAAAACACATATGCATGCATTTAACATGTTCATTATGAAAAGGGAACTGTTAAATGATTATTGTGAGTGGCTGTTTAATATTTTGTTTGAAGTGGAGAACCGGTTAAAGGATAAAAAGTATGATGCATTTCAGGCAAGATATCCAGGCCGTTTAAGTGAAATACTTTTAGATGTATGGATTAATAAGAATGAATTGGGATATAAAGAAGTCCCTTTTATGTATACGGAGAAAATAGACAGAGTGAGGAAAGCGAAATCTTTCTTAAAAGCAAAGTTCTTAAAAGAAAAATATAATGGTAGTTTTTGAAAACAATTTTATGATAAAAGGGGAGAAGTATGTGCATTAAAGTATTAGTGTTTGGAATGACAGACAATCCGGGTGGAATGGAAAGCTGTGTAATGAATTATTACCGTAACATTGATAGCAGACAGGTTCATTTTGATTTTTTGTGCAACTGGGAGCATATGGTATATGAGGAAGAGGTTAAAGCAAATGGGTCTGTTGTATATACTATTCCACAGAGAAGCAATGATTTCAAAGCATACAAGAAAGCTATGCATGATTTCTTCAGCCAGCATGCAAAGGATTATGATGTATTATGGTACAACACTTGTACATTAGCTAATATCGACTACCTTATATATGCTAAAAAATATGGAATAAAGAAAAGAATAATCCATGCACATAACTCAGGTAATGAAACATCAAAGTTAAGAGGAATGCTTCATTATATTAACAAAGCAAGATTAAAAAAATACGCAACTGATTACTGGAGTTGTTCAATGTCAGCTTCTGATTATTTTTATAATAATAAGATTATAATGTCAGGTAAGCATCATGTTATAAATAATGCGATACAGGTTAAACAGTATGCCTATAATGAGCATGTCAGAAACGATATGAGAGAAGAACTTGGACTGAAAGACAAATATGTGATTGGACATGTAGGAAGATTTCAGTATCAGAAAAATCATGAATTTCTTATTGACATTTTTAATGAATATTTAAAATTAGATTCGGATGCCATTTTAATGTTAGTAGGACATGGCGAGAACGAGGGCAGTATCAGAGACAAGGTCAAAGAGCTTGGAATAGAAGACAATGTGATG
>CAVKBP010000253.1:0-2226 GCA_963654395.1 Ruminococcus sp. CAG:382
CATAGGTTTACAACATACTGTCAATTATGTTGTAAATCCAGCAGAACTGATATACAGAAAGAACTGCGTTGCGTAGGCAAAGGTGAGCTTTAAGTGTGCAATGTAGGTATTGTGAGGATATATGAGAGGAAAGAATACAGACACAGGCGCATTGAGCGTAGCCATGTTTGGGCAGAAGCGGCTCAGCCGGGAGGGCGGCGTAGAGATTGTGGTAAAAGAACTGTCCACGCGGATGGCACAGCAGGGCTGCCATGTAACCTGTTACAACAGGGCGAGCCGGAGCATAAGCAGTACAGAATATGAAGGCGTATGCCAGAAAACCGTTCCAACAATAGAACGAAAAGGATTTGCAGCAGTGACTTCATCCTTTTTCGCGGCTCTTTATAGCGCATTTGGCAGATACGATGTCGTGCACATCCATGCCGAGGGACCGGCGTTCTTTGCGTGGCTGCCTAAGCTGACAGGTAAAAGAGTCATAGTAACGATTCATGGTCTGGACTGGCAGCGCGAAAAATGGAAGTCAGGATTTGCTTCTAAATTCATACACATGGGCGAAAGGGTTGCGGTGAAATGTGCTGATGAAATCATTGTATTAAGCAATAGCGTCCAGAAATATTTTCAGGACACCTATGGCAGAAATACAAGATTTATCCCTAATGGAGTGAGCCGTCCACAGATACGGGAGGCGGAATTAATCAATGAAAAATACGGATTAAAGAAGGATTCCTACATATTATTTGTCGGAAGGCTGGTGCCGGAAAAAGGCATCAGATATCTGGTTGAAGCATTTAAAGAGGTGAGGACAGACAAAAAGTTAGTTATTGCCGGCGGCTCGAGTGATACAGATTCCTTCATCAGGGAGCTAAATGAGCTGGCAAAGGATGATGACAGAATAATATTCACAGGATTTGTACAGGGACAGATGCTAGAGGAAATGTATAGTAATTCCTATATATATGCGCTTCCGTCTGACCTCGAAGGAATGCCGCTCAGTCTCCTCGAAGCAATGAGCTATGGCAACTGCTGTGTGGTGAGTGACATAGACGAATGCGCAGAGGTTGTGGAGGATAAGGCAGTTACATTTAAAAGGTCGGATGTCAGGGCTCTGCGTGAAAAACTCCAGTGGCTTATAGACTGCGAAGATGTGACGAAGAAATATAAAAATGATGTGGTTAGCTTTGTAAACGATAAATACAACTGGGATGATGTTGTAGCGGCAACTGTGAGACTATACAGGAGAGACAGGTCATGAAGGTGTTAATGATTAATAAATTTCTGTATCCCAATGGTGGTTCAGAAACATACATATTTAAGCTGGGCGGGCATCTTGAAAAAATGGGTCACGAAGTCCAGTACTTCGGTATGGAGCATAAAGGGCGCTGTGTTGGTAATAGTGCAAATGCGTACACATCCGATATGGATTTCCATGGAGACTCTAAGCTGGGCAAGCTGACATATCCGGTTAAGACAATATACAGCAGACAAGCCAGAAAAAAGATAAGACTGGTACTGGACGATTTCCAGCCGGATGTCTGTCATCTGAACAACTTCAACTACCAGCTTACACCTTCCATAATACTGGAGATAGTGAAGTGGCGCAAGCAGACTGGTCACAAATGTAAGATAGTCTATACAGCACATGACTACCAGCTCATTTGTCCAAACCATATGCTTAACAATCCGAATACGCACAGGAATTGTGAAAAATGCATTGGCGGTCACTTTACGAACTGTGTGAAAGGCAGATGCATTCACGGCTCTGCCGCGAAATCAGCCATTGGCATGATGGAAGCGCAGTGCTGGAAGCTTAAAGGTACATACAGATACATTGACACAATAATCTGCTGCTCAGAATTCATGAAGAAAAAGATGGACAGCAATCCGATATTTGCAGCAAAGACAGTGGCAATGCACAACTTCATCGATAAGGTGGAGTGGAAAGAAGTGGAAAAGAAAGACTATGTTCTTTACTTTGGAAGATTCTCGGAGGAAAAGGGAATTGGCACACTTATTAAAGTATGTAAGAAGCTTCCGGAGGTACAGTTTATATTTGCAGGTACCGGACCGCTTGAAAATAAGGTGAATGGTGTCAGAAACATCAGAAATGCAGGTTTTCAAAAGGGAGAGGCACTGGAAAAGCTCATCCGTGAAGCAAGAATTTCCATATATCCGTCTGAATGGTATGAAAACTGTCCGTTTTCTGTGATGGAATCCCAGATGTATGGC
>CAVKBP010000254.1:0-2218 GCA_963654395.1 Ruminococcus sp. CAG:382
TGATTAACTGCTGCTTTATCCGCAAGCATCCAGTTTTCAATCATTCTGCATGGAATCATTGGAATAAATTTGTAATCTGCACTATCTAATCCGGTTACAACATCACTATACACGGCGCTATAGCTCTTCTCAGTTAATCTCATATCACTATTCTTCGTTCCGCTTTCCCTGTCGCTATCACAATAATACACGCCATAATTATATCCTTTTTCCTTGCAAAGTACCTTGAATTTTCTGGCTGGAATGGATTTACCATTAAGTCCTCTTATACTTCTGCCCTGAAGCTGTATTCTCTCAACATCTGCTCTTTCTATCATTCCAAGCCTGACATCCACTCCATTATCCTCAGCTATGCGATTTAAATACACCTGAACAGGTCCCTCGTCCCATCCATCCTGACCAAATTTCTTCTTACCGTAATCTGTGACACCTTCTCCTGTGACAGCTATATCCATTCTTACCAACTTTCTATATTAACACCTTATTATTACATGCTATCTTTAAGCAGCATTTCCGCAATCTCACTCTGTGACATATTCAGAAGTACTTCTCCAGGATACATATATTCCAGCTTATCCTTCAATATTTCATTGTTAAACAAATAGCTTGATCTGGTCACGCCGCTTTTATCCCTGAACAGATATACAATTTCATCTGAATTAACATAATCGAGAAAAACTGTGCTATGTGTAGTAACAATAAGCTGATGTGAACTCTGACTATACATCTCCTTCAATACACTCATCAATGATTCTGCATAATCTACATTAATACCATTTTCTATCTCGTCGAGCAGGAATACTGAATCGGAGGGCTGCATTTCGCTTATCGCTATAAATGCAAGTACTCTTAATATTCCATCGCTTATTTCTCTTGATGAAAATTCTATATCACCATCTTCATAATGCTCTTTAATATTAATCTGTGTCCAACCTGATCTGCCAGTTGTTGAAGCAGACACATCACTAATTCTATCTCCAAGTATTTTCCTGACTTTACACATAAAGCTTTTTTTCTGTTGTTCATTCATTTTCTTTATAAATGATGGAAGGTTTCTTCCTGATTCTCCAATATTCTTAACTTCACCTCTGCTTGAAAGCCGCATATCCTTAGGAGACAATAACTCAAATGATGCAGAATCAGCAAAAAAATATGATATTCTCTTTAATCTTTCATCCGCTGTTCTGAGTGTTCTTATTATTTTCAGACAGGAACTAGACACAACGAAGTTATCTGGAATTGTCACCTGCATGTCGTTAGACTTCAGAAATCCCCCCGATGCTTTCTTGTAATCAAGTAGTACTATGTTATTAGTCATATCCCTTATACTCTCTGAAACCAGATGTATTGTATTCTTCTTTATATTAGTCTGGAGATTCAGTATCCAGCATAATTCAATATCACCAATCTGTACTATAGTTTCAAAAGATATTCTTGAATTACCAGCATTGCCTACCCGTGACTTGACATTACTCACTGTCCAGTTTCTGCGTTCCAGTATTATTCCAAAATCATCTACAGTACAATTAGCAAGAAATGCTATTGCCTGCAATATAGAGCTTTTACCCATTGCATTATTGCCAACAATTACAGTTAACGGCTTTAAATCAATTGTAAAATCATTGAGTGATTTGAAATTATCTATTCTGATTTTTTTAATCATAATAATCTTCCATTCCTGCCTGCTTTTCAAGGCATCTCAGGTTTGTGCGCAAGCACAAATCCTGCGTGTGAAAATCTCTGATTTTTCACACAATCCTTATTAATTGCAGCTCATAATATATTCATATTGTATATTATGTCCTATAAAAAATCAACAAAACAAAAATCCGGTCTAAGCCGGATTATAATAAAATGAGCAGCGCTATAAGCCGGGTTATGTCAGCATATGCTGTGACGATCATCTATCTAGTCCTGCTGTTACCAGCAGGCTCAAGCGACCTACCTAAAGCTTGGCGGGCAGCCTTTATAACGCTTTTGTTTGGTCTTGCTTCGGATGGGGTTTACATGTGCCACTGCTGTTACCAGCAGTGCGGTAGTCTCTTACACTGCCTTTCCACCCTTACCTGTCTGAACCAGAGATTCAGACTATGAATCTAAGATTCAAACTATGAATTTAAGATTCAGACGGCGGTATATTTCTGTTGCACTGGCCTTGGAGTCGCCTCCACCGGACGTTATCCGGCATCCTGCCCTGTGAAGCCCGGACTTTCCTCAC
>CAVKBP010000255.1:0-2201 GCA_963654395.1 Ruminococcus sp. CAG:382
GCTTTAGGTGGTACATATAACCTTACTAAGACAACAGGTATATGGCATGGTAATGATGGTACTGGTGAAGATGGAATGAAGTACTTTATGGCAGCACCAGATAATACAGAAGATGTTATATTTGATTTTGGTGGAAGCTTTGTAGATAGCAAGTTCGTATCTAATACATTTGATTTATCAGGTGATTATTGGTATGTAGCTAATATGAAGTTTGCTAATGGTGGTGGTGTTACACTTGGTGGAAGCCACAACATTCTTGAAGGATGTGATTTCTATGGTCACTCTAATTCAGGACTTGCAGTATCTAGAACAGATGGTTCTAACAACAAGGAAGATTGGCCTTCATACAATCAGATAATTAATTGTAATGCATATAACAATAGTGATAAGTCACAGAACAATGCAGATGGTTTCGCTGCTAAGCTTACTTGCGGCGAAGGTAACATATTCAAGGGTTGTATAGCAGCATACAACGCTGATGATGGATGGGATTTATTCTCTAAGGGTTCAACAGGAGCTATTGGTGCAGTAGAAATCTATGACAGCGTATGCTTCGGTAATGGTATGTTATATTACAATGGTTCATTACAGGTATCTAAGGGTGATGGTAATGGATTTAAGATGGGTGGTTCAGGTATAGCGGTTAATCATAAGATATATAATTGCTACTCATTTGGTAATGCATCAAACGGATTTACTAACAACTCTGATCCAATGGGAACTTATGTTAACTTAGTTGGTTATAATAATGGTGGTTCTAACTTAGAATTACATGTATATACAGGTGTTGAACCTCAGTTTACAGTAGAAAATGTTAAATCTTATTCAGATGATACATATAAAGAAATTACTGATGCAGAAGGTGAGACAATACTTGGCAAGACAGATAAGGAATCTATGGAGGATGTAATCAAACTTTACTATTCAATTGAAAGTTTCTTCATTAATAAAGATGGTGATTCAGTTAATAGTGAAGGGGTAAAGCTTACAGCAGAAGATTTCAAGAACCTTAGTGACTTTAAGAAGATCGTTACTGGTGGCATTGATACAATGCCAGAAGGAAAAGACGGCAAGGTCGTATTAGGTGATTTCCTCCAATTCGTAGAAGGTAAGCCAGAAGAACATGCATGGGGTGAGTGGACAGTAAAGACAGCAGCAACATGTACAGAAAAAGGCGTAGAACACAGAGTATGCACTGTTTGTGGAATAGAAAAAGAAACAAGAGAAATTGAAGCACTCGGACATGAGTTCAGCAAAGATTTCACAGTAGATAAGGAAGCTACTACAACAACAGAAGGTTCAAAGTCACAGCACTGCTTACATGAAGGCTGTACAGAGAAGACTAATGTAACAGTAATTCCAAAGGTTGAAGCACCTACAGAAGCAGATGCTAAGACTGACGACAAGACTGTTGTAGATGAGCCAACACAGCCAGCTACAGAAGAGGAAGTAGCACCAACTGCACAGGCTGATACAACAAAGGCTGCAGCAGTCCAGACAGGTGATTCAATGCATGCAGCACCATACGCATTAGCAATGATTATTTCAGCAGGATTTGTTGTTCTTGCAGCTTCAAGAAAAAAGAAAATTGCTAAATAATTAAACAATGCAGGTATTTATTGATTGAAATACCTTGAAAATTAAAAGCCCTACGAAAAGATGTGAACGCATTCTTTTCGTAGAGCTTTTTCTTGATTGAAGAGGTTATTAAATTAAAGGAAAAAATCAGGCACAACACTATATGTTTTATTATCAACAGTAAGGGAAACAGCGCACAGGGCAATCTGATTTTTCTTAAGAGAAGCTGCTTTAACAGCCGAATCCATATCAAAGCCGTCAGCATATTTGTAGTCGCCGACAAGCGGGTGCCTGCAGCTTGCAAACTGCACTCTTATCTGGTGATGTCTGCCGGTAATCAGATGTATTCTCACATGTGAAATGTCTTTATCCTCATCATAAGATATCACTTCGTATTCAAGCTTAGAGAGCCTGGCGTCCTTATCATTAGTGACATTATTACTGATATTATTAGTGGCATTATTACTGATATTATTAGAGACATTATTATTGGCAGTGCTGGTAGTCTTCTTGATAGAGTTAATGTCAGATGGAACAACTCTTGATGTGTTGGTTTGGCTGTCTTTTTTTAAATAATCCACCAAAGTTCCCTTAGGTTCGGATGGTTTTCCACATATTAAAGC
>CAVKBP010000256.1:0-2067 GCA_963654395.1 Ruminococcus sp. CAG:382
AAATGAATCAGGGATTAGGAGATGCGGTTAACCGTAAACAGTTGAGGCAGTTCCGTCTATACATGCTGGTTGGTGGAATGCCGCAGGCGGTATCTACTTATATTGAAACAAACAATTTTAGAAAAGTAGACGAAATAAAAAGAGACATTTTAAATCTGTATGAAAGTGATTTTGCCAAAATTGATCCGACAGGACGGTTAGCAATGTTGTTTGATGCGATTCCGGCGCAGCTTAATAAAAATGCAGCCAGATATCAGACAGGCAGCGTGCTGAATAGTGAGAATCAGGATAAAATATTAGAGCTTATCGCAGAACTAAAAGATTCAAAGACAGTACTGGTCGCATATAATACAAATGATCCGGTTGCTGGCATGTCAAATACAAAGGACTTATCGAGATTCAAGTTATTTTTAAGTGATACAGGTCTGTTCGTAACTTTAATGTTTAAGGACAAGGATTTTACAGAAAATGAAATCTATCAGAAGCTGTTAAATGATAAATTAAGTGTTAATCTGGGCTATTTGTATGAAAATATTGTGGCGCAGTGTCTGACAGCTAATGGGAATGAATTATTTTATCATACGATTATGAATAATAATTCTAAACATAATTATGAAATAGACTTTATTTTGGCAAGAAAGAATAAAATAATCCCTATAGAGGTGAAATCGTCGGGATATAAAACGCATAAATCACTTGATGTATTTACAGAAAAATATTCAGGAAGGATATTGAAGCGATATCTGGTCTATACGAAGGATATGAGTAAAGACCATGACATTTTTTGCATACCAGTATATATGGTGCCATTTTTATAAGAATGGATTGTAGAATGAACAGATGAATTACCATAGCTTCAAACTATATCCAACAATCATTAAAATGTATTATGAACACAAAATCATATCTGCTACAATTATTATAAATATCGATTTTTAGCAGGAGGATTTATATGAGTAATTTACATACACCATTCAGATATGATTATGTTGGAAGCTTTTTAAGACCGGAGAGATTAAAGAAGGCGAGAGCTGATTATGAAAGCGGAAGGATTAACAGGGAAGAGCTTACAGCAGTTGAGGATGACTGCATAAGAGAGCTTGTAGCTAAGGTTAAGGAGCTTGGATATCATGTTATAACTGATGGAGAGTTCAGAAGATCTACATGGCATCTGGATTTCATGTGGGGCTTCAATGGCGTTGAGCATAGAAAGACAGTTGACGGTAATACAACATTTGACGCAGAAGCAGCAATGATTGATGATACATATATGGTTGGAAAAATATCAGTGAAGAACCACCCATTTGTTGAACATTTCAAATTCGTCAAGGCGTTAGAGGATGAGAACACTGTTGCAAAGCAGACTATTCCTTCACCGGGACAGTTCTATGCATACTTTACAGGCGCAGAGCTTTTAGCAGATACACTTGCAATCTATGGAACTGAGGAAGCATTTGCAGAGGATGTAATCAAGGCTTACAATGAATTTGTTGCTGAGATATATGCGGCAGGCTGCAGAAATCTTCAGTTTGATGACTGCGTATGGGGCGGAATGGTTAATCCAAAGCTTGCTGTTGCACTTACAGGAAGAAGCGGCGAGGCTCTCGAAGATTATAAGAAGCTTATGCTTAAGTTAAACAATGAGGTTGTTGCGGCAGCACCGGAAGACCTTCTTATCAACACACATGTGTGCAGAGGTAACTATCATTCAACATTCTTCAGCTCAGGCGCATATGACAGCGTTGCTGATTTACTTTTTGGCGAAGAAAATGTTAATGCTTATTATCTTGAATATGATGATGAGCGTTCAGGCGGATTTGCACCATTAGCAAAGGTATCTGGGGACAAGAAGGTTGTTCTTGGACTTGTCACAACTAAGACACCAGCCCTTGAGAACAAGGAGCTTGTTATTAACAGAATTCATGAGGCAGCAAAATATGTTCCACTCGACAGATTGTATTTAAGCCCACAGTGTGGATTCGCTTCATGCGAGATTGGAAATAAGCTTACTGAGGAAGAACAGTGGGCTAAGTTAAAGCTTGTTAAGGAAATCGCTGAAGAGGTGTG
>CAVKBP010000257.1:0-2045 GCA_963654395.1 Ruminococcus sp. CAG:382
TATTCTTGCTGTAAGTAACCATCTCTTCTGCCATATCTGTATCACGGATACGAGATTCTGCTGATGTAGTGTTCTCTACTACATTGTCTAAGTTGTCAATTGTATGTTCAAGTCTGTTCTGAACAGCACCAAGTGAAGAACGCTGTGATGATACCTTTGAAATAGCATCTGCGATTGCATCAATAGCATATGTTGCAGCTACACCAGAACTATCCTTTACATTAATTCCCTTTATTCCAAGTCCTGCAGCACTCATTGAATCGATATCAACATTAATCTTGTTAGTTGCATCTGCGTCGGAACCAACATGTAAACTGAAAGAAAGAGATTTCTTTACTTCAACCTCACCCTGTGTGATTTCAAATGTACCATCTCCATTATTCTTTACAGAAGCCTTTGTATCAGCACCAATACTGCTTGCAGTCTCTAACTCCTTTGCAATCTTGTCATATGCATCATTTAAAGATATTTCATTATCTGCTGTACTTGATGCTGGCAAAGCATATTCATAACCTGTATCACCAACTTTAACAAGTTTATCACCTGTTACTAATGCAGCAATATCATCTGCTGTGTATGCTGTGCCATCACTTTTAGTAGATGTACCAACCGTATAGGTTACACCATTAGTACCATCAGCATCTGAAATTACTACTTCACTAGCTTCTGCTAATGCTTTAATATCAGCCTTAACACCATCTATTGTTTTTGCTTCTGCCTTATTTGCTCCATCACCAATGAATGACTTTCCATTTACCTTGTTTCCTACTTTTACAATATCTGCCTGTGTTGTCGCAGCATTATCAGAATCTCCATCCTGACGCCAGCCATCTGCTCCTACGCTCTTACCATTTACATCTTTATCGGCTTTCGCATAATATGTATAGCTATTTCCATCTGCATCAGTTATCTTATCTCCAGAACTAGCAGTATAAGATTGAATATCCTGATAATCATCTGCCTTTGAGCTGTCAACAATCTTGTACTCTTTGCCTGCGATTGTTACACTATCACCTACTGAAAGACTGTCCGCTGTAAATGTAATCTTTCCGTTGACGCTATCACCTAATTTACCTGCAATACCTGCATCGTGTGCTGCAAGAGTTGTCTTTGTTGTTGCTCCGGATTTATCACCTTTTAATAAATATGTCTCATTAAACTTTGTTGTCTCAGCTACACGATCAATCTCTGTTGTAAGCTGTGAAATCTCATCCTGAATAGCCTGACGATCATCTTCGGAATTAGTACCATTAGCAGCCTGTGTTGCAAGCTCATTCATTCTCTGAAGCATTGAATGTACTTCTGTTAAAGCACCTTCTGCTGTCTGTACTGCTGATACACCATCCTGTGCATTAGTAGAAGCCTGATCAAGACCTCTAATCTGCTTTCTCATCTTTTCAGAAATTGAAAGTCCTGCTGCGTCATCTGCGGCGCGGTTGATTCTGTAACCGATGAAAGTTTCTCTGTGCTCTTAGACTGTGCACTTGTTGTTACATTAAGCATTCTGTTGGCATTCATTGCCTGTAAATTGTGTTGTACTACCATAATAAATCCTCCTTGTTTTGCGGAAGCAAATAATTCAGCTTCCTTAATCCCACTTATGTGGGTTATTATGTTTTTTACCTCAGGACATCCGTTTCCTGAGTAGTTCTATATAACAAGCGGCTTCCCGGGTGTGGCTGTGCCACAGCCGCCTATTAACAATTTAATCAGCCTGTTTTTCTTTGGCTTTTTTCTGCTTTTCTTTCCAGATAATCCTCTGGATTTCTTTCTGGGCTTCCTCTGAAATCTCTGGATCAGGATAATATGTCTTTTTCTTTTCCTCGTTGACTTCAACCTTAGACCTTACAATGTTTAATTCTCTCGGTGCGTCAATTAAGAATCTTCCATTTCTTCCATTCGAGCCGACATATACAACGCGGATATTGTCTCCGATGTTCATGTACTCGCCCTCTTTCAGCGATAATTTAAGCATCCTGTTACCTCCATGTTATTATTTTATTAATTTAGGCGTTTCCTTGCCTTTCATGATTTACAACAGTTTG
>CAVKBP010000258.1:0-2043 GCA_963654395.1 Ruminococcus sp. CAG:382
CTGGCATCATCAGATGCATTTATATGTAATAGCAGACCACGCCGTTTTGGAAAGTCAATTACAGCAAATATGCTCACAGCATACTATAGTAAGGGCTGCAATTCAGAAGAAATGTTTTCAGGGCTGGAGATTAGTAAATCGCCAGATTTTAAGGAGCATCTGAATAAGTATGATGTGATACATCTTGATATTCAGTGGTGTCTGGAACCGGCAGGTAAAGCAGAGAATCTTATTTCATACATTTCAGAAAAGACAATTTCAGAATTAAAAGAATATTATCCGGGTATATTGGAGAGTGGTATTGTTTCATTGCCGGAAGCACTGGCAATAATTAATGCAGAGACAGGAAATAAGTTCATTGTAATTATTGATGAATGGGATGTTTTGATAAGAGATGAAGCTGCTAATAAAAAAGTGCAGGAAGATTATATTAACTTTTTAAGGGGAATGTTTAAGGGAACAGAACCTACTAAATATATACAATTGGCATATCTGACAGGTATTCTTCCGATGAAAAAGGAGAAGACACAATCAGCACTTAATAATTTTGATGAATTTACTATGCTAAGTCCAAGTAATCTGGCCCAGTATATTGGGTTTACTGAAGATGAGGTCAGGGAGCTTGCAAGAGAATATAATCAGGATTTCGATAAAGTAAAAATGTGGTATGATGGGTATCTTCTCAAGGATTATCAGGTGTACAATCCAAGAGCTGTTGTAAGTGTTATGCTGAAAGGAGAATTTAAAAGCTACTGGTCAGAGACGGCTTCTTATGAAGCGATTGTGCCACTTATTAATATGAATTATGATGGTTTGAAGACAGCTATTATTGCAATGATTTCAGGGGCAGAGGTTAAGGTTAATACAGGTACATTTAAGAATGATACTCTGAACATAAAGAGTAAAGATGATGTGTTGACTTATATGATTCATCTTGGATATCTGGCGTATGACCAAATTAATAGCACAGCATTTGTTCCAAATGAAGAAATCAGGCAGTGTATTAGCAATTGCATATCTTAGTGCAATGCAGTATTATTTTAAGCCTATTCGTGAAATCCCAACTGGACGAGGATTTGCAGATTTTGTGTTTCTGCCAAAGCCGGAATATAGAACTGATTATCCGGCTATTGTGGTGGAATTGAAGTGGAATCAGAACGCCGACACGGCAATGAAACAGATAATAGATAAAAAATATCCTGCGTCAATTGAGGATTATACTGGGAATATATTGCTGGTCGCAATCAGTTATGATAAGCAAAGTAAGGAACATGAATGTTTAATAAGGGAATATGAGATATAACAAGTTCATTAATAAAGTGCGTAACTGAGTTTATCAATGTTACACACTTTTTTTCTTCATTTAAGTGTCCTCTTTTAATATAATGAATAGGTTATTTATAAATTTATTAGTTAGTTCTTATTAGCGATAGCAGCTTCTGCTCTTTCTAAATCCTCTCTGGTGTACTTGGTTAATATCTGTTCTTTGGTTATACCAAATTCAAGCATAGAAATGATGATAGCAGCATTGAAAAGATCTGCAAAATGTCCGTTATCAATTAGCCAAATCCCCCTCTCTATGTTATTATACTATCATGTATAATTTCGTAGAGGGGGATTTTTGCGTATACATGGGAAGGAGGCGCTATGCCACATAAGAATCCAGTTACAATCGGCATGCTGGCGCATGTTGATGCAGGGAAGACTACGCTGTCGGAGGCGATTCTATATAGTGCGGGAAGCATAAGAAAGCTTGGAAGAGTAGATAATCAGAATACATTTCTTGATACAGGCGAGATGGAGCGAGCGAGAGGAATTACTATATTCTCAAAGCAGGCAGCCTATAATTACAACGGAAGTTCTTACACGCTGCTTGATACACCTGGGCATGTTGATTTCTCGGCGGAGACAGAGAGAACGCTGTGGGTGCTTGACGCGGCGGTTCTTGTAATAAGCGGAATGGACGGAGTGCAGGGGCATACAGAGACACTGTGGAGTCTGCTTAAGAGACTTGGCATTCCTGTATTTATATTTGTCAATAAG
>CAVKBP010000259.1:0-2037 GCA_963654395.1 Ruminococcus sp. CAG:382
CTGGTTCATTATGTGTGTGTGATGACCGGAAAGGATAGAGAAAGAAAGAAGAAAGGTAAGATTGATGAAGGAAGTATTTGAATATATCGGAAGTCTCCTGAAATCAAGGATTTTTCCTATGATTCTTGTGTTTATTATTCTGATTTCCATTCTTGTACACAGGCTGTTTGTTCTTCAGATAGTAAACGGAGACTCATATGTAGAAGATCTGTCCAGCTCTATTAAGAAGGATATGAGTGTTGCGGCTTCCAGAGGGCGTATTTATGACAGAAATGGTGTCCTGCTTGCATATAATGATTTATCCTATGCTGTTAAAATCAGTGATTCAGGAAGATATTCTGACAATGCTGTCAAAAACACAACAATTAATAATTCGATAGAAAAAACATTAAATATTATTGAAGAAAATGGAGATTCATATTCTAATGATCTTCCAATTATCTATAATAATGGGCAGTTTTCATATAATGTCGAGGGAACCTCTCTTTTAAGATTCTTAAGGGATTCCTATGGAACAGAGTCAATTGCTGCATTAACCGATGAACAGAAGGCTACATCAGCAGAAAATATGTTTAAATATCTCTGTGAAACATACAGCATTGACTACGAAGAATTTGGGATTGAGCATTCTTTAATGATGGTCAATTTAAGAAGATATATGGCTGCCAATTCCTACAACAGGTATCTTACATTTGTTATTGCAAATGAAGTGTCTGACGAGACTGTTGCTGCCATATTGGAAAACAGTGATGAGCTGGTAGGTGTAACAGTTGAGGAGCAGTATATCAGAAGATATGTCGACAGTGTGTACTGTTCACAGATACTTGGTTATACCGGAACGGTTTCCAATGCAGAGCTTGAGGAATTAGGTGATGGATATGAAAGCAATGATATTGTAGGTAAATCAGGCATAGAAAAGAGCATGGAGAGCGAGCTTTCTGGCACGAAGGGCGAGAAATCTGTATATGTTGATACAGTAGGAAGAATTACAGAGGTGCTTGACGAGGAGGCTCCACAGGCTGGAAATGATGTGTATCTTACAATTGATATTAATCTCCAGAAATCTATTTATCATGCGATTGAAGATGAAGTAACCAATGTTTTCATGCAGTATTTTACTCCTGGAAGCACTAAGATTACATATGATGGTTCAGGCGATGTTGATACCATATATATAACAGCACAGGAAGTATATTTTGCGCTTATTGATAATAATCTTGTTTCCTTAAAGCAGATAGAAGAGCAGAATACGGCTAATGAAGCAGAGATATACAGCCAGTTTGAAGCCAAGAAAGCAGAAACCCTTTCGTGGCTTAGGGAAGAGCTTACATCAGGTAATACAGCATATGGAAAGCTTTCAGAAGAGCAGAAGCTCTATATATGGTATATATACGACCTTTTAAGAAGTGAGAATATATTCAGCCAGGCTAATGTTGATACAAGCGACAGTGTTTATTATGACTGGATATATGGAGACTCAACAAGCATATCACAGCTTCTTACTTATGGTATTTCCAAGAACTGGATTGATATGTCATCGCTTTCTGCACAGCAGTACACAAGTCTTTCAGAATCGTACGATGCGCTTGTTGATTATGTCCTGTCCGCACTGGATTCGGATACTTCATTTTTTAAGAAAATGTACAAATATATGATTAATGCAGGCAGCATATCAGGCAGACAGGTGTGCATGTTATTATATGAACAGGGTGTCCTTGATATGAATTCTGAGGATTCAAAGTATCAGGCACTTGCTTCGGGAAGCATGGGTGCATATGATTTTATGTCATACGCTATTTCCAATAAAATTATAACTGTAGGACAGCTCGCGCTTAAGCCTTGTTCAGGTTCAGCAGTTGTAACTAATCCTAATAATGGAGATATACTGGCACTGGTTTCTTATCCAAGCTATGATAATAATAAGCTCTCTGGTTCGGTTGATGCAAAGTATTACAGCTCACTTGTCAATGACAATGCAAGTCCGCTGCTTAACAGGGCAACCCAGTCATTTATAGCTCCGGGTTCTACATATAAGCC
>CAVKBP010000260.1:0-2015 GCA_963654395.1 Ruminococcus sp. CAG:382
GAACTAGATTGTAACAACTCTCATTGTGTTAGTAAGTCCTCTCTTAGATGAAGATTCAGAAGATGTTGCAATACCAGCAGAAATAATTACTGTATCGCCCTCTTCAATATAACCAGCATGCTCAGAAGCTTCTAATGCATGGTCGATAATCTTATCTGTAGAAATCTCTGTTGCTGTCTTAAGAGGTCTTACGCCCCAGTAAATCTGCATCTTTCTAAGAACATTATCGTATGGTGAACATCCGATAATCTCTGTATCTGGCTTTAACTTAGATGTAAGTCTTGCTGTGAATCCAGAAATTGTAGGACAGATAATAGCCTTAGCTCCAAGATTGTAAGCTGTCTGTACTGTAGCATTACATACAGCACTTGAAATACTTCTCTTGCTGTGAAGATTAGAATATTCAATTGAATGTCCCTTAATCTCCTGCTCTGTTCTTTCTGCAATCTTAACCATCATCTTAACAGCCTCTAATGGGTACTTACCATTAGCTGTCTCTCCACTAAGCATAACTACATCTGTTCCATCATAGATAGCGTTGGCAACATCAGTAACCTCGGCTCTTGTTGGTCTTGGATTTCTAATCATTGAATCAAGCATCTGTGTAGCTGTGATAACTGGCTTATACTTTGCATTACATTTCTTGATAATTTCCTTCTGGATATGTGGAACCTCTTCAGCAGGAATCTCAACACCCATATCACCACGGGCTACCATGATACCGTCAGCAACTCTGATGATTTCATCTATATTATCAATACCCTCTGCATTTTCAATCTTAGCGATTACAGGAATATCAGCGTCATGCTCCCAGAGAAGGTGCTTGATTTCTTCGATACATGCTGCATTTCTTACAAATGAAGCTGCGATAAAGTCAAAGCCCTGCTCAATACCAAATATAATATCTTCCTTATCCTTTTCTGTGATGCCCGGAAGTCTGATGCTTACATTAGGTACATTAACACCTTTCTTAGAACCAAGCTCACCACCATTAATAACTGTACATTCGATTTCAGTACCATCAACCTTATCAACCTTAAGCTCGATAAGACCATCATCGATAAGGATAGTATTGCCTGTAGTTACATCCTCTGGAAGTCCTGCATATGTAACCATGTTAATCTTGTCATCTGCTGGAACATCTCTTGTTGTTAATGTATATTTCTGTCCTTCAACAAGTGTTACCTTCTTGTCATCCTTAACAGCACCTGTTCTGATTTCAGGTCCCTTAGTATCAAGAAGTGTTGCGATAGGAATATTAAGCTCTTCTCTTACGCTCTTAATTAAGGCAAATCTTCCTGCCTGCTCTTCATGGTCTCCATGTGAAAAATTAAATCTTGCAATGTCCATTCCAGCTAACGCAAGATTCTTAATAAGGTTTCTATCGTTAGTGTTAGGACCCATTGTACAAATAATTTTAGTCTTTTTCATTTCATCCTCCAAATAATTAAAATCTTTTCAACACATACCTATAATATAATAACATATTTGCGTGTCAAATCAACTTAGTTTTTTATTTAACAAGCATTTATCTGCCCTGCTCAATCAATAAATCGTCTTATGCATGTCTGCATACTTCTTATAAAGCTCTTTGCCTGCCTGCGTTGTACACTTCTCTAAATTCAATACCTGCGGATTGCCATTTCTTATATAGTCATAGATATAATCATCCCTGAAGCCAATCTCTTCTGCCTGCGATACATCATTGCAGTAATATACCTTCCTGATATTAGCCCATATAATAGCCGATAAACACATAGGACATGGATATCCCGTTGCATACATTTCACATCCTGTCAAATCATATGTTCCAAGCTTGCTGCATGCTTTTCTTATTGCATTAACCTCTGCATGGGCAGTCGGATCATTATCCTCTAAAACCGAATTGCTGGCAACACTTATAATCTCTCCGTCCTTTATTACAACGGCACCAAATGGTCCACCTATATTCTGGTTCATAGTTACAGTTGCCTGCGCAACACCAAGGTTCATATATTCTTCACCTGTCATAATAT
>CAVKBP010000261.1:0-2015 GCA_963654395.1 Ruminococcus sp. CAG:382
TCTGACATTTGGCTCGCGATTCCTCCGGCACTTTGTGCCTGCGGAATGGAGATTTATATGAACATACGCGTATTGGATATGAACGACAAACTGGCTCTTGATAAGCTGATTTTCACTATTGAGAATTCTCTTCCTGTTCCGGAGTGGTGGATACCTATTGATGACATTGAGCGCTCACATTTTTTTGATGCCGACTGGACCTGTTTCCTTGGTGCATTCAATGACGATAACGAACTAGTTGCCGCAAGCGCACTTTTCTTCAACGAGCACGAATTTGCCGAGGAAGCTGAAAAGCTTGGTCTTGACATTTATTCAACAAATGTAGCTGAAATTGGGCGTTGCATGGTTCACCCGGACTTCCGTGGTCGCAACCTCATGTGTGAGCTGAACAGCCGCCTCCGCACCATTGCACGCAACCGCGGCATCGACACAATTCTCGCCGTTGCCCACCCAGACAACACCGCCAGCAACTCATCCTTCCGCCGCCTCGGTGCAGAGCTTAAGACGACTGCAACTGTATTTGGCTCTTACAGACGGAATATGTATATTGTGCCTTGATGATAACGGCAACAGCTATTATTATGGCAGCTTGAAAATTATGAATACGCATATCGCGCCTTGATGATAACGACAACAGCTTGAAATTATGAATACACATATCCTGCCTTGATGATATCTGTAACAGCTATTATTACGGCAGCCTGAAAATTATGAATACGCATATCGCGCCTTGATGATAACAACAACAGCTATTATTTCAACAGCTTGAAATTATAAATACACCTATCGCACCTTGACGATAGGTGAAAAATTCTTACTTAAAGTTCTTCCTTAAGACATTCAAGCAGTCCCTTACAGCCTGCTAAAATATCCCTGTATGTTGCCTCAAAATCTCCTGTATACCATGGATCTGCCACATCAAGTCCGCTTCCTGCAAAAGTAAGCAGCTTATATATTTTCTCATCCGGATCTCCACCTGATATTCTCTGCATATTGCGGATATTCTCTGTGTCCATTCCAATGAGGTAATCATACTCCTCATAATCCTTCAGAGTCATCTGCACCGCCCTATGTGGAATCACTGGAATTCCTTCCCTCTTTAACTTTGCAACAGTGCCATGATGCGGTCCGTTGCCAATCTCCTCGCGGCTTGTCGCCGCTGAATTAATATAGAACTTATCTGCAAGTCCTTCTTTCTCAATTAAATATGTCATAACACTTTCTGCCATGGTGCTTCGACATATATTGCCGTGGCATATAAATAGTATTTTGACCACTTTTTTATCTCCTTTCGTGCCAACAGATTTAAGGCGATAAGCCTTTATTTTTCAACATTTTTACATATTTTTATATTTAATTGGTTTTCATTTCTCCTAATTTATGAGAGTATTTACTCTATAATATTATGAGTTAGAAAGTGTGTTATATATCAATGATATAACACGCCATCATTTTTCAGTCTTCGTCGTCCGCTTCTTCATTAAAATCCGGTTCTGGTTCTTCGTCGTAATCATCATTCAATGATACAATGGCAGGTGCATTATCAAGTGAGTAAATCTTATATTGCCACCGGACATATCAACCGCTTGCAAGCGTTCTGAAATAAAGTTATCTTCTTTTTCTCTCAAACTGTTTCCGGGTTTCTGCTTCTTTCCAGCAGGCACTTTATCTTTTAGCGTTAAAGTCCAACTATAAAGCTGAATTCGCTTCCCTGTCACATCATTCGCAGAATATCTATAACACCTAGTCTTTTCGTCGTATGTTTCGCCCATGCCTAATTTATGCCCCTTTGGGTCTTTTCTCAATTCTTCTGCCATACTTCATACAATGAAGTGTGTTTGCAGGTATAGTTAGCTATTACATATGCAAATGGCTGGATAGGGATAAATAGGCAGCTACAGCCTAAACGGATTAGTTCACCGTAACGAAATCGAGTAGGAGGGAAAATTAAATAAATTTCCCCGACCTCTCACACCACCGTGCGTACCGTTCGGTACACGGCGGTTCAATCAACT
>CAVKBP010000262.1:0-2005 GCA_963654395.1 Ruminococcus sp. CAG:382
GAACTGCAGTTATACCTGTTGAGATACAGATAAGGACGCTTGGCATGAATTTCTGGGCGATTATCGAGCATTCACTCCAGTACAAATATGATGGCGAGATTCCGGCACATGTAAGAGAAAGGCTTAATGCGGCCTCTGACGCTCTTATAACACTTGATAATGAAATGTCATCTATACATGATGAAATCATTAATTCACAGACTTATTTTATGGTTAAGGCCAATATTGTTGCGGATATATTAAGCACTATCCAGAATCTGTACAAAGTGGCTAATAAGCAGGTCGTTGTAAAGATTCAGGACGAATTCTATGAAATATACGAAAAGGGCGATGTCAATGAGCTGTCGAGATTTTCGCGCCAGTTAGACATAATAGCAGAGGATTACCGCGCCCAGTCGGTATAGTGAAAATATCGTAACTGCCCAGAGCCAGGCAGAATTTATTAATCAGATTGTGGAAGGATACTATAATATTTTAGAATTGAGGTATACAGCGTGAATTTACCAGAAAAATATACAGAAGCCATGAAGGCACTGTTAAAGGATGAATATGACAGTTACATAGAAAGCTTTAATGATAAGAGATTATATGGACTGCGTGTTAATAATTTAAAGATATCTACAGAGGATTTTCTTAAAATATGTCCGTTTAAGCTGGAGCCTGTTCCATGGATTGAGAACGGATTCTATTATTCAGAGGAGGACAAGCCTGCCAAGCATCCGTATTACTTTGCCGGCTTATATTATATCCAGGAGCCAAGCGCCATGACACCGGCTAATGTTCTTCCGGTTGATGAGGGAGATGTTGTATTTGACATGTGTGCAGCTCCGGGAGGCAAGTCAACAGAGCTTGCAGCCAAGTTAAACAGGACAGGACTGCTTATAACTAACGATATAAGCAATTCCCGCGCCAAGGCACTGCTCAAGAATGTGGAGGTCTTCGGTGTTCCTAATCTGTGTGTGCTCAATGAAGATCCTGTCGGCATTGCTTCAAGATTCTCAGGCTTCTTTGATAAGGTGCTTATTGACGCGCCTTGTTCCGGAGAGGGAATGTTCCGTAAGGATAATAAGCTTATCAAGGCATGGGAAAAGAACGGTCCGGAATTCTATTCACAGATTCAAAGAAATATCATTCTTGCCGGCGCTGATATGTTAAAGCCGGGTGGAAAGCTGTTATATTCTACATGCACATTTTCAAAGCTTGAGGATGAGGATTCCGTAATACATCTGCTTACCAACAGACCTGATATGCACCTTATAGATATCAAGCCATATGAGGGCTTCTCACATGGCTTTGATACTGACGAAGGATATCATCTTGAAAAGGCTGTCAGGATATTTCCTCACAAGATGCCGGGAGAAGGACATTTTGTGGCTTTATTTGAAAAGGACGGAGAGGATTATACATCCTCTAAAAGACCGGCAGCGGGAAAGACTAAGCTTCCTGACGAATTAAAGAAATTTATAGACAGCACTACATTTGAATATAATCCGGCTTATATCAATATCAGAGATACAAGGGTGTATCTTACATCACCTTATATGGCAGAGGAACGCGGCTTAAGAATTATAAGAAATGGTCTGCTGCTTGGTGAGCTTAAGAAAAACCGATTTGAGCCAAGCCAGGCATTTGCAATGGCACTTAACAAAGAACAATTCAGTAACTGCCTTGACCTTCCTGTTTCGGATGACAGAATTATCAGATATCTTAAGGGTGAGACTATAGATATAGACGACTGCAATGTGAAATCAGGCTGGACACTTGTATGTGTTGACGGCTATCCGCTTGGCTGGGGCAAGAACGCGGATGGGCAGTTAAAGAATAAATATCTTGCAGGCTGGAGATGGATGTAAATGATAATAAGACTGGATAAATATCTTGCAGACATGCAGGCAGGTACGAGAAGCGAGGTTAAAGAGCTTATAAGGAAAAAGCATGTAACTGTCAATGGCAGCATAGTGACAAGACCTGAATTAAAGATTAATACAGACAGTGATGCAGTATG